>NZ_JAPELK010000010.1:0-280977 GCF_029813005.1 Hahella sp. CR1
AAGTCACTATTGCCTGACGGCGGCGTCCTCAGCTTCGGCTATGACCGCCATGGTCTGTTCACCCAGGTCAGCCACAACGGCGACGTATTGGCCAGCATCGAACGGGACCAGGACGGGCGCGAATTACGTCGCCGCCAGGGCGCGGCGGAATCCCGCTACGACTACGACGTCATGGGACGCCTGATTCGTCATCGGGTCAGCCATCGTCAGAGCAAAGCGCGCATCATCGAGCGCAGCTACGGCTATGACGCCAGCGGCAATCTGGCGCTCATCGACGACCTGAAAAAAGGAACCACTCATTACCGTTACGACGCCCTCGATCGCCTGAAAACGGTCGAAGGCTATTGCAACGAAGAATTCGCCTTCGACCCGGCGGGCAATATTCTCGACGGCCAGAATCAGGCCAAGGGCAACCGCCTGAACTTCCATGGCGACCGCCACTTCGAATACGACGCCGCCGGCAACCTGATACTCGAAAAACGCGGCAAAGGCGGCAAGCTGGAGACCCGTTACCAGTACAACAAGCAGAATCAGCTGATCGCCATCGAAAAAGACGGGCAAAAGACCGAATACCAATACGACGCCCTGGGGCGCCGCATCGCCAAACAGGACGCCTTCGGTAAGACCGAGTTCCTCTGGAACGGCGACGTGCTGCTCTCGGAACAGCGCAACCACCTCAACAAAGTCTACGTCTACGAACCCAACAGCTTCCGTCCGCTGGCGTTCATCCAGGACAAACAGGTCTACCACTACCACCTGGACCACCTGGGCACACCGCAGGAAATGACCAATGCGGAAGGCGAAGTCGTCTGGTCCGCCCGCTACAAAGCCTACGGAAACCTGGCGCTGCAAGACATCGAAGAAGTACAGAACCCACTGCGCTTCCAGGGCCAATACTACGACGAAGAAACCGGCCTGCATTACAACCGGCACCGTTATTACGACCCCAGCGCCGCACGGTTTATCAACCAGGACCCCGTTGGACTATTGGGGGGAGGCAACAACTATCAATATGCGCCGAACCCCACAGGATGGGTGGATCCGTTTGGGTTAACTTGTAAGGAAAACAGCTGGAATCAGTTCCAGAAAGACACTAAAGGGCACTTTGCGAACAGTACTGAGGCGGCAAAAAGCTATCAGAAGATGAAGGAAGTCGAGGCTATGTCAAAGCCTAATAGACCGGCTCCTTCTACGTATTTGCCTCAATCATACATTGATGCGCATATAGCGAAGTTTAAACAGGAAGGCTCTGCATTTATTGCTGTGGAAGGATGGATAAGAAGCCCATTGTACCAAAACTTACCGCCACGGAAGTTTGTGGGTCTACGATCAGAAATGGATCAAATCATAGAGAAGTACGAGGCTTCAGGAAAAGATTGGAGAATCCTGCGGGATGATCTTGCCCTAGGTGATGTGGACTTAAGTGGTGAAAAGATTTTATATGTAACAGTATCGCCAGATGACCCCAGGTTTTCCTACGATATACCAGATGGTAATGAAGCCGGCGCTTACCCTAATGAATGGGTTCCTGGCGGGAAAACCAAAGGTGGTGCAACTGAAGCTGCTCTGGTTGGGTCAGAAAATATTTCCCATAAAAATAGTGTTGATGAACTGTCCAAGAGCTTCAAGAACGCTAAAAGGCTGCAATAATGTCAGAAAACTTATTTCAAAAGTCAGTTAACAATAGTGAGACTAATAGCTTCTTCAAGGGTGAAGGGATGTATTACTCACACAATCCTATGGATGGACAGCATTGTTATGGAGTGCGTCTCTCTGGAGATGTCAATAAATTTATTGACTCTGGGTCAGGGAAAGCGGATGAATTTAGCTATTACTTTAAGAAGTTTGTAGACTCACTAAGCCCTGCTTATGAAGATCTTGGGCATCTATTGGCGAACCTAGCGGAGGTGACTAGGTTGAGGCGTCAAGGCTTATTGAGTGGGGTGGAGTTTGATGAGCATGCTGAGTCTGATATCGCAGTTTCAATAAAAAAATACTTCCAGAAGTTAAAGCACCAAGATGATAGTGACCATCTTATTAAGCTATACCTGGGGCTAATCGAAAGAGATAACTCCATTGCTGTAGAGAGTATTCTCAAAGACTACCTCTCGGGAGTCTGATTGATGCTGTAGGAGCGTGTGGATTAATCCTCATATTCCTACATCGCCCAGGAACGAGGGCTGCTGCATTTGGATGAATTGTGAACTCTATCCATGCCACTAGTGGGAAGAATAAGTTGCTCAAAATGAATGTTAGTTCACTTCGCAAGCTTACAGAAGAGGAAGTTGATTTTGGCTTCTGTGAATGCTGCAGAAGCCAAAATCTAAAGTCTTGGGAAAATATTACTCCAGACATTAGTGAAAGTATTAGGGCCGTGGCAGAGTTTGAAGGCGCAGAAGAGTCAATAAAAATGAATGGCTATAGCGAATATCATGTAGATGGTACTAATTATTGGAGCAAGGATGCTCCAGTAGCCATTCACTTTTATCCTTACCATGAGTCATATATAAATGTTTGCATGATTTGTAAGGCGGTATTTTTAACCTATACCGAATATGCAGGCCATGGGCCGCAGAACAGGATCAGATATGTAGATAAAAGGCTTGTGACAGATAATTACTGAATTGGCAGTGATTAGACCATTATGCAGTATGCGCTGAGCCCTGGCAGTAGGCGAACAAAGCCAATCTCCGCTAGGGCTAATAAAGGGAGCTATAAAGCGGTGGTTGGATGAATAAAAAAGAAACACTATGCAAAGCTATAGCAATAAATGAAGAAAGGCTTAAGCAAATACCAGATTTTGAAATTTATCATAGTATAGCTAGGCAGCTTAATTATTTGCTTACGATAATTGATGGAATGGAAAAAGACAAAAGCAAACTAGATAAAATAATTCTTGGGCACTTCGCTGTTAGAGAATTTGAAGAGTCAGACCCAGAATTGTCGCACTTCTTGAAGAAGTGTCAAAATGTTGCATTTGATTTGGAGCTAGAAAGTTAGATATAGGCGTAGCTGATCTGTCTGGAAAAGGTGTTAAGGAGTTTAAGGGAGTGAAACGCATAATTTACTAACCCGTAAATAAGTATCCGATCACTAAGCCATAATATATTTAAGTTCTGGATGCCTAAATAAACTTTGAATCAATGATGGCGTTCTTTTCATGCTCCGAAGGATTTTTAAAGCCATCTTTCTTAATTGGTCTGGACCTGCAATCTTCTGATCTTACCCACCAATGATAGACACCCTGTTAGAAGCTGGTCATCGATAGGCCGAGTTGTGCTTCTTGCTCCTTAATGATTAAAAAGTTCGCTGAAGAAAGACCTGGTATAAATATAAATGTTGTCACGGGTCCCTCAAGAGACTAATTAGGAAATATGGCATGAAAGACTTAACGGATATTTTTCAAAATTACTTGAGTGAATTGGAGAAAGAAGGAGTCGTATTAAAATCTCGGATAAAAGGGTGGTCACAAGAGCAAGTCGAAGAAATTGAAAAGCTTTTTGGTGTGAATATTCCACTGTTTTACAAATTGTTTGTTGGCGCGTTAGGTGAAAAATCTGACTTGCTTATTGATGGCAATGAGTATGAATATAATTCGAATTCCGTAAAGGAAATGAATTTCTATATAAAGGAATATTTTGATGAGATAAGAGAGGAAGGTGGAACTATAGATGAAGATCTATTTCCTGGTAAGCCTTTTTTCATTTTGGGTCGCTATGCGACAGTGTTCTATTTCATTGTGTGCGAAGATGAGATTGATTCAAAAGTTTATCAGTTCGACTCTGAAATATTTCTGGTGAATGAAGCGTGTGGATCACTGATGGAATTTTACGAGTGGCTTGAGGAGCAGGCGATAAATGGAATAAAAAGTGGAGTCAGACGTAGATATTAGAAAGTGAAAAAGTCCCATTAATGATTTTTAGGCTTGTATAAAATATTGTGAATGGTGATTTGGAATGGAGTATGATTGGATTGATCGCCTTGTTTCTCTTTATTCTGGGGTTGCTCCTATATTAACCGAAGGAGCTTCGAAGGAGGACATAGAGAAGCTTGAGGCCATTGTCTCATACCCGCTTCCTTTAGAATACATACAGTACTTGTTAAAGTGCGGCCGCTGGAATGGTGGCATATTGGAATATATTCCTTTTTTAACAGACATTACGAATATCCTCCTTACGTATGAGGAATTTGAAGAATTTCCAGAGGACTTTCCTGAAGGTGGTTGGGTGATAGTCGGTGCAGGACATGCAGGAATCGATCTTGCACTGAACGTATCTAATGGTCTTGTTCATTATAGTAGTTGTGGTGATATTGGTCAGTTCTATGCTGATAGCTTCAAAAAGCTAGTGTGTCAGAAAGCCTATGTAAAATATGAGATATTAAGTTGTGCGGAAAGTGTGCGCATATCATCCTCGGTTAAATCTGTTGAGGAGTGTCTGAAGTGTTACAATAAAAATGAAACGTATAAAGAAATAAGCAGAATGCTGAGGGAGTTTGGCCCTCCAATAGATGAATTGTGTGATCAGATTAGGATTGTTGGAGAAGGTGAGAATATAAAATATTTCGCAGAGATTACTGAGCAAGGAGGACTAATGCTGTATTTTGGTGGTTATGGAGCTGATAAGGCGGGACAGAAATATGCGAAGATTATTGGGGCAAATATAAATTGAGATAACGCTGCTTCTGAATAGCTGAAGGCGCAGTCCTCAGTAACTTAGAGATTAATGATTTTTTAGCCATACTCCTACGAATGCTTGCTGGCTTCATGACCTGTATATAAGGTGTTTATGAATTCCTGCTTTAGCTGTATTGAGTTTTGACAGACTTTTCCTGAAAAATCAGAGACCTGAATTTTTGTTACCGTAGTACTAAGTGGAAGTGTTATTTTAGGTTTTTACAGCGGTTTAAGTTGATAGTTGTATTGTATCTTTCTGTCTCTAGGTTATTAGGCTAGGATGAAGGAGTGCAGAGCTTTAAGATGTGTGGCGAAATCAGTCGTTGAATGGGAGTGGTTTTTTAATTTTTACGTGATGCTCGGCGCTAATCAGTAAGGTAAGTATCTAAAGTAGTCCATAAATCCTGCAATAATTTTACTCTTTTCTGATCAGAATTTGGTGAGCAGTTAAAAGCTGTACATCCTTGTACGGTTGAGCTGAAATAAGGCAGATTTAGTAATTGATTTTTTGAAGCGGCATCCTGATTAAATTACTGGAAACATATATGAAAATGCCTGAATTTATAGGGACTGGCTGGCTCACTTTAGAGCAAGGGACTACTTATCAATATCCGATACCTGAAGCCACTAAAATGGCGCTTAGCGAAGTGAACTGTGACCCCTGGCTTCGGCTTATTTTTGTATTTGAAGAAGCTAAAGAGGGACGTTTTAAGCACGTCGATTTGGTTTTGGATATCTTGAAAACGCCTGATTTGTTTGATCTTCACGAATATGCGATTAGGTTGCTCGGTTTTTGTGCACCTATAAGCGCATTAAGAGAGCTGTCTAAGATGGTGATTGAGCTAAACTATGATTTAAGAGTTGAGGCATATGATGCGTTGAGAAACTCCGGAGGGCTTGAATTTATTGAGGACTATTTGGAATTCAAACGTAAGGCGTCCGGTGATGAGCTCCAGATTATTAAGGATAGAATTTCAGATATATTAGAGAATAATGAATGCATTTTCTCTGATGACTACAACGATATAACTGCGCCCAGCTATGAAAAGATGGCCAGGGATAAAGTGTCCGAACTTAAAAAATTATACGGAGAAGACTCATTTGTGCTCCAAGGGCAGGAAGTGAATGTGGAGTTTATATCGAAGCAGTTAGAGGCTGAGATCGACTTTGTTCCCAATGAGGATGATGGCGCTTTCTTTTGTAATGGCTTGTTTATAACTTATGTAGAGCTTTTCGAAGCTATGATAGGTGTCTCTAGTTCTAATATGATTAATGACGAGTTAATGCCAAACAAGGTTGCTATTATGTCTATACTGAAAGAGTTTGAGAATAATTTTGACATCAATAAGTTTTCACGTCGTGGAAGAATATTTTTTGGACATAAAATAGACTGATCAGCTTGCTCATAATCAGAAAAAGAATTTGGCCACTACTCTATCTTTTAAAGGGGGTAAGCGATATGGAACAACTGAATGTATTTCAGGAGCATGGCGGAGTTCTCTACACTAAGATAGGGCGCGCGACTATTACTTTTTTTGGATATCAAATGGCTGTGCAAGAAGGTCGTTTAACTCTACGTCCTACAAGCGTAGAAGTTGATATAGCTGAAGAAGAGGAAAGAGTATTACAGAGCTATATGCAGCCTCTTGAGGCAAAACACCTATACTCTAAAGCCAGATCTGCGATTAAAGAAATGGTTTTGTTGGAAACCGATAAAACAGAAAAGACACTCTTTTTGAAAAAATTAAAAAAGGAGGTTAGTGCGCTCATAAATGAAACTGAGTGTAGAAGCCATGAGAGATAAATCTTGACCAGCAACCCCAACACGTTTGAGTACGCCCTCAATCGCAATGAAATAGATGACTTTTTCCGTGGTAAAGGTCGGTATTTCGTGCGTAGTCCGGATTATTTTGGACATGTGCATGGGGCTAATATCAGTGGTCAAGTCTGTCGTTTTGTGGGTGAGTCCGAAGAGAATGGTGAGATATTCGAACAGGCGTTTTTGGCCTATATGACTGGGCTTGACGTGACGGGTGAGGAGCTTTCTCATCTACTGGCGAATCTGTCTTCTTATTCTGCGGAAAAGAACCGGGGACGGATGGCGGAGGTTAACCTCTTTTCGAGTCATGGCAGCCCGGCGGCGCAACTTTTACGGCGTTATTTGGCTTTACTGCATCACGCTGGCCTATATGACGCAGTGAAGCCAGACCTGGAGATTCATGCGAGCTATATCGAAAAGCTTGGAAGCGATGTGGTCTTTGCCTGTATGAGGGAGGTTAACGAGGGATGTTGAAACTTATTTTCCAAGAAGCATATTTTTATATGCTGATGCAAGACGAAGAAAATTGGTATCTGACTTTTCTTTCAGGAGGAGTCGGGATATATGATACCAGCGTGAAGCTAAATGAGCAGGAAATAGCGAGGGTAAGAGATAATCAAGTCGCAGCAGGGCAACTAGCAAGGGAGTTTTTGCAGGATAGCACCTTGTATCAAGGGCGAAGAATTATGCCGTCCATCTATCCAAAACAAACTCCAAAGAACTAAATCGGTTCTACCATCGATAGGTAGGATAAGATAATCGCAAAATGGCCTGTACTGCTGTTTCGACCAAAGACCAAATTGGCTCGTCTTATGCGTCAGGTTTTATATTGAGAGTGAAAATAGGTGCTGTTTTAAGTTTGATGCTTTTTAAGTATGCTCTTTTATCTGTGATTTTTTCATGGGTTGTCAGACTGATTTTTCCCAAACTGAAATTGGCGTAATTTCAAATAAAAGCATAAGGCATGACTATGAGAAAAGGCAGTGGAAAGCAAGTTCTTAATTGCATTATTAAGGAGCTGTCGACTAGGTTGACGCCTAATGAGGAACTGCCTAGGGCCACTGATCGTATAAGGGCGGGGATGCTTCTTCATGGTTCTACCTCTGATGAATCACTTAATCTTGTGAGTAAGCTGCATTGGGCAAGCACAGAGAAAGAGGGAGAGGTTATACGTCAAGGCATAGCTACGATAAATGGAAATGTCTTTGTTGCTGATTTATTAGACAGTATCTGGGCTAACGAAAATATTAGAGGGATGATACTGTCTGAATTTCCACATTTAACACAAGACGATTATGAGGCCTGTCTTTTTTCTATCTGGGCAATAGTAACTTCAACTCAGATGTTTACTCAGCTTCTTTCTGTTGAAACCGATGATCAAATAGACGTTGATGACTGGGTGCGTGTCGTCAGCAGGAAGCTTTCTTATTATGATGACGAAAGTAGTAATAGATAGATTTTTTTAATTACGGTAATAATCAATTATCAAAAATCAAGGCGTCGGGCAATTGCCAGAGACTTACTTTTTCTTTTGAGGTGGCTTGTTGAAGGTTATTTTCAGAGAGGCGTATTCCTATTTGCTGATGCAAGAAGGTGAGGTTTGGTATCTGACTTTTCTGACTGGCGGGCCTTTTGTTCAGGATATCAGCGTTAGATTGAATGAGCAGGAAATCGCCAGGGTGAGGGATAACCAAGTCGCAGCGGCGCAGTTAGCCAGGGAGTTTTTGCGGGATAGCGCGTTGTATGAGGGGCGAAGAATTACTCCAGCTGTCCACCCAAAGCAAACTCCAAATGCGCCGTCTCATTGATGATAAGAGTGCGCTAGGGATGTAACCCACCGGCAGGCTTCCCTCCCGACGGGTTGATAGGAGTGAATCTAATCCGCCAGATGCTCTATGGCGTGGTCTTCATGCAGTTTGAGTTCTTCTTCTAACTGTTTTTCCACGGCTTTGGGCGAGCGGGTTTTGCGGGCCAGCAGGCTGTACGCTACGGGCACGATGAATACCGTAAACAGGGTGGCGGCGGAGACGCCCCAGAGGATGACGATGCCGATGACTGAGCGGGTTTCTGAGCCGGGGCCGTCGGACAACATCAAGGGGACTGCGCCGGCGATGGTGGTGACCGCGGTCATCAGAATTGGTCTGAGACGGGCCATGGATGCTTCCACCAGGGCATTGTCGAAGGTGAGCCCCTGATCCCGCAATTGGTTGGTGAACTCAACAATCAGTATGCCGTTTTTCGCCGCGAGTCCTACCAGCATGATCAACCCAATTTGCGTGTACAGGTTAAGCGAATTGCCGGTGACATAGAGGCCCAGCATGCCGCCGGCCACCGCTAATGGCACTGTCAGCATGATCACGAACGGGTGCACGTAGCTTTCGAATTGCGCGGCCAACACCAGAAACACAATCAGAATGCCCAATACCAAGGTGGTCGCCAGCGCGGTTCCAGCCTCCCGGAAATCGGCGGACTGGCCTTTGTAATCGATCTGGGCGTGAGCGGGAAGATGGGTTTCCACCAGATTTTCCAGATAGCTCAGCGCTTTTCCCAGGGTGAGGGAATCCTCCAGGTTGGCTTCCAGAGTGATCGCACGCAGGCGATTGAAACGATTGAGATTGCTGGAGTCGGCGAATTCGCGCAGGGTCACCACGCTGGAAAGAGGGATCAGCTCGCCGCTGCGCTGCGACCGCACGTAGATGTTCTGGATGCTGGCGGGGGTGCGTTGCGCGTCGCGTTCGCCTTCGACGATCACATCGTATTCCTGGCCGTTGTCCAGATAGGTGGTGACCGTGCGTCCACCCAGGATCGATTCCAGCGTGCGCCCGATATCCTGTACTTTTACTCCCAGGTCGGCGGCGCGATCATAGTTGATCTGCACGGACAGGTAAGGGCGGGTTTCCTTGTAATCGAAGTCCACGCCGGCGAGGCCAGGATTGGACGCATCGATTTCCTTGGACAGAATGTCGCGCCATTCCGCCAGCTCCTCATAAGTGCCGCCGCCGATGACAAATTGCACCGGCTTGGAGATGCCGCCGCCAAATCCCTGTCGCATGACCGGGAAGGCGCGCACGCCCGGCAGGTCCGCTAAGGATTTACGTACGTCATCCATGATGTTCCAGGCGGAGCGGCGCTCTCCCCAGGGGCTCAACGCCACCAGGGCGAAACCGGAGTTAAAGTTTTCGATATTGCCGAACCCACGCGGGGCGCGCACCAGCACCCGTTGCGCCTCGCCCGAGTCCACAAACTTCATCAAACGCCGTTCGATCTCATTCATGTAGTCGAGCATGTAGTCGTAAGTGGCGCCTTCAGGGCCGTTCACCAGAATAAAGAACGCCCCGCGATCTTCTTTGGGCGCATACTCTTCCGGCAAATCCTTGTAGAGCCAGACGGAGCCCGCGCAAATCGCCAGCATCAGCACTACAAACAGCCAGCGCACCTTGAGACAGGCCGCCAGCATGGCGCCATAGACACGCTGCACGCCATGGAAGAAATGGCCGCCTTCGCTCAGGTCCTGGGCTTTGTCGTCATTGGGCAAAATCTTTGACGCCAGGGCGGGGGACAGAGTGAGGGCGATGACGCTGGAAAACGCCACCGCGGCGGCCAGTGTGAGGGCGAACTCGGAGAACAGACGGCCGATGTCGCCCTGCAGAAAGGCGATCGGCACGAACACGGCGATCAACACCAGGGTGGTGGCGATAACGGCGAAGCCGATCTGACGACTGCCGCGAAAGGACGCCACCAGTCGCGTCTCGTTGTGTTCATGCATGCGACGGTAAATGTTCTCCAGCACGACAATGGCGTCGTCCACCACCATTCCAATGGCCAGCACCAGCGCCAACAGGGTGAACATGTTGATGGTGAAGTCGAAGGCGTACAGGGCGCAGAAGGTGGCGATCAGGGAGATCGGAACGGTTACGGCCGGCACCAGGGTGGCGCGTAAATCCCGCAGGAAAGCCCATATCACCAGAATAACCAGCCCGATGGCGATAAACAGGGTTTTCACCACTTCGTTGATGGCCCCCTCCACAAAAACGGAGGAGTCGTAGCTGGCTTGCAGGGTCATGCCTTCCGGCAAGGTGGGATTGATGCGCTTGGCCTGGGCCTGCACCGCGCGGGCTACGTCCAGCACGTTGGCGGTGGACTGTTTGGTGACCCCCACGCCGACCATGGTTTCGCCATTGCCGCGAAATATTCCCCGTTCCTCCACAGAGCCCAGCTCCACTTTGGCGACATCGCCAAGGCGGATGAGATAGCCGTCCTGTCCCGCGCCGATCACCAGCTTGCGAAAGTCTTCCGGGGTATGAAAGTTGCGCTCGGTGCGCACGGTGAACTGGGTGTCCCTGGATTCGATGCTTCCCGCCGGCAACTCCACGTTTTCCGCCCGCAGTGCGCCTTCGATATCCGTCACCGTAATGCGCCGCGCCGCCATGGCGCTGCGATCCAGCCAGATGCGCATGGCGTAAACCTTGCCGCCGCCTACCCGTACGCGGGCGACGCCGTCCAGCACCGACAGGCGATCCACCAAATAGCGATTGGCGTAGTCGGTCAGCTCCGGCACGGTCATGTTGGATGCGGACAGGTTCAGCCACAGGATGACGTCGTCGCTGCTGTCCTCTTTGGCGATATCCGGCGGCTCCGCTTCCGCCGGCAGGTTGTCGGCGATGCGGGATACGCGGTCGCGAACGTCGTTGGTGGCGGCGTCGATATCGCGGCCGATGTCGAACTCAATGGTAATGCGGGAGCGACCATTACTGGACTGAGAGGAGATTGACACGATGCCTTGCACCCCGGAAATGCGCTCCTCGATCACCTCGGTGATGCGGGTTTCCACCACATTGGCGGCAGCGCCGGGATAGTCCGTGGTGACGCTGACCACGGGCGGATCAATGGCGGGATATTCCCTTAACGGCAACCGTTCAAAGCAGAGATAGCCGAAAGCGATCAGCAGCAAACCGATGACGGAGGCGAACACCGGTCGTTTGACGGAGAGGTCTGAGAGCATCATTCCGTTTGTTCCGCCTGCTGCTCGCCTTGCAACAGCTTGGCGACATTGAGGGCGCCGTCATCCACGGCGATGACTTTTACTGCGGAGCCATCGGAGATTTTCACCAGACCATGACTGATAACCAAGTCGCCTTCCTCTAATCCTTTCAGAATCTCCACTTTGCCGGCTTTGCGGGAGCCGATCTCCACCTGTCTGCGCTGTGCTTTCGCCGGTTCTCCTTCGACAACGACGAAGACGTAATGGGCGGTTCCCACGGTGGCGATGGCGCTTTCCGGAATCACCAAAGTGGTGCGCGGACGGGATTGCAGATCCAGTTGCAGCAGCATGCCGGGCAATAGCATACGGCCAGGGTTGTCGAACAGCGCGCGCGCCTGCACGGTGCGGGTCACGGGGTCGACCCGGGGGGAAATACTCTTGAGTTCGCCACTGAAAATCTGTTTGGGATAGGCGCTGGTTTCCGCTTCCACTTTCAGGCCGGGTTTCAGGTTGGCGAGGAAAACGGACGGAATGGCGAAGTCCACTTTGACGACGCTGAGGTCATCCAGGGTGGTCAAAACGTCACTGGGCTCCACCAGGGCGCCGACGCTGATATTGCGCAGCCCCAGCACGCCATTAAAAGGCGCGGTGATCTGATGGGCGGAAATGCGGGTGCGAATGGCTTCAATTTCCGCCTTGCTCTGATCCACCCGCGCCCGGGCGGCGTCCAGATCCGCCTCGCTGCCGACGCGTCGGTTATACAGTTCCTGGGCGCGACGATAAGCGCTTTCACGCTCCGCCTGCACCGCCAGGGTCGAACGCAGATTAGCCTGTTCTTCCTCGTCATCCAGTTTGATCAGTACATCGCCGCGCTTCACGCTGACGCCATCGTCGAAATGGACGCTGATGACTTTTTCGGTGATTTTGGGGGTGATGTTCACTGACTCGTTGGCGCTGATGGTGCCAAGGGCTTCGATTTTGTCGTAGTAGGGGGCGGATTGCGTGGACGCGGCGACCACAGAGGTGGGCGGCCTGCCGGCGGCGAGCGTCGTTCCTGCGATGCAAATACTAATCAGGGTCGCTGTCAGCGCCCCGTTCAGCGTTCGTGAAGACATGTCCTGAGTCCTTAGCCTGAAACGTTAATACAAGCGCATCGTGCGCGCCGGCGGAATCGGGGCGGCCTGGCGTTGTGCTCGCTTCGGACGCTGACGGCGCCGCCAACGTGGGCGTCATTGTTATACGAGAAAGATTATCACTTTGATCTGGGCGCTTCAGCAGAATTATGCGCGCCTGAATTCTTCGTAATCTTTCACCCGAGACAGCGCGTTTTCTGGCCTTTGGAGACATCGGACGCCGCCTTGCGTATGTATCAAACCAATCAATGAAGGCGCGTGAGGCGGATGCCGCAGCCAGCGGACGGCGTCGGATGCTACAATCCAATCATGAATCCGCAGCGCCAGGGCGCAATATCGGAGGTCACTGCATGAATGCCGGCGATAACAGCTTCAAAACCCCATCCATCGTCCGCCGGGGCGACGGTGAGGTGCGGCTGGTCGGGTTTGAGCTGGAGTTCACCGGACTGACCCTGGATCAGACCGTGGCGGCGCTGCAGAGCGCTTTGGGCGCGCAGGTGATCTCCGGTTCGGCGGCGGAGAAAAAGCTGCATGTGGAGTCGTTGGGCCGTTTCAGCGTGGAGGTGGATTGGGACTACTTCAAACGCCAGGCCGCCCGCCAGCAGGGAGAAGAGGAAGACGAGTGGGTGCAGTTGCTGGGGCAGGCGGCGAAGCTGCTGGTTCCGATGGAAGTCGTGTGCCCGCCGTTGCCGATCACCAGCCTCACTGCGCTGGATCCTATGGTCGTCGCCCTGAGGGACGCCGGCGCCCAGGGCACGGAAGATTCTCCCATCGCCGCCTATGGCGTGCACATCAACCCGGAAATTCCCTCTCTGGATTCCGCCGCCATCGCCGCCTATCTGAAAGCGTTCAGTCTGTTGCAGTGGTGGCTGGTGGAGCGTCTGCAAGTGGACGTGACCCGGCGCATCAGCCCTTACATCGATCTTTACCCCGAATCCTATGTGCGACAACTCTTGTCGGACCCGGCGCCGAACCTGGATCGGCTGTTTATTGACTATCTCGCCTATAATCCTACCCGTAACCGCGCGTTGGATATGCTGCCCCTACTGACGGAAATCGACGGCGAGCGGGTGCGGCGCGCCGTGGACGACGGGCGCATTCAGGCGCGTCCGACCTTTCACTATCGCCTGCCGAACTCACTGATCGACCGTCCTGACTGGAGCCTGGCGGTTCCCTGGAACAGTTGGTGGGTAGTAGAGGAGCTGGCGTGTCGTCCTGATGATATTGAGCGACTTAGCGCTGCTTATCTGGATGCGTGGCGTCCGCTGTTGGGCGTTAGTCGCCATGACTGGATAGAGACCATGGAACAATGGATACAAGACTCCGGGTTGGCGTAACCGGCAGCGGCCGCAAGTGGTCGCCGTCGTGGTGGTGCGCGCAGTTGGCGCTGCGCATGGCGGGGGCGCATCCGGAGCGCATCAGCGTGCGCCATGCGCCCAGCGGCATTCCCCTGGACGCCCTGATTATTGGCGGCGGCGACGATATCAGCCCGGAACACTACAACGGCGATATCAATGAGAAGGTCAAAATAGATCCAGACCGGGACGCTCTGGAAATCGCCTGGATTCACAAAGCCCTGGAGCACAACATTCCCCTATTAGGCATTTGTCGCGGAGCGCAATTGATCAACTGCGTGCTGGGCGGGGCGCTGCATCAGGACATTCGTCATATGCGCAAGCTCACCTACAACCGGCCAGGACTGTTGCCCACCAAACAGGTGCAGCTGGAAAAGGACTCACGGGTATCCGCCATCTGCGGCGCCAGAAAACTGCGGGTCAACAGTTTGCATCATCAGGCGATCAAAGTGCCCGGTGCGGGCCTGAAAGTGGTGGGGCGCGATCTGGACTTTATCGTGCAGGCGGTGGAATGCATCAGCGGACGCAAGATTATCGGCGTGCAGTGGCACCCGGAGTATCTGTTTTACCTGCCGTCGCAGTTCGCGTTATTTCGCTGGCTATTGCAGGAGCAACCGCACCGGAAGCACGCTCACGCGTCTTCCGGCAGGGGCTGAGCGGCGTTGTCGCCGAGGAATTTGTTCAGGAACTGGCGGGTGCGCGGTTCCTTGGGATTGCTGAACAGGGACTTGGCGTCGCCTTGCTCAACGATCACGCCGCCGTCAATGAATATGGCGCGATTGGCCACATCCCGGGCGAAACTCATCTCGTGAGTGACGATCACCATGGTGCGCTTTTCTTCCGCGAGACTGCGAATCGTCGCCAACACTTCGCCCACCAGTTCGGGATCGAGGGCCGAAGTGGGCTCGTCGAACAGAATCACATCCGGCTCCATGGCCAGTGCGCGGGCGATGGCGACTCGTTGCTGCTGTCCGCCGGAAAGGCGTTTAGGATAGGAATCCTCTTTCCCGGTCAGACCGACGCGGGCCAACAGACTGCGGCCTTTGGCGTCGGCCTGCTCGCGGGGTTCCTTCTTCACCACCACCGGGCCTTCCATCACGTTCTCCAGCGCCGTGCGATGAGGGAACAGATTGAAGTTCTGGAAGACGAAGCCGACATGCTGCCGCAGCTTACGGATCAGGCCTTGCTGCGGTCCCAGAGGACGGTCGGCGTCAATGTCGAAATCCCCGACGCGGATATGGCCGCCACTGGGCTCCTCCAGCAGGTTCATACAGCGCAGCAGCGTGGTTTTACCTGAGCCGCTGGGACCGATGATAGCGACCACTTCACCGGGCTGAATCTCCAGGTCAATGCCTTTCAGTACGGCTTGTCCTTTGAATTGCTTGGTCAGATTGCGCAGGGTGATCATATCAATCAGGCGTCCTTTTCATGCAGGTTGACCCGGGCTTCCAGGCGATTCTGTAAATGCGCGAGAAGGCTGGCGAGCACCCAGTAAATCAGCGCCGCGGCCAAATACATGGTGAAAATTTCGAAGGTGCGGGCGGTGATCAATTGCGCCTGACGGAACAGCTCTGGCACCTGAATGGTCGCCGCCAGGGCGGTGTCTTTCACCAGCGAGATGAAGCTGTTGCCCAGCGGGGGCAGGGCGGTGCGCGCGGCTTGCGGCAAAATGGTGCGGTACAGCGTTTGCGTGCGGGTCATGCCAATACTGGCGGCGGCTTCCCATTGTCCCCGGTCGATGGAGGCGATGGCGGCGCGCAGGATTTCCGCGGCATAGGCGGCCATATTGAGAGAGAAACCGATCAGCGCGGCGGTTAACGGCTCCAGACGGACGCCCAACTGCGGCAGCCCGTAGTAAATCATGAACAGTTGCACCAGCAACGGCGTGCCGCGAAAGAAGGAGATATAGACCCGGGCGGTCCAGTCCAGGGCGCGGAAACTGGACAGCCGCATCATCGCCAGCGTGAAGCCCAGTATCAGGCCGAAAAACATACCGCCGAGACTGAGCCCGACGGTGTATCCGGCGCCTTTCAGCAGGAATGGGGCGGAGTCCGCAATCAGCTTGAGGCTGCTTTCGATCATTGCGTTACGTCAGCCTTGAACCATTTCTCCGACAGTTTTTGCAGCGTGCCGTCTTCGCGCATTTTGGCGATGGCCTTATCAATAGCCGCCAGCAGTTCCGGGTTGCCTTTACGCAGGGTGACGCCAGCTTCCTGACGGGAGAAAGGCGAGCCAGCCAGGGTGAGCGCGTCGCCGGTTTTATTCAGCAGTTCGAACGCGGCGAAGCGGTCGATCAGAATGGCGTCGATGCGGCCGAAACGCAGATCCTGGTATTTGGTGGGATCGTCGTCGTAGGTTTTCACTTCCGCTTGCGGCGCGTTTTCACGCAACCAGGTTTCATAGTTGGTGCCCAGACCCACGCCCACTTTCATGCCCGCCAGATCGGAAGGGCCGTTAATTTCGCTTTCCAGATCCTTGCGGGTCAGCGCCTGAATGCCGGACACCGTGTAAGGCGCGGAGAAGTCATATTTCTGTTTGCGCGCATCGGAAATGGTCACCTGATTGATCACCACGTCCAGACGCTCGGATTCCAGCGCCGCGAGCAGGCCGTCCCACTTGGTGGTCTGATACTCCGCCTTCACGCCCAGCTGATCCGCCAGCGCTTTGGCGAACTCCACTTCGAAGCCGGTGAGCTGGCCATTTTCATCCTGATAGTTAAACGGAGGGTAAGTGCCTTCCAGGCCAACCTGGATGGAGCCCCGTTTTTGGATGCTTTGCAGCAGGTCTTCTGCGGCGAAGCTAGGGGTGACTAACGCGGAGGCAAGGGCCAGACCCAAGCCGCCAAGTACAAGAGTGCGACGTAAGCGATTGAATTTCATAAAAGCCTCCCATGGCCCGTGATAAAGATCGGACAATTCTAGGTGTCTTCTTATATGCAATAAAATAATTAAAAATTATGTGCTAATTCGTTTTATGAATATTGTTTCTGCGCTTTCGTGACAATGTCACATTTTTGCGTCCAAAAAGTTAACTGCCCCCTGATCCACCCCTTCGTAAACTGAACCCATCCTGATGACAGGCAACGACTCAAATCAGCGTCGTTGCAGCAAGGTTTCCAGCAGGCTGCGCCGTCAGTTCATCGCGGAGCCCATGGATCATAAATGCAGGAGGCAGCTATGAAAACCATTCATTTTTCTATCGCCATCGTTTTAGGCGCGGCGATCAGCGTCGCCGCCATTAATTTATTGGGGGGGCGCGCGGAGCCTGTTAAACGGGGCGTTGAAGTCGCCTCCGTGGCGTCTGTCAAAGCGACTGCTTCTGAGCGCGACACGCCCGTCTATGTCCCGGAAGAGATCCCGACGCAAGAGAGCGCAACCACGCCTGCGGATGGGACTATCGACGTCGCCGCCAACGGATTGGTGTCAGTCAATGTGAACGCTTATCCCTTGTCGTTACTGACTAACAAGTTGGAGGCGCTGACCGGGGTGCGTTTTTATCTGGATGACCGTCTGCGGGATAGCAAGCTGTCCTTGTTGGTGGTCAACGCCTCCATTCCCGACGCCATGAAGCGCCTCTCCCAGACCTATAACCATGCGGATCTTTACCACGGTGAGTCTTTGGCGGCGATCAGTCTGTATCCGAAAGAGCAGATTGAGCTGACGGAGTCTCTTTTGTTCCTCAACGCCAGTCTTTATGCGTCCGCGCCAACAGAGGCAGTGGATGACAATCCGGTGACTCAGTATCGGACCAGCCTGTTGAGCGCAACGTCTGAACAGGTGAGTGAGCTATTTGATCAGGGCCTGCAATCCAGCGATGCGGATACCCGCGCGATGGCGCTGAGCGCCTATGCGGAGCGGGGCGAAGCGGCGCCGTTTGAGCAACTGAGCCGGCTGGCGCGGCAGGACCCATCGCCACTGGTGCGCGCCATCGCCTTCAACCAGCTGATGGTGCAGGAAGAGATTGACGTCTCCCTCAGGCGGGATCTGGCCCTGGCGATGCAAAGCGACAGCGATCCTTTCGTCAAAGAGCAGGCGACAGCCATCCTCGCCTCCCTTAATTCAACCCGCAGCGTGGCGGCTTTGACCGACAACGAGCAACAGGCGCAGACGCCTTAACCGTTAACTGACCTCAAATTTCCAGCGCATTTATCCGGAATTCACAGAGCACACATTCCCTCGTCGTCGCAGTCGCGGTTTAGACGACGAGCGGGCGGTGCGCGCCTCAATACGAGCAAACAAGAGGGCATTACTATGAAAACCAAACAAAGACTCATCTCCTTGACCGCTGGCGCGCTGCTAGGCGCAGCCTCCGCTTTCAGCTTCGCGGATGTGGAATCCAGCGTTTATTACCTCAATCCGGTAATCTATTCAGACGGCGCGGCGCACGCGCTGCCGATCACGTCCAGCGGCGGCACTATCGCCTATGTCTACGCCAGCAACGTGGATACCCGGGCGGTGTTCTTCAACGCGGAATGCGCCGTGCAGTCTGCTGACAATTTCACCTGGTTCGATATCAATCTGGAGGTGACTTATCCCAACGGAACCGTCTCCATCATTGCGCCATCCAACAGCGACAATGCATTCTGCACAGGCCACGGTAATAACATTCTGGGCACCTGGAGCAGCAACGAAACCCATGGAACCTTCTACGCCTCGCAAACCGGCTGGTATCGCATTCGCGTGATCGGCCAGTTGATGGGCTACACCAGTGGCGAACGGGTGCGCATGGATGACATGTCCCTGATCGTGATGGATTAAAGGTGGATTAAGAGAGCGCCAACGCGTATCTCAATCATGTGGGGGCCGGCGTCAGTCGGCCTCTTTTTGTTGTGTTTGCAGCTGGCGCGCATTGAGACGGCTGCAAATGACGCCTTCGAAGACCACCAGCGCCATCAGTCCCAGGGCGGTGGACAACGCCGCCAACTCCCGGCTTGGGTGCAGTAACGGCAGCGACACCAAGGCGACGGCGAGCAGACTGCGGGCGACGCGCACCGGACGATTGGCTGCGCCTTGTAATTGCGCTTGCGCAATGGAGATCGCGGCGAGAAATACCGCGAGGCCGCCGCAATACGCCCACAGACCGCCTGTGACGCCATGCTCTCCCTGTTCTCCCACCATGACTCCCACGCCGGCGGCGACAAAAGTCAGTGCTCCTAGAATGGGCAGGTGGGCGTAGGCATAGGCGACGATAGGCAGGGCTTTGCGCGGCAGATGTTTCCCGTCGATTTGTTCGAAATAGAGCCACCATAATGACACGGCGGCGATGAAGCAGCACACCAGGGTCATCACCAGTGAGCCGCTCCACTCGACTTCCAACGCTCCCAATGTCACAGAGACGATAAGCTCGCCCAGCACAATAATGGTGAACAGCCCTAGACGCTCCGGCACATGCTCCGGGTCGGTGGGAATATGTTCGTGTAAATGCGTGGTGAGCCAGGGCTGGGCGAGGTCGAGCAGCACGGCCGCCGCCCAGAGCCCCAGAGCGACGGGCAGGGGAACGAAGGCGGAAATGATCCAGAGACACACGCTGAACGCGTATACGCCGCCATAGCGGGCCGCGAGGGGTTTGGCGACGGGGACGAAACGCCACACCAACGCATACAGCATCACCAGAATGCTCCTGAGCGCAGCGAACGCCAGGGCGAAAAGGCTGTGGTGACCTTCCGCCACATGAGGCGCCTGCGCCGCCAGCACCAGCATCGCCAGCATTTGCCCGAAGGCGGCGATGCGAAAGGCGGGGTCGTTGTTGTCGAAGCGGTCCGCGTAAAAGCTGAAGCCCTGCCAGCCCAGGAAGATCACGCAGAACAATCCGGCGGCGGCCAGCGCGGCGGCGATGGAAGGGTGATGAATATATACATGGGCGATCTGGGCGATGGACACCACGATCACCAAATCGTAAAACAGCTCCAGCCATGAGGCGTGGCGGCCGCCATCCGGGGTTTCCAGAGTGCGTAAACTGGGACGACCAATGGGTTTGCTCACAATGACCCCTCTCAAAAAATCGTGACGGAATGATAGAAATACATGACGGCTTGATAAAACTGCATGCTGGCTTGATAAAACTACATGGTGGCTTGATAAATATAGCTAGCGAAGCCAATACGGCAACGCCCTGATGGCCCGAGTCGCAAGCCGTTGGCGCAGGTTGCGAATCCCTGCAGACATAACAGACTGAGAATAACCTTTGATGACAGCGGCGTTCTGAATCTGGCGGCCGCGCCTTCGCGTTTATCCCCGATCAGCCTTGGCATTCACGGCCGCAACCGGCGACGTAAAGGGGAAAATCTGGAATTTAGTGCTATATCTTATAGTTAGTCGCGATGCGGCTTTCGCATCCTGAATCGACCCAAAATATCCAGTAACCGAGGCGCATATTCGGGGAGACGTCATGTCCATACGTTACAGATACACCTTGTTTTTAATCGTGTTTCTGGCCATCGTCGGCGTATTTACGGCGTTAGGAATACAGCAGTGGGTAGCGCCCACCCTGGTTCAGGGAGAACAGAGAAACATCAACAGCGTGCTGCATGCGCTGGTGCACGAGATTCTGTCGGAGCTGGCCGAGGTGCAGGCGCAACAGCGAGTGATCACCCAGACTGTGCCTTTGCTGGAGAGCGATCAGATCGACAAGCAACTGGGCGCAATGATCGATCAATACGGCAAGAAGCAGGTGTTCGGCGGCGGCGTCTGGCCTCTGCCGCGCAAGCGGGACAGCAATGTCGTCAAGAACAGCACCTTTATTCATCGCGACGGCAGCGGCAAGCTGGTCACCAACACCTACTGGAATTCCGCGGAGTCGCAGAATTATTACGAGCAGAGCTGGTATAAAGACGGTTTGAACGCCCCTGCCGGGCAGTGCGCCTGGGCGCCGGCCTATCGGGATTCCGCCAGCCCGGAGGCGCGCACGAATTGCTCCATGGGCATTCGCGTGAACGGCGAAGCTTATGGCGTTTCCACTATCGATGTGACCCTGGGGTTCTTTAATGGCCTAGCGGCGGAGAAGGAAAAGGAGCTGAACGGCCAGCTGCTGATCTTTGAACGCGACGGCAAGATTCTCAACAACAGCAGCGGACTGCAGGGCGATGCGATTCTGAAGAACGTCAGCGAGCTGGCGTCACAGTCTCCTTTTCTGGCGGAGGTTAAAGATTATCTGGGCTCCGCGTCCAATCAAGAAACCTATTCCAGCGAGTATGAGAACGCCAAAGACGGCGAGGATTATTCCTTTTTCGTCCGCGATGTCCCCGGCACGCCCTGGTTGCTGGCGGTCAGTATTAAAACGTCTTTGCTGAGCGCGGCGACGGACTCGGTGATGTCCACCCTGGCGGCGATCCAGATTCCCATTGCGTTGGCGATCGTTTTCTTCGGCTTCCTGGCCTTCACGCAATTGAGCAAACGCCTGGGCGTGCTGCGCGCCAATATCGATATTCTCAGCACTGGCGAGGCGGATCTGACCAAGCGCATTCAAATCAGCAGCCACGACGAAGTGGGCAATGTCGCGGAGTCGGTGAATAAGTTCATCAAGTATCTGGCGGCCATGATCGGTGAGTTGTCGGTTTCCAGTAAACAGATCTCCGGCATTGTGTCGGAGGTGGAGAAGCAGAGCAGAGAAAACTATCGCATGATGAACAAGCATGCGGGAGAAACTGAGCAGGTGGTCACCGCCGTCACAGAGATGGCCGCCACTGCGGAATCCGTCGCCAAGAACGCCACGGAAACCTCAACGTTCACAGAAGAAGCCAGCCGCTCTGCGCAGAAGTCCAAAGAGACGGTGTCGCGGGCGCGGGTGAGCGTGGTGGATCTCAGTCGCCGGGTGTCGGAGGCGGTGGAGAACGTCAACACCATGCGTCAGGAAGCGCAGTTGATCAGCAATGTCATCAATGTGATTCGCGGCATCGCCGAGCAGACCAACCTGCTGGCCCTTAACGCGGCCATCGAAGCCGCCAGAGCAGGGGACCAGGGCCGGGGCTTCGCCGTGGTGGCGGACGAGGTGCGCGCACTGGCCGCCCGCACCCAGAACAGCACGGAAGAAATCGACGGCATGTTGAATCGTCTGGAAAGCGGCGTGTCCGTCGTGGTGAACGCCATGTCCGGCATGAAAGACAGCAGTGAAGTGGTGGTGAAGGACAACGAAGAACTCACTCAGGGCCTGGACAAAGTGCTCAGTTCTTTTGATGAGATCAACGACCTCAACACCCATATCGCCACCGCCGCGGAGGAGCAGAGCCAGGTCAGCGATAAGATCAGCGAGAACATGTCGGAAATCTCAATGATCATCAGCGAGTTGACCAAGCTGGCGCAGGATTCCGAGGCGTCCATGAATCAACTGTCCAGCGCCAACGAAGGGCTGAATGGACTGGTGTCGCGCTTCAAGTTATAACGCAGCCCTTTTTTCTCACCCCAGTCGCCGCTGGAAAGCGCCTCCGGCGGCTTGACGCCTGCAGGAAAAATAGGCTAACTTCTCCCGCCTGACGCAAAGCGTCTGTTTTCAATCAGAATTTTTTATTTCATCCCAGCTAAAAAAAACAGCGGGATGGAATTGCTTATCAGCCTTTCAAGAGGTGTATATGTTGGAGATAGCAGTAATCCGATAACCCAACCCCTGTTTCCTCAGGAGTTTCGGTTATCGATACGCGCATTTTCGTGGCGAGCATGAATGCATGCTTGCCGTGTCGCATATTTGATTACTGCTACAGGTTCCAACATGAACATTTCCAAGCCGGAACAACGGACGTTGCACGTCCTCGCCAAAGGCGGCCGCATCATATTTACACGTAATACCTCAGGTAAGGTGACATTCGTTGAATGCTACACCCGCGAGGGCTATGTGCTTGCCGACTGCACGTTGCCGGTCTTCACTAAACTCAAAAACAAACGCCTTATCCATTCAAAAAGCGGAAAGCCTTATCAAATCAATATGGCCGGGCTGAAAGCCGTGCGTCCGCAATTGGATAACCAGTAAAACTTCATTCCCTGGCGGCTGGCGACAGCCCGCCAGGGCTAGCCTTGTTTGGCAAGCAACAACGAGACAACACATGAATTTCCATATTCGCAATGAACAACCCGGCGACTTAGAAGCGATCACCCGCGTCACCGAACAAGCGTTCCTGAACGCGCCTCATACCAGTCATACGGAGCAACACATCGTCAATGCGCTCAGGCAGCGTGGTAAGTTGACCATTTCACTGGTGGCGGAAGCGCAGGGCGAACTGATCGGCCACATCGCTATTTCCCCGGTGGCTATCCAGGGCCATCAAAGTTCTGGGCAAGCCGATGCCGCTAATATTCAAAACTGGTACGGCCTCGGCCCGGTTTCCGTACACCCGGATCGACAAGGCCAGGGCATTGGCTCCGCCCTTATCAGGGAAGCATTGAGCTGCCTGCAAGCGCATAACAACGCCGCTGGCTGTGTGCTCCTCGGTGAACCCGATTACTACGGCCGTTTCGGCTTTAAACCTCATCCTGGTCTGGAGTTACCCGGCGTACCGCCGGAGTACTTTATGGCGCTGGGGTTTGGGGGAGAGACGCCAGTCGGCGTGGTGAAATATGATGAAGCGTTTGAGTTGGAGGCTAACGCCTCCAACTGAAGACCTTCGCAAACGGCGACTTAAATAACGTGAAACTTTCCCCCAAGCTTGATTCCGCTCTTGCTAAGAAAGCCTCGGCGCATAAGTCGCTTCGGTTTTCTAAAGCTGAACGCTCAAGCATTGGGGGCAAGCTGAATGTGTATAGCTGCTACAGCTGTTTGACGACCAGCGCTTTCGCCGCCATAACAGCGGTGGGGCTCAAATTCCACAGCATGGGCGTGTCGAGCAGCTCAAGCTTTTTCACCTTCGGCGCGCCCTCGGGCGCCACCAGCGCTACCGCCCAAAACAGATAGCTGTCTTTACTGTTTTCATTCAGATAGTCGTCCTTCCACACAGAAGGTTGCCAATCCTTGCGGGCGCTTCCTTTTAACACTCGGTATGAGGTCGAGCCGTCTTCGTAGGTGACCTTGAGGGTGAAGTCACACCCCTGGCGTCGGCAGTAATCGGAGTATTTAGCTCTGGCGCCGCTTGAGATATCGGCGTTAATGCTGTTGAGGTCGTCCTGATCGATCGCGTCGACATACTCAATGGCGTTTCCTTTGTACCGGATCGGGTTATAGAACTGCGACGCAGCGTCGGTCCCCGCGAGGCTGTACGTGACCATGATGAAGTCAGTGGTTTCATCAAACGACACGGGGAAGTGTTCCTTGATATGCCATCCCGCGTAGTGTTTGGTTTCTGGAACAAAGTCCGCCCAGTCGCCGTTATCGTCAAGCACCTGAAAACCATCGTTGGAGGGATTCATCCTGGCGCGGTTACGCACCCAGCGCTGCATTTTTCCTGCATTAAAATCCGAGAATAACGGGAAGTCGGCATCGGGGTCTTTTTGCTCGTCCGCAGAGTGCATTGGGTCGAATCGATAGCAGCGTCCTTCCGCGTTTTTCTGGAAAACGCCACCGCCTCTTTCTCCGCTACAGACGAAGTAGCGGGAAGTCGGCGCGGTAAGGGGAGAGCGGAAATAGCCCCTGTATTGATCATATCCCCAGACGGAGCCGCTTAAACTGCCCTCTGCATAGGGATAGTAGGGGCCATTCGCGTCTTTGCTGCCGCTCAACGAGTGTGGAAGACCGATGGCGTGTCCGCCTTCGTGCCAAAGCAGTCCGAGAGAGGGGTAGCCCATAGACGCCCCGGAGCCGGTGTAAGCCACGCCGCCCAGTCCACGGGTTTTAATCGGACCCGTTTTGGAGTGGTCGATGAGCATGGAAGGGGCGAAGGTGATTTTGTTCAGCGCCATGTCGCCCAGGGCGTATTCGATGTGCCAGACCATATCCAGAATCGGTCTGGAATAGTCCGGGTCCGCCGCAGATTCCACTTTCTTCGCCGGAGCCGAGCCTGACGGCGGTACAATCAGATAGTCCGATTCAAACACTCCCAACGGATGGTTAACGATATGGGTCTTTGAGAAGGGCATTCCCGCAAAGCCCTGTCCGGCGGTGTCGGGGTCTGCGAACATTACTTTCAGGTCGTCGATTTTAAACGGGATATTGCTTTCATTGACGCCGTAGATCAGAAAGGGCAGTGATTGAATAGTGAGATCCAATTCAGGATGCATGGCGGGCGTGACGGTTTCCGATGCGCTCTTACCTTGCGCGACGACGCGGATATTCACGCCTTTAGACATGTCATCAGACGGAATCACCGCCGACCAGGCGTCGTCCGAGTAGGGCAGATCGTCGCCTTCAGTGGGAGGAAGATTGCTCGGCTTTGACAGGTTCAGGGAAGAAAGTAACTGATGGTTTTTATCATAAACGCGCACTTCTGCAGCCTGCACGGCCTCGTCGAAGGTGGCCAATACCAGCGTGTCTCTTTTTTCGACCAATTGCAGCTCGCCGGATTCTTTAAGGTCCCAGCTCAGACCGCTTGGAGGAATAACGTGAGACTGGGCGAACTCAACCGAACGCAGCGATGTCGGTTCCAGCGGGGCGTCATCATTGGATGAAGAATTATCGTCGGGCGCCACATCGCCGCTACTATCGTCGCTCGCTTGAGTCCCTTCCGACTTATTGTCGTCGTTCCCTCCGCAGCCGGACAATTGTCCAGCCAATACTAACAAAACCATGATCATAGATAGCTTCATAAAAAGCACCTCATCTATTTTCCGAATCAGTTGTTTAGCGGTGTAAGACTCCTCTACGGCGCCATCGCTGACGTCAGTGCGAAGTCATCGAGTTTATTTTTCTTTGAATCGTCGGCGTGTTGACTGTGAAGGCGTCTGGCTATGCAGGAAGAGCCGTTGTCGCGTATTCCTGATAAATACTGGATCGACAGGCTCTCTGTGTCGGCGGTGTGGCGTCACTCCCTGATACTTTTCCAAACACTTCCTCGAAGCGCGGGAATAGGAAAATACACTGCTCCACCCGATAGATGTGACGCCATCATCTGCATTAAGGAGTAGTTTATTGGTACAACGAAACCTTAAACCGGTAATCCATTGCAATGGAGTGACCCATTAGCCGCTTAAACTAATCGTGATAAGTTTCACCTACAACCCTCAATCACAACAGATTCTCCCTACCGTGACCCAGCCCGCAAAGTTGAAGAAAAGTGCGGTGCGATTTTGGTGCGTAGTGGTTTTTTGTATGGGAATCAGTGCACTAGGATGGGGCGTGGTGATCATCGCAAAGAAGACTGCTGGGGGCGGTGGCGTCTGCTGAGTCATTTTTATCAGCTTTCGCCTTATCTGAAGTTGTTGTTTATTATTAACCTGGCATCGATATAGGCATGACACGCTGCCCATATGATTATAGAAGACGCTCGCTCATTACCTGCCTCAGCGCAGGAAGAAAAAAGAAAACAGGCCGTGCGACTGCGCAAGCAGGGGTATAGCTATCAGGAAATAGCCGATAAGGTCGGTGTCCATAACCTGACGGTGGGAAAGTGGATCAGAGCTTATGAAGCGCAAGGGGTTAGCGGGATTAAATCCAAGCCCCGGGGACGAGAGCCCGGTTCGGGACAGCGATTAACGCCAGGGCAGGAGAACCGAATCAGATGTTTGATTGTCGATAAAAGCCCGGACCAGCTCAAGCTGGAGTATGCGCTCTGGACCCGTAAGGCGGTGCAACAGCTTATTGCGCAGGAGACGGGAGAGCACTTGGCGATCCGAACGGTTGGCAGTTATCTGACCGCCTGGGGTTTCACGCCGCAGAAGCCGGTGAAGAAAGCGTATGAGCAAAACCCGTCTCAAGTCGAGAAGTGGCTGTCTGCACTAAGGAGTAGTTTATTGGTACAACGAAACCTTAAACCGGTAATCCATTGCAATGGACCTGTGTAAACTGTAATTAGCTCATCACCACTGTCTGGAACAGCTTAATCGTTATACACACAGACAGGACTTTGTAATCTCCTCGCTTCCTCATAAACCGCAATAACGGCTTCGATCATTTTGCAATATTCTTCATTTTCAAATTCGTCGTAAAAATCATCAACTCTATCTTTCAGAGATAAAATCGAGGGACTATTCCTTAATTTATCTTGAACAGAATACAAAAGATCAATAATGCTTGTCTGCTCACTTTTAGATAGATTCAAGTAATAATTATATTTGTATGATCCGAAAGTCATATTCTCCAAGAAATCCGCCTTGCCTGGCATAATTTCCCGTACAAACTCCAAAATTAATAACCAATGATCAAGGGGGATATACGCACTTCGCTCACTATGCCACATAGATGGTTCTATAGGCAGCGTAGCTGCTTCTCCACCTGGCGCTTCAAAAACTCGAATTCTCTTACTCATTTCAAACAACTCTGTTTATATGTGCAGTTTTTCAGTTTGACAATTTTTCTTTATCATATCTATGGTAATTTCAAATAACTTCTCTCTCGTAACATATAATTTCAATTTATTTGGTTTGGCGGTGCTATTTTTAGGCGTAGGCGCCACATATTGGGTATTTGCTCCTGAACCCAAAAGTTCACTACAGAAACTGCCTAGTGATTGCGTGCCTGCGCTTGACGTTACTTGTACATCTGTAATCGTATCGTACCCTATTAAAATAAGCCTGAGATAGACGATGTTTCATTTTTAATGACATCTATAACTTCGACAATATTGTTGATAATAATTTCATTGAACTTGGGTTTGTCGACAGATGTCGGGCTGTAGTATGCGGACTTCATCTTGGCATTGAATGCCGCCTCGATGCCAACATAACTGTCTTCTACAACGAGACAGTCTGCGGGGGATTTATTCATGCTTTTTGCCGCATGTAGAAAAATATCCGGTTCAGGTTTCCAAGAGTTTATTTCATATGAGCTGAAAATATTGCCTCTAAAATAGTCCAGCAATCCAGTTACTCTCAGCGACAGTAGGATTTTCTCCATTGGAGCTGAAGATGCCACACAAAAGGGAATGTCGAGCGTTTCTAATAACTCTAACACCCCATTGTTAGGCTTTAAATTTGTTGATATTAGCTGATTCATCCTGTGTCGATAGTTGACTTCAAATTCTTTTGGAAGTACTTTTCTGTATTGTTGTTCTATGGATTCGATGATCCTCGCTAATTTCATTCCACGATAGTTGTTTAAGAGAGTTGTCGGGTTGCTTTCTAAGCCTAGTAGAGCTAACTCCTCGTGTAGAGCTAAATTGCATAAATGTTCACTGTCGACGAGTGTTCCATCACAGTCAAAAATTATTAACTTCATTTTGCTTAGTATCGTCCTTTCAATTGTTTTATTTTGAAGCGTTATAATATGTATGCCTACTCGCAAAAGGCAAAATTGGCTTTTCCGGGTAGCCTGAAGTGCAAGTCATAGCGCACCATCCTGTATTCCTTCACCGTAAGTTCAGAAAAATCTAACCCTTTGCCCGTTAAAAGTCGCTTCAACAGCTGCTTGATCATAGTAAGCCCAATAATTTCTTAACTATCAGGCTTTTCGAAGCGCGACCATCGACATAATGCGCTTGGCGTCTTCGTACATGCGTTGGTATCTCAGCTCTTTGTCGCCCACTTCGGAGGTCAAATGAAAATTGAATGTTAGGTAGTAACCAGCGCCCAATGGATAAGCCCAGTAGTAGTTCAGACCTCGGCCGACGCCTTCGCCGCGAATGCCGTAGTGCAGCCAGTCGACGCCGTTGATTTCTTGTCTGTAGTAGACTTCCGGCAGATGGGTGACTAAGACGAGTTTCCCGAGTGGAATGTAACCTTGGGCGCTCATTTCCTCTGGGTGCTCAAATGCGTACCGCGCTTCCCAGTTGGCTCCGGGTTTTCCGTCTTTATTTTTCTCGGTTTCGTAGTAGTCCCATAAGTCCTTTTTCAGGTATGTCTCCAGGCTATCGAGGTCTCCCTCAACTAGCGGGGACTGAGGTTCTGAACGGTTAACGTCGATAGTGACGCTCATGTCGCTGAGTTTGCCGAAATGGCCTTGCAAGAATAGCCCCCTGTAAGCCCACCACTCGAATTCTATTTGTACAAAAGCTCGGTTGAACCTCTGCATGGTTTCATATGAGCTAAATAGACCTTGCTGCAAATTAAGCTGCGTCGGTTTTGGTCTTCTTGCTCTCCCAATATCAATCACATTTCCGGGAAGCTTGTAGTGCAAGTCATAGCGCCCGATCCTGCATTCCTTTGCGGTAAGCTCAGCAAAATTCGGCCCTTTGCCTGTTAACGCAGGTTTGAGTAATTGGTTGATCATTATCAGCCCTTACGAAGCTCCATCATGGACATGATACGTCTGGCGTCATCGCGCATTCGTTCGGACCGCATTGATCGGTTTCCTATTTCGAGCTGCATCCAGAAACTGACGGTGAGGTAGAAATCCTTGTTTAGGGGATAGGCCCAGTAGTAGGTGTGGTGGTGTCCGGCCATGCCTTCCGAGTTGATGTGGTAGGAGAGCCAGTCGACGCCATGGATGCGTTCTTTGGTGTAGGGATCAGGTAGTTTCACCAGAAAGCCGGAGACAGGCGTGTCGCCCATCAAAACCTTGTTATTTTCGTAGTGCTGTCTGGCTCTCAGGTTTATGCCGCCGCCTGTTTCTTCTGTTTCGTAGTATGTCCAATACTCTTGTTTCAGATAGGACTCTAAATTATCGAGGTCGCCCTCTGATAAGGGGGTATGAGGCTCTGCGCGATTAACATCCACATGCAAAGACATTCTTCCTAGTTGGCCAAAACTGCCTTGTAGGAAAAACCCGCGATAGGCCCACCACTCAAAACCCATTTGCACAAAGGTGCGGTTGAATTCTTTGTCGCACTCATACGTCGCAAACAGATCACTATTTAGATTTAAATGCGAAGGATTGGGCTTCTTAGGTATGCCAATATCAATGGCGTTCCCTGGCAGTTGATACTTCAGCCGGTAGTCTCCGATGATGAGTTCCTTTGCTGCCAGTTCTGAAAAATCTGGCCCTTTGCCTGTTAAGATCGGTTTGAGTAGCTGGTTGATCATAATAGGCCTAACTCTTTCATTGTGTGCTTCGCCAGCCTTTCCGCTTTTCTTTGGTAGCCATTCATTTGCAGATGCCTGATGGCGCATTCGGCGCTGAGGAAGGGTAACGTATGGGGGCTGGCCTGCACAGGACGCTTATCGCGGAATACCAGGAACATGTTGTTCATGCTGCGCAAGAAAGAACCGGGGGAGAGGTCATTGAAACCAGCAAGGTTTGGCACGAGGTCGTTTGGGTGATCCCGCTTGATTTCATCAATGGTTAAACCGGCCTGCTTGAAGGCTTTCTCTGCGCGAGTCTTCTCGTTACCTCCCGCATGAATGGAGACTCTTTGTCCCTCCAGGCGTATGCCTCTCTGATTAATCAACTCAACGGCTCGCGTCAGGATAATGCCACCTTGACTGTGCGCCGTCCATTTACGTTTCAAACCTTTTTGCTGGTTTTCGATCAACATAACCGCCAGAAATTTCGCCAGTTTGGTAGTGGATATTGTATCCGCGATACATTCGAAGAAATCGATTTTCCCACGAGTTGGGTTGTAGATAAGCGTATAGGCTTTGGCGTAGTCGTCCCAATAGGCGGTGTCCATATGAACGCCCATCAACCATGAGGCTTTTTTAAGGTCATTTGACATGCCATTAATGGCAACGTGCTCAGTGCGAATTGTGGGCACTAATACAGGGGCTCCCCATGAATTAGCCAGCCTTTCAATATCTTGAGCCGTCGTTCCCTCATGCCATCTAACACTTGAGGCTCGGTGGATTTCAAACAACCCCATCTGCTGCATGTTCGCCGGTGTTTCAACCTGTGTAATTTCCCGCTCCAGTTTCATCCGATTAATAACAATCATCTCGGGATTCACGCTGTACATAAAACTGACTCCGCCTGAGCAGATCTTATGACGCATAAACATGGGCGCTTTTTGAAAACCTCTGCTGTTCCAGCCATAGCCGCCGTCGCTGGTTAGTTTGAGGGCCTCTTTGTATACCTGGGTTTTCTCATACAGATTCAGGCTGCGCATAAAGACATTTGCTTCTCTGGTGATCATCAGCTTTTTGCCAGCCTTGGGAGTTTGAGAGTTCCAAGCAGGGAGCGGGTTTTCCAGCGGCAAAAGTTGATGCTGAGCAGGGAGGTTGTTGTTTTGCATTTCGCTTTCCTTAGGTGTGCAAGAAAAGCAATAATTCTAGTAATTAGACGAGTGAAAGCAATTTGTCTTTTGTTCGAGGCTGTTTGGTCTAAAAGCCAGCTTGCAAACAATTAGCGATAAAATGCGCTAATTAACATGAAAATAAAGGGAAAAACTTCCCGTTTCGCGAAAGGCTCGATAGGTGGTGTTTGATACTATAAGGCAATGATGCTTGCTTTTTGGCGCGAGCTGAACTGGCGTTGATAATTGAACAAGGGCTTCTGTCTTGTATCTTGGATGGTCTGACTAAACCGGGAAACAGGGAGCGGATCGTGCCGCCATTCACTCTGCGTGAAGGTAAATTTCCAATAAAAACGATAAAGGGTTTTGTTTCAGGTGGGCGCTAACTTAAACGAAAAATGCAGCGTCAGTGAATGACGTGGAAAGCTGGCGCGTTGAAGTTGAGCTGAGATTAATAAAAGAATCTGGACACAGAATTCAGCAGGGATCAGGGATTTACTTATGGCATTAATACATGTGCAAAACGCGATTAATATTGCTGAGCAGTGGCATCAACAAAACCGACGGATTACATGGTCTCCGTTAGTTATGCCGCCTCAGGTCATGGGGCGTCGCTGGCGTTATACCAGCTCCATGGAACGCTGGGCGAGAGGGCTGGATCATAATGTTCCCAACCCGCTGACAATGGGACCCAATCAAATAGAAATATGCTGTTTTGAAATGCTGTTTCTGGCCGCCGCCGCAGCCCAGGCGCCGAGACAATTTTTCTCTGATCGTTATAACCGTGCGCATACCGCCAGGGTGATCAATGGACGCAACTGGGGCGTACAGATAATGCGCAATATGTTTCACAACGAGACGTTTTATCCCTGGCCGGCGCCATTTCCCGCGTCACTGAATCGAGGCGATGTCGTCGTTTTTTCCTACCGCAATCAACCTCTCTACAACGGACAGTTCCAACTGGGACACGCCGTCCTGCTCACTGGCCAAAGAGATGCTTTTGGCCGACACATCGCAATGAGCTTTTGCGGAACCAATACGCAGCCAGTCACCCGAGTGGAAAGAGTGACGGTTGAAGAACAGATTCTTAACGGCGGCAACATGGCCAGGGCGTTTTATGGGAGACCCGCCTGGTTGGGAGCGTAGGTGTATTTAAAAGGTAAGGGGGAGCTCCTCATTAGCTAAAGTTTGGCGGATTTAAGGCTGGATGCCTTTGGTGCTTCTACTCGTGTGGACGGTAAGAAATGAGTAAGTCAGAAAAAGTGTATGTAGAGATTGACTGGTGGGATGAATTGGATTCACTGCTACGCCAAAGTCGGGAAACTCCTGAGGCCTACCTTATCAGCACATGCCACTTTTGAAGTCATTAGAGTCGCTATGACGAGAGTGGACCTATCGAGTAATATGGCATGTTATAGAGTAGAGCTGCACTATTTTTGACATAAATAGTAAGCACGCTTTTAAGTGAAGCCAGGATTTTAGGATATTTCATGCATATAAACTTGTCAGGATCTGTAATGCAGAGAAAAAAGCACATTCTCGGGAGATCTAGTCTATTTGGTTGGTGCTGGTGGAGTCGTATTTTTAGTATCATTTGACAACTAGGTCTCTGTTCGTGTTCGATTTTTTAGCCAAGGAAATATAGTGTACCCTGATATCTATCCAGTTGATCCTCAGACTAAAAGGCGGCTGTCTTTTATAAGCAATAACTTTCACAACACTTGTCGTCCTATACTCAGTGCTACCGCTGACCGAAAAGAAAGTATTCTTAAAAATACCGTTTCTTTTTTTAATATTTCAAATAATTTTCAGGCTGATGGTTCTGAGCCTTTATTTGAGGCTAGTATATTTGATCAGACAAAAAAATATAGTGATATGATTGATGCTTCTTCATTAAAGTATAATGTTGATGCAGGCTTGATAAGAGCAGTTATGTACATGGAAACAACACATGGTTATTATGACTCTATATACCCTCTCAGGGTAACTGTTTTACCCATGAATATTCATTATAAGTATTGGAAAGAGCTCGCAATTAATGAGAAAACGATGGAAAATCCATCCAAAAATATAGATGTAGGCGCATTACTGTTGAAGCGGATTCAAGACAGAGTAACTGATCCAACAGTGGCCAAAATTGCCTCAATATACAACGTACTTGGACGCGAGATTGTAAACCAGTACGGTGCGCGTGTAGCCACAATTTACAAAAAAATCACCCAATTATGAAAACGTTGATAGCATCATTAACCCTGGGCGTTATAACCGCCTCACTTATGACGTATCTAGGACTTTCCCACAACGCCATGGGCGAGTTTTGTCGCAACCCTGGTGAAGTAGAATGCGATATCGATTGGGTCATGGTTTTGGGGTTGTGGGTGTTCTGGATGTGTGTTGTTTCTGGCGGTTTGGGATTATTGGTTTTTGTCTTTAAAACTTTCAAACGTACGGGGCAATAAGCTCCCTGTCAGCTTGGCCCAAGATACTGTAGACCATGAAATGGGCGGCGCTGTCCGCCCGGAAAGTTCCTGTTCGTTTCCTGCGTTATTTCGGGCGATTGATAGCCGTCCGTGTGGGCTCTCACATAGGCGCGAAGGCCTGTGCTTCAAAACATGGATTCCTACGCCATTTGGGGGGCGTTTGGGACGTATTCCCACTCTAGACTCGGGAATGCGCCCTAATAACGACGACCAAAAAGGACTGGATTCATGCCAAAGAAGAAATTTCGACTCGCCCTCTTATCGGCTCAGCTGCTGCTCGCGGGCATCGGCGCCGCTGGCGCGCAGGGCGTTTTCGCCGCCGACTGTCCCGCTAACTGGGCTGAAGGAGCCCAATATCAAGTCGCGCAGGAAGTGCTGTATCAAGGCGATATCTATCGCGCACTGGTGACGCACACCGCCTATCCAGGCGCGGGCTGGACTCCGGAGGTGGGATCTCTGTGGGAGCGAGTCGGGCCCGCTGATTGTGATGATGATAGCGGCGGTGGCGATAACGGCGACGGCGACAGCGGAGGTGACGATGGCGATGGTGGAGATCATGGCGGTGGCGAAGGTCCTTATAATGGCGCGCCCATTCCGATACCGGGTGTACTGGAAGCGGAGCACTATGATTACGGCGCCTTCCAGGACACCACTCCCACCAACGAAGGCGGAGCTTTGCGCCAGGATGCTGTGGATATCGAGCCCAGCACGAGCAATGGCTATAACATCGGCTGGATCGAGCCCGGGGAATGGTTGGAATACAGCGTTAACGTCAGTGAGGGCGGCGTTTACACCATGTCCTCACTGGTTGCGGCGGAAAGCGTCGAAGGCCGCTTCGCGGTGAGCATTGACGGCGCCAGGGCGGTGGAAGTGACGGCGCCGGTGACTGGCGGTTGGCAGAATTGGACCTGGGTGGACGCCGGCATTGAGTTAAGCCCTGGTGCGCACACGCTGAGAGTCACCATGCTGCAATCCGGCTTCAACCTGAACGCCCTGCAATTCACGCTGGGGGACGGCCCGGGGCCAGACCCTGACGTGTCCCACCTGTGGGCCGGCGCCAACCAGTATCAGCTTGCGCATATGTCCGAGGCGGATCGTCGCAAACAATTGCAGGCGATGAAGGACAGTGGATTGAAAGTCTTACGCGTTTTTGTCACGCGCAGGGGCGATGCGCCATGGGAGATCCAACCCAAGGGCTGGACCTATGAGGAACCATTGGGCGTATACCACGACGATCAGCTGGAGAAAATGGATAAGCTGATGCAAGAGTGCCAGGAGATGGGCATAAAGATGGTGCTGGCGTTGATCAACTTCGCTTACGCACAGGATTCCAACTCAGTCTATTACAATGCTTTCGGCCCTGTCGGGATGTATCAGCAGGATGCGATAGACGCTTATAAAAAACGCTTCTCCCACTTTCTTAACCATCAAAACCCTTATCTCGGCAATAAGAAATGGAAGGACATTAACGACGTGGTGCTGGCTTGGGAAATCGCCAATGAATCCGGCGTGTCCCTGGCGGATGAGAACCTGTCGAACGATCAGAAATACAATATCCACCGCAACTTCCTGACCCAGATGGCCGCTCACCTGAAAGCGGAAGACCCGGACACCTACGTCGCCTTGGGGATCGCCGGCTACGATAAGTACTACAACAAAGGCAGCGCCGACGATATTAAAACACTGGGCGACATACCGGCGGCGGATATCTATACCTTGCACTATTACGGCGGCGACCTGGATCAGTGGTTGAACGACGCCCTGCCGTCAGTGCGACAGTGGGGCAAACTGTTGTTCGTGGAAGAGTTTGGTAAAGAACTCAAGGTGGGGATGGAAACGATGACAAACGAATACCGCCATGTGGCGGAGACTGCGAGGCGTCGTGGCATCCCCTGGATGTTCTGGCGCATGGGATTGCGCAAGGATGAGAATACCTGGTCAGTCATGAATGACGATGGCGTCTGGCGCGACGTTATTGATCCCGAGTCAAAGCGGATATCGGAGATTGAAACCAGCGACCCCTGGTTGCGTTAGATTAGTCCAGCAGACAAGTAGCTTCCTTCTATTTGTGCTCGAATGACAGGTTGTCTGCGGATGACAGGGATGAGAATAGTTGACCTTGTGTTACTATTTCTCCGGCTTAAATGGAGGCGTCGGATGCATTAAATCCGACTCCTCCTGAACCGACCATTGTCTGACCTGTCCCACAAACATATTGAGAGCCTGTGAAGACTTATTTACGCCAATACGCCGCTCTCGTGAGGAGATAACATGCCGAAGGGAATCAAAGTCATATCCATCATCAACACAGTTTTTTTGTTGCTTAACCTGGTGCTGGTCATCATCGTAGCTGATGATTTATCCCGCTATGTGCTGATGGCGAATTGCGTTGCTTGGACCCTGTGCGGACCCTTGCTGTGGGTGCGTTCGAAGTATGTCTGGATGCTGGCCAGACCCTTGATATACGGCTGGGCGTTACTGACTGTATTCGGCATGTTGATGGGAGATTGGGCGTCTTTGATTGTTAGTTTGATCACCGGTATTCCGTTTCTGGTCTACATCATTGGCGTTCGCGGATACCTGAATGAAGACCACGTCAGAGCCTACTTTGGCGTACCGCCGAGTGAAGTGAAAACAACCCCGGAAGATGAAACCGCTCCGGCGTGAGTAGGTGCTCTGGTTTTATATCTTCCAATTCCCTGGCCATATTCCCCCGTTCGCCCTGAGCCTGTCGAAGGGCTTTTCAGAGCGCTGGTTTGAAACCGTCATATGCGTCACGACTCTGGGTTAGGGTGATATTTCCTTTATTCGCCCGGGAGGGCCCTTCGACAAGCTCAGGGCGAACGGAGTGGGGATGAGCGCGAGGGGAAATACATTCTAATGATCCTTGAAGATCGTGTGATGGCGCTGTGCCCGGGAGGGCCCTTCGACAGGCTCAGGGCGAACGGAGTGGGGATGAGCGTTGGAGGAGGATTGTAGGACGGTTTAGCTAGGTCTGGTTGGGAGGATACTGACCGGAAGGATAGATGGCGCAGGGTGAAAAACTGTGTGTCCTAAGTATTGAGATCAACTTAAATCTCACGCGAAATGAAAACTGGGCCAACTATTTTCCGTTCAACTCAACTTTCCATCTCCCATATTCCCCGTTCGCCCTGAGCCTGTCGAAGGGCTTTCCAGAGCGCTAGTTTGAAACCGCCATATACATCACGACTCTAGGATAGAGTGATTTTCGTTTATTCGCCTGGGAGCGCCCTTCGACAGGCTCAGGGCGAACGGAGTGGGGATGGGCGTTGGAGTAGATATGAACGTGGGTGAAGGTTTGGGAGTATGGTGTTTGGGATTATTCAAAAGCCTGTTTGTATTCAAGCATGGGTTTTTTAGTCGCTTCCAGGACTTCTTCTTTGGTGAAGGATATGACGTTGCTGGAGTAGTCTGGAATTATCATGGGGTCGTATCTTAGCTGGAAGTCGATGCGGTCGAATTCGAATGTTTTCAGATACGTGAGACATTCGTGAAAGCTTCTGTAATTGGGATATGCGCCGTCTAATGTGCCATCAAAGAAATCCACTTCGTCATTGTCTTTCACGATTGTGGCTCGGAATTGATTGAGGAAATCTTCCGTATCTATCGGTTGATCGGACTTAAACGTAATCACCAAATAATCGCCATCAAATAAGTAGGGATCTCCGTTCGCCCACTTTTTAGTTTCTTTGACGTCAATGGGTAACAGCTCGGCGTGGCTGATTGTCAGTTTCTGTGTGGAGCAGCCGAACAGGAAGGTGGCAAGCAGCGTCAGCACAGCCAGTCTTAACTCTTTCTGTGTCTTCTTTGACATGGTGTGAAGCCCCTGCGACTACAGTTTATAAAGTTTCTCGTAAAACCCGGTTGTGGTGACGGTTACGGTGACGGGTTGATTGCCGCCGTTGTGCCAGTACCAGCCGTGAACGCCTTCGAAGGGGGCCTGGAAGGCGCCGTTGGCGTTGGTTTTATTTCTGCCTACCCAATAGCTGGTGAATTCGTCGCCGGCATTGGGGCGTTCGCCGTGCATGTCGAAGTTGACGGGGCCTTGCGCTTCCCATTTGAACATGAAGCGGTCGCCCTCCTGCATTTGCGCCTTGATCTCGGCTCCTTCATTGGGACCGAGAGTGATGGTCAGGGTGTCGTTGCGCAGTGGGGCGCTGCTTTTCCATACCGGGTTGAGCAGGGAGGCGAGTTGGGCGTCGCTGATCATGGGGTCTTCTACCGGCTCTGCTGCTTCCTGTGGGGCGATGGCGTTGAGCTGGGTCAGGCCCAGGTAGCCGCCGACGCCGGTGGGATCGATGCCGTATTCCGCTGGCAGCACCGTCGTGACGAGCAGGCTGGCGCCAACTACCATGGCGATCGCGGTTGCTTTAAACAGTGTTTTGCTGGATGGCGATTCAGCGCGGTTGCGGTGGGTGATGTCATGCATGTCGATTGTCTCAAGAACTCACAAAAAAGCCGGTGAGTTGGTAGCCTATTAACATAAATCCGGCGCTCATCAGGAGCACATTGGCGGTGAAGGCCTGCTTGGCGAAGGCGTCGGTTTTGCGCCAGAAACTCATGATAATGAGAATGGCGCTCAGCGCCAGTAACTGACCGATTTCCACGCCCACATTGAAGGCGATGATATTGGGGATCAGGCCATCCTGGGACAGGGTGAAATCCTGCAGCTTCGTCGCCAGTCCGAAGCCATGAAAAAAGCCGAAGATAAGCACTGCCGCTTTGGTGTTGGGCTGAAAGCCGAACCAGCGAGGGTAAGCGCCAAGATTATCCAGCGCCTTGTAGACAACGGAAAGACCGATAATGGCGTCGATCAGATAAGGGTTAACCTGCGCGCCGCTCAACACGCCGTACAACAGAGTGACGCTGTGGCCGATGGCGAACAGCGTGACGTAAACGCCAATGTCTTTCATCCGATACAGGAAAAAAATCACGCCGATAAGAAACAGTAGGTGATCATAGCCCGTCACCATGTGCTTGGCTCCGAGATAGATAAAGGGAATCAGGTGCATGCCTTCCGCCTGTTCGATGAACAGCGCGTCGCCTTCCGCCACGCCGTGCGCGAACACGGGAGACGCAACGATGGCGAGAAACAGCAGGAAGAGAATGAAGGGACCGCGTGCGCTAAGCGTCGTATTTTTATATTGAGCTGAAGAAATCAAAACCACCCGGCATGGCCTCCGAAGTCTGTGTATGAGGTCGCTGTCGTAAATGCCGAAAAACTATAGCCCAGCTGTATGGCCGAACCTATCAGCCGAAATGCTGAACTTGTCGCTTTTGTGAAGAGTACGGCGAAGGTTATGCCTCCCGGCGGGGGCTCGCAAGCATTGAAGTCTGGGATCTGTTATTGCGATACTCGTCAGTCCCATCCCATGTCTCAACTTGATTATGGCCAAGAAACGCAAAACGAAACCTTCGCCCAAAAATCCCCTGGACGCCAGTTGGCTGCTGGCGGAGGCGGATAAGCGCGACAAACTGGAGGCGAGGGCGGCCAGAATAAACGCCAGGAACGCCCGCATCGCCAGTCAAGTCGTGAATGAACTGGTGCAGACGGACGCCGACTGGGAGCAAATCTTCAAAGCGCTGAATCCCCGTAAAGACGAGAAAATTCAAACACTGCTGCTAAGATTCCGCGGCCCGCATATGTTCGCCCCCCATGTGGCGTTGAACATCCTGCAACACTGCCTCGAAGCGAATCCGACCCTGGATTTGAATGGCTTGGTAAACGCGGCGGTTGATGAGTCAGGTAAAGTGACGAAGTTTAGAAGTTAGTGGGGCGACTCAAATGAAGTTTTCTATCTTGTCCCGTTGATTGCGAAATCCGTGGAGCTTTTATAATGCAGTTTATGAAAATAGTTGAGAGGCTTGTAGAGTACTATGATCCTATGCTTCAGCATATTATAAGCTTGCTGAAAAAAAGTGATTATAGACAGCCCATTGATGGCGATTTTATCGCCATCGGCTATGAGCAGTTTAGATTTCGATACAACTATATGTTTGGCGACTCTGTATGTGACATAGATGATCTAAGTGACATAAACTTGGGAGAGTCAATTGTTAAAGAAATTGAAGTGGAACTATTGAATAATGGCATATTCGTTAGAGAGTACGAGGACGATGAAGGCGAATGGGAGGTTGACGACTCCGAAGCGTTTCTTGAGTTGATCGTGTTTGCGGCTCTGCCATTGGTATTGCTCATGTGTAGACAACGTTTAGCCGAGTCAGGCTTGACTCTAGATGGTATTAATTGGATTGTATTTGACGATGCAGAGGGAATGCCTGGCCAAGCGAATTTGTATATGAAAAGCGATGTGGGCGACACAGATTCTGCTATCGCACTTCAGTGGTTAGTGTCTATTAGTTCAGATGAAAAAACTGCTCGTTTCTTACAAACAATATACATACTCAGGTTTTCGGGATTCTCAACTAGTAGGAATAAGATAAAACGAAAATCTATTTTAGAGGCGTTTCTCACTACGATTTCTGGAGAGCACGTGGCTCTTACTTCTGAAGATTGGCTGGACTGTGAGCATATTTGGGAGGTGGCGCTGAAATGCTTCCCAGAGCTCTGACATTTGCAGCCTCCATAATAGCTGCCCTTTTAACTCGCGTTATTCCGACTATTCGTCAATAACTCATCCCGATGCTCGGTCATCCACTGCGCCAGTGAGTCCAGTGTGGGTTTCAGCGTTTTTCCGAGTTCTGTAATCCGATACTCAACTCGTGGCGGCATTTCCGGGTATTCCTGTCTGGACACGATGCCTAATGATTCGAACGTCCTGAGTTGTTTGGTTAATTCTTTTTGCGTAATGCCGCCAATGCCTCTTTGCAGGGCGCCAAATCGAATAATATCGTCGGTAATAATCAGGCGATATAAGGTCGGTATCGCCCATTTTCCGGAAACGATGTTGATGAAATCCGTCATTGGACAACGTGAGTCGTCAGGAACTTTTTTATCCGAATGACTGATTTTCTCTTTAGTATCCATTTGGAACCTACTGTTTTAACCAAAATAGCCTGCCTATACTATAAATCCTCTAATGAATTGCAAGTAAAGGCGAGTAGTATGTCGAAAAGGCTGGATGGGAAATATGCATTAATTACAGGTGGAACAGCGGGTATTGGTTTGGAAACCGCTAAGCAATTTCAACTTGAAGGGGCGACCGTTGCCGTCACGGGCCGTAATGAATCTGGTTTGAAATATGCGCAGGATCAACTGGGAGAGTCGGCGCTGGTTATAAAGAATGATGCTGGCAAAGTATATCAACAAACTATATTGGCGCAGCAATTATCTGACAAATTCCCGCGCATCGATATTGTATATATCAATGCCGGGGATGTAACCCATAAACCATTGGATAAATGGGACGAAGAGTGTTTTGACAGAGTCATGGACATTAACTTGAAAGGGCCCTTCTTTTTAATTCAGTCATTGCTCCCTTTATTGTCTGACTCGGCATCCATTATTTTATGTGGCAGCGTTTCAGCCCAGATCGGGTTGGCGCAAAGCAGTGTGTACGCGGCGAGCAAAGCGGGACTTATTTCTTTTTCCCGGACGCTATCCGGTGAGCTGCATCACAAAGGAATTCGGGTTAATACTCTCAGCCCTGGGCCTACTTATACCGACGCTTTTCAGAAATTTGGTTTATCGGAGGAGAAGCAGCAGGAACTGATCGAGGAGGTTAAGGAAATCGTGCCGTTAAAGCGCATGGGAACACCATTGGAACTGGCGAAAGCCGCCGTTTTTCTGGCGTCGGATGAATCGGCTTACATGTTGGGAGCAGAGCTGTTGGTGGATGGAGGAGTGGGAAATTTATAAAAGGGAAAGACTTTTCTTCTTTAAAAGAATCAACCTGACATTACCGGTAACCGTCAGGTGTAAATACCCCTATGGTTGGCCTGGAGGGGCGATCCCAGCGCAATAACTCAACGTATAATCGCGAGACCTTAATAAGGTTCTATCTATGGCCGGGCGCCCCCATATTCTTTTTCAGCGATTACCTTTTTAAGTTGATGATAAAGTCGTTTTCATCAGCGTTGCCAATGACCTGCGGCTCTTCCAGTTTCACCAGGACTTGTGAGTTGAAGGCGTGGCTTGCTTCTGGCTCTTTCGCATTGCTGATAAAATCAACATCCACGATGTAATCGGCGTTCTGCTTCTGAATTTTTCCAGATAGTTGCACGCTCTTCGTATCCGTTTCCATGGCGCTGGCGAAGGCGTTGTTTTCGTCGATAGGCGCTGACATTAAGGTATCGCCGTAAGTGAACACCACCTGGGTCGGCTCCGAAGGTTGATTTGACGCACAGCCGATTAATAGTGAGCACATTGCGAGCATTAATTGGGACTTGATCTTCATTCTGCTATGTCTATAAATTTCCAAAAAAGAGCGCTAACTATTCGTTGTTTTATTAACGATGTAAAGTTAACAATTCCAACTACTTAGGCCGCATTGGAAAATTCTTGAGCAAGCCTGAAAGGGTGGTCTTTTTTTCTGGTGTAGTTTGATAATGATCTGGCCAAAAGTTTGGGTTTGTTTTCGTTATGAAGCGCTCGCATTTTCGCTTGGGATCTGTTTACACTGAAACTTCGTAATCACCCCGTTGAAATTTAAAGAGCGGCAAAACTTATTGAGTTGCAGCCGGGCAAGACGGCGCGAAAGCGTATGAATCACCGCCCGCCGATGGAAGATTGTTCCTGGCGCTTCTCCATAACACTCAAACAATGATTAAAGACAGGAGCAAACTGTGTACGTAATGCTGCATGAACCGGGCTCGTGGTTTCTTTTCGAGCAGGACACGAAGTTCTATCTCGACGCTAGATGTTCTCGCTCGTTTGTGGATTTTTCCATTCTTATCGAACTCAATGAGGAAGAGAGCGAGGCGTATCAAGCTGAAGGCAAGGCGTTCATTGATCAATTGGCGACGCGCATCAACGCCTGTCAGAACGAGTTTTTGCCCCGAGACATCACCAATGCTCATTTGGCCGCAGTGAGCCAGGCGGTTTCCGAGTGGCGGGAAACCACCGTCAGGCATTAATTGTCGTCAGTGACTGGTCTGGCCTGTCTACATCAGCAAGCCTCTATCCCTCGGGCAAGAGTCCCGACAGCAAGGTCGCAATCCCCAGAAATGACATAAAACCGGCGATGTCGGTCACCGTCGTCAGGACGATGGAAGAGGATTGCGCCGGGTCCAGGCCGAGTTTCTTGAGCGCCATAGGCACCAGGGCGCCGGCGCCGCAGGCGATGGTCAGCGATAACACCATGGCGAGGGCGATGATCAGCGCGAGGCCAATAGAGCGGCTCCAGATCCAGACGCCGATAGCGCAGGTCACGGCGATAATGACGCCGTTGAGAAAACCGGCGAAGCTCTCTTTGCGAAACACCTGTCCCATATTACGAATCGTGATTTCCTTGAGAATCAGGCCGCGCATGGTCACCGCCAGGGCCTGAGCGCCGGCGTTGCCGCTTTGGCCCGCCGCCACGGGCAGCAAAATCGCCAGGGCGGTGTACTTGGAAATAATGCCTTCGAAGGCTCCGACCACGCCAGCCGCCACAAACGCCGTTACCAGATTGATCTGCAGCCAGGGCATGCGTTTGCGTACGGCGAACCAACTGCTGGAAAGCGCTTTTTCATCCTTGCTCGCGCCCACCATCGATGCGATATCGGAGGCGAGGTCTTCCTTGGTGCGCTGATAAATATCCGCGCTGCGAATCAGGCCAACCACCTGGTCATGCACGTCCAGCACCGGAAGGCTGTTGGCGCGCATCCCTTCGAACTTTTCGATGACGTCGTCGACCGGGTCCAGGGTGCTGAACGACGCGGTGATGGGACGCACGATTTTCGAGGCTTTATCCTTGGCGTTGGCGAGAATCAGATCGCTCAACTCAAAAATCCCGATGACGTTGCGCTCATAGTTGATCAGGAAAAAGGCGTCCATGTGTTTGGGGCGTCGGTACTTAATCTGCTGTAGCACTTCTTCTACGGTTAGATCTGCGTGAAACATCTGCACCCGAGCGTCCATCATGCGGCCCGCCGTGTTGAGCGGATAAGAGAGCAGTTCGGTCAATTCCTTTTCCGTCGCTTTTTCCGTCGCGGCGATGTGGGCGAGAATCGCCTCTCTTTGCTCGTCCTCCAGACGGGACAACAGCGCGGCGGTAAGCTGAATATCCAGCTTCAGCAGCAGCTCCATCGCGGCTGCCGGCTCCCAGTTGGCGATCAACTGTTCGCCCAGACCGGGAGGCATATAGGGAAACAGATTGGCGACGACGGACGCGGGTTGCTGGCTCAGGAGCGAGACCGCCTCCTGATTCGGCATCTTGGCGATTTCACGTGCGGCCTTGGCGGGAAAACGCAGCAGATAAGCGTCTGTCAGCTGTTGCGCCGTGTCTTTGATGTAGGACGTTGTGTTATCCATAGAGATTCCTTGCCAGAAGTTCAGGGGCTATGCGCCTTGTCTGTGAGCCGGTCATACCAGGGAGTCGCGCACCGCCTCCACCATCGCCTGCATGCTTTCGCCATGGGCGCGCAGTAAATCCAGCGCCGCCGATCCCGACGGCTTCTGCGGAGACGCCAGCCAGTCGGAATGAGTAGACAGCAGCTCGCGTAAACGGCTGTGCCATATCACGCCCATGAATTCACTGTGGTGAAACACAACCGGCGCGAAATCCTGGGAGGTCCATAAAGGATGACTGGCGGCGTTGCTCAGAGATAGACGACTGTTCAGGCTGATCAAAGCGGGCTTGACCAGGGCCCCCAAAATCACCTGTTTGGGCGAGCGCAGCAGCTTGATCGCAGGGATGGCGCCCAGGGGCGACCGTTGTTGATCGAGTACGAAAACGATCCGCTCTTCCTGATATTCCCGCTTTTTCAGCCGGGTCATGGCGTCTTCCACGGTCATGTCGCGGGTGAAAACCGGAACGTCAATTTCGGTCCAGGCGCCCAGCATACTGTTGCTGTACGAAAGCAACTGCTGACACAGCGTGCGCCGCGCCAACGGCAGCAGATTCAGTACGGTTTCCCGACGTTTGGGCGGCAGGTGACGCAGAATATTGCAGAGCTGGTGCGCGCCCATCTCGGCGGTCCACTGCGTGGCGCTGCTTTCCGGCGCAGCGTGAATCACCGTGGAGCAGAAACGCGGAAGCATTTCTTTCAACACACTGATGGCGACGGGCAGGGGGGCATTGGCGAGGAACTGCGCCACTTCTCCTGCGTCTCTATCCTCCAGTAGTCGCGCCGCCGCTCTGGGCTCCTGGCGCAGGAAGCTGAACGCTAGCTGGTAGGTCTGATCGGTCATGGCGAAACTCCGTCTGTGTCAGGTCGCGGCGGCGGTTTATTTCTCTTTGGCGTGGTTGGCGGCCCCAGCCCTTATCTGGCTGATGTGCTCCATGAAAAAGGAGCCGGGAATCGCAGTTCTGCCTTGCGGGGTTTCCAGCACGATGACGGAGCTGGTGATGTCGACGACCACGCCGTCCACGCCGGCGATGCTGACTTCGTCCCCCAGTTGCACCAGCTTGTTCACCTGCTGGGAGCCGATAATGTTCGCCACCAGATATTTCGCCCCGAGGGCGAAGGCTAAGGAGAAGCCTCCTGCGATGACGGCGGAGAGAATGATAGTGAACTGGGTGAAGAACTGGATGTTGATGCCGATCTGCTCGATGCCGATCACCACAGCGATAAAAATCACCGTGAACTGCACGCTGCGGCCGATCAGCGCCGACTGCCTGATCCCTACCGACTCCGCCGCAGAAGTCATCACCAGATTGATCACTTTGCTGAGCAGATACCCCCCCAGCATGATCAGCATGCCTGCGGCGAAATGAGGCAGGTAGAGCAGGAGCTGACTCATCCACTGGGAGACAATGTTCAACCCCAGACTGTTGGCGCCGGCGGCGATAAAGAACAGCAGCACCAACCAGAAAACCGCTTTGCTGATCACGTTGGTGTAGGACTGCCGCAGCTTGAGGGAGGAGGGGCTGGTGGAGAAACGCGCAAACAAACGGCCAAGTAATTTCTCCAGCAGAGTCACCCCGGTGCGCACGGCGCGAGCCAGCGCCAACGCAATGAAAAAGCCGAAGAAGAACAGCGCCAGCGCGCCCAGAATATTGGGCGTAAAGGCGATCAGTTGCTGTATTGTCTGCTCGTAAGTCTGATGTAAGAGTTCCCGCCAACCTTGAGTTTGTATCGGATCCATGGATGCTCTCTTAGTGATAACGAGGAAATAGACTGACCTCAACGCCGTCTACGGGCGTCTTATCCTTTCCCTTTGGGCTTGTTCGGGCCGTTCCGCACGTCCTTAACAATGTAGTCGATGATGGCGCCGGCGATGTCTTTATTGGTGGCGCTTTCAATGCCTTTCAGGCCGGGGGAGGAATTGACCTCCAGCACCAGTGGACCGTGACTGGAGCGGATAATGTCCACCCCTGCCAGATCCAGCCCCATCACCGTGGCCGCCTGCACAGCCAGACGCCGCTCATCCGGACGCAGCTTCACCACCTGGGCGCTGCCGCCGCGATGCAGATTGGAGCGAAACTCTCCCGGTTGCGCGGTGCGCTGCATGGCGGCGACCACTTTATCGCCGATGACAAAACAACGGATGTCGCTGCCGCCGGCTTCTTTAATGAATTCCTGCACCAGAAAATCCGCCTTCAAACCGCGAAAGGCGTTGATCAGGGTCTCAGCGGCCTTATCCGTTTCCGCCAGCACCACGCCATTGCCATGAGTGCTGGCCATGACTTTCACGATCAAGGGCGCGCCGTTCACGGATTCGATCAGGTCATTGGTGGCGTCCGCCGAATGCGCGTAACTGGTCACCGGCTGTCCCACGCCTTTGCGGGCCAGAAGCTGATGGGCGCGCAGTTTATCGCGGGACCGGGTAATGGCGATGGATTCGTTAATGGAATACACCCCGCTGACCTCAAACTGACGCAGCACCGCGCAGCCATATGTGGTTACGCTGGCGCCGATGCGGGGGATCACCGCATCGAACTGCAATTCCTCAGAGACGCCGCCGCTGCGGTAGCGCACAGTGGGCGCATTGGTGGTGATGTTCATGTAGCACTTCAACACATCCACCACGCGCGGTTCATGCCCACGCTCGCGGGCCGCCTCCACCAGACGGGACGTTGAGTAGAGTTTGGAGTTTCTTGAGAGTATGCCTATTTTCATTTTTTTTATTCCTTGTGACGGTTGTGGGGCTACTGACATCCCTGTGACAGCCTGTCTGCCCCGGGCGAAAAGAAGGGGTTAATAGACGTTTTTGAAATAGGTCTGCGATAAATTATTGGACTGCTATGACTTCCAATGCAGCAACTGCGGACTGCAATCAATAAAGTATAGACCCGAAGTTGCATTCGTTCTGTCTGAGTGACGGGAAATCAGGCGATCAGGCGCAAGCCTGTCGAGCTGGCGTAACTATGAACAAGCCTTGCGCAGCGCTGGTACTGCCGGTGTGAACGGGGAGATTGGGTTATCTGACGTTCATCAACCTGAAATTCATCAACCAGTGCCGGTCCGCTTCATTGCGATAACAGGCGTGGGCGAACTCGCGGAGAGAATTCTCAGAATTGAACAGCGCCGTGATGTCGCGTTGGATCGCGTCATCATAGAAGTGAGTGTCCTGCATGGTTTTTTTCCGCAGTGAGAAATCGCCAGCCTCCTCAAACAGAACCACAAAGTCATCGGCGGTTGTATATCCTGCTGTTTGCACAAAGTCATAAACGGCATGCTCGATAACATGCAGATTGGTATTCCACAGTTTGCACATCAGTGCGCCGGCGCTGAAAAACTCAAACTGATGGGGAGGAATGTCGGGAAACGTTTTGACCAGAAAGTCGTTGACCGGATCGTCTTCATCCATGTTGGGCGGCAGGGCGCAGTCATCACGGACTGGGTCTATTTGCAGTTCGGTAATCTGGTCATTTGCGTCAACCCAGAGGCACAGGTCAGGCCAATAACAGACTTGTCCGCGCAGAATATGTATTGATCCAATCGGCGTGTTTTCTGGCAGGTTTTTCCGTAATGCGTCTTCAGTGCAGGCGATCACAGCGTGGCGATAGATATCAAGGTTATACATGCGGTGGCGACTCTTAAGGGCGTTGCGTTTTTGTGGCGGCGGCGTTGTTTAAGCTCAACGCTAGCAGATGCCGCGGCCAGTGGAAACCGACGCATTACTGTGGACCGTTGTTTAACTGCAGATAAGGGGCGTTGGCCCCCTGTTACGTCGAATCACACTGAGGCCAGAAAATCCAACAAAGCCTGATTAAACAACTCTGGCTGGTCCATCAGCGGCAGGTGGCCGGCGTGAGGAATGCGATGCAGTTTTGCGTTTGGCATCAGTCTGGCGGCGGCTTCGCCGTGCTCGATAGCGAACAGTTGGTCCTGTTCTCCCCAGATAATCAGCGTTTCATTGTGAATGCCTTGCAGCGCTTCCTCCGGCAGAGCCGCTACTGCCGCGCCACGGCCTTGAGTGAAGGGTTTTTTACCGCCGGGGCGTTTGAGCACTTCAATGGAATAATGAGCATGATTGGGGTCCCGTTTGTCCGTATCGAACAGCAGCGAAGGCGTGAAAAAGCGATTCGCCAGCGCGGACGGAAAACTGTTCAACCAGATCATGCCGACCATGGGACGCAAGGAAGGCCGCGCGCCTAATGCCGCAGCGTCCACCAACACCAGTTTGTCTACTTTGTCGGGGCAATCCAGAGCGAATTGCAGGGCGATGGCCCCGCCTTGGGACAGACCGACGATATGGGCTTTGGGAATGGCCAGCGCCGCCATGAACTCCTGCAGCCAGGCGGAAAAATAAGGGCGATCATAGGGGGCGTCGGGCTTGTCGGATTCGCCGTAACCGACGATGTCCGGCGCTATCACATGAAAGTGCTGAGATAGCGCCCCCAGAGAGGGATACCAAGTGACCGCGCCAGCTCCGGCGCCATGCAGGCATATCACCGGCGCGCCGGCCCCGGCGGACAGGTAGGCGGTATTGATTTTCCCGGCGCTGACCTGATTTTGCGTGACGGGGATTCCCATTTTATCTATCAGCGCCTGCCGATAGTTCATATTTTCCATTAGGTAACATCCTGAATTTTAAGCTGATCCATCGAAAATAGAGGCGAAGCCTAACGGGAGTGACGCGGCCAAGTCAATAAAAGGGGGGTAAAATTAGCCGGGCGCGTCTGGACGCGCTCATTGCGGATGAAAACGAAAGGAGTAGACGCCGCGCGCGTCAATAAATCATGTCGCAAGATCCTCCCGCCGAGGCGCGATAGGGGAGGCGGATGAAAAAGCTGCTGCCCTGACCGAGTTCGCTTTTCACCTCGATGCTGCCCCCATGCAGCAGCACCAGTTTATGCACCAGGGCGAGGCCCAGACCGGTGCCTTCCACGTTTTTCTTTTTCATGGAGGATTCCGCCTGTTCAAAGGGCAGGAAGATACGCTGCAAGTCTTCTTCGGACACGCCGCAGCCTTGATCGAACACCTGGATCAGCAATTCCTGGTCGTTATGCAGGCTGACCTTGAGACCCACTTGCTTACCCGAGTCAGTGAACTTGATGGCGTTGCTGAGCAGGTTGATGAGAATCTGCTTGACCCGCAGGGGATCAAGCTCCGCCGGACCGATATCTTCCTGTATGTCAGTCAGCAGCAGGATGCCATGGCGGGAGGCCTTTTCCTTGATAATGCCAATCACGCTGTTGACCAGAATTTCGATGTGGGTGGGCTGGATTTCCAGCTGCAGTTTCCCCGCTTCGATTTTGGACAGGTCCAGTAAATCGTTGATGATGATCAGCAGATAGGAGCCGCTGTCGTAGATCTCTTTGCAGTATTCCGTCTGCTTAGGATTCATTTCGCCCATCATGCCGTCCAGCAGCACTTCCGAGTATCCCAGAATCGCGTTGAGCGGAGTGCGCAGCTCATGAGACATGGAGGACAGGAAGTTGATCTTGTACTGATTGGACATGCCCAACTGCTTGTTCTGCTCCCGCAACTGCTGCTGGCTGCGCTTGAGCTCGTCGTCGAGGCGTTTATGCTGGAGATGGTGGCGAATGCGCGCCAGCATGACGGGGAAATCAACCGGCTTTTCAATGTAGTCGTTAGCGCCTTGTGCGAACGCGCCGATGATGTCTTCATGGGCGTTTTTGGCGGTGACCATCAACACCGGCAGTTCGACGGAATTGAAGTCTTTCCTGAGAATCGCCAACACTTCCATGCCGTCCATTTCCGGCATCATGACGTCGAGCAGAATCAGATCGGGCGGTTGCGCCTCCACTTGCCGCAATGCCTCACGGCCGCTGAGTGCGATAGCACAGCGAAAGCCCTTACGCTCCAGGCGTCGGTTCAACAGGTCGCAGTTATTCTGGTTGTCGTCAACGATCAGAATGGATGCATTGTCCGATTGCTCTGTCATCACGCCCTCCAGGCGGAATTCGCCGCGGTCGCAGTCGTCGTTACGGGGGAGGGAAGCGACGCGCCGCCGGTTTCCCATCCCTGATCGCTTTGCGGAAGCGCTTATCTATAAAAACTACCGCTAATTTGACAAAAATCAAATTCAGAGCTGTATTAAGAGACAGATGCTCATGGAGCTGATTAGTCGGGCCAACGCCCGGATGCGAGACTCTTCCCCCGTGGCTATAGAGGGATCTTTCTTCGCTGATAATCCTTGTTCTGTAACATTCATCCTTTCAACGGCAGGAGCCTGTAGTCATGCACCCACTCACCGGTAGCAGGCTGCTTATTGTTGATGACGAGCAGCGCAACACCAAACTGCTTACGGATATCTTTCGGGCGCAGGGATTTGACGCCTTTCCTCTCAATGACGCCAATGAAGTGATTGGCGCCGTCGCCAGCTACGAGCCGGATTTGATTATCCTGGACGTTATGATGCCGGGTAAGACCGGCTTTGAGCTGACCCGTGAAATCAAGGCCCAGGAACACTGGAAACACATCCCCATTATCCTTCTCACAGCACTGGCCGATCGCGATTCCTGCGTGTCGGGACTGGAGTGCGGAGCGGAGGATTACGTCAGCAAGCCGTTCAACCGGCGTGAACTGCTGGCGCGGGTGAACAACCTGCTCAAGCTTAAGAAGCTGCACGATTTTCAACATCAGAATCTGCGTCTGCTGGAGGAATACGATTCTGTCACCGGCTTGCCGAAGAAAGATATTTTGATGGAGTTGATCGACTCTCTCATCAAGCGGAAAAACAACGCCAACGTTTGCGTGTGCGTCTGCGAAGTGGATATGGATCAGACCCTGATCGGCCTGCTCAGCAGTCATGACCGCGACCAGTCCGAACGTCAGGTCTGTCGCACTGTGGTGGAGCGCATGTCGTCCATTTTCCCGCCAGGCATGCTGCTGGGCTGTCTTGGCTCCGGCAAATTTGGCGTGGTGCTTGAAGCGGATGAGGAGGAAGGCGCGGCGCATTTGCGTCAACTACAGCAGAAATTAAGTATGCCCATCCTGGTGGAAGGGCAGGAATTTTTACTCAAATTCTCTGTCGGGTACGCGCCGCCGCCGCATCCCCGCGTAGAGTGGATCGTACTGTTTAATCATGCGGAAATCGCAGCCCTGGAAGCCAGGAAAGAAGGCGGCAATCTGGTGAAACGTTTTGCGCCGGAAATGGATGTGGAGAACCACGAACGCTGGTGGATGTCGCGGGCGCTGTTTCAGGCGGTGCGCGAACAACAGTTCGAGGTCTATTACCAGCCCCAGGTGGATATTCTGCAAGAGTCCCTGGTGGGGTTTGAGGCGTTGTTGCGCTGGAAAACCCCGGAGAAAGGCCATATCAGCCCGGCGCGCTTCATCCCGCTGGCGGAGGAAAACGGGCAGATCTACGACATCAGTCTGTGGATGATGGAGCAGGTGTGCCAGCAGATAGCGCTCTGGAAACGGGCCGGCAAGCGCCTGCGTATGGCGATCAATATCTCGCCGGTGCAACTGCATCGTGATGAGTTCACCCAGGACTTCGTCGATCTTTTCACCCGCTATCATCTGTCCCCCAATGACTTCGAACTGGAGCTGACGGAAACCAGTCTGATGGACCCGAAAGGCGGCGGACAGTTGCGGGAGTTGTGGCGCCAGGGTTTCGATATCGCCATTGACGATTTCGGCACCGGCTACAGCAATCTGGAGTATCTGCGCAAATATCCCTTTAACCGTTTGAAGATTGACCGTTCGTTCATCAGCAATATTTGCGACTCCGGCGATGACTTCGCCATCGTCAAGGCCATATTGGCTATTGCTCAGCATATGGGCTTCAAGGTTATCGCCGAAGGCATTGAAACCGCGGATCAACTGGCGCGTTTACGCAGTCTCGGCTGCCATGAGGCGCAGGGATATTTATTCAGCAAGCCGGCGCCCGCCGCCAACGCCACGGCCATGCTGTTCAATGGACTTAAGGCGCCGGCCTAGGGCGCCCTGAAAGGCGGGCGGGACTTGCATAGCTGGATTTTGTGGCTAAATTTTGAACTACACTTAATCTACTTTTATTGATTAGTTATTTAGGACGGTATCTTAAGAGTTTGTTGATGATTCGGCGTCGCCACCCATGACGCCGAAGCATTCACAGGCGCAACTGGAAGACCAACAACGCACGGCGCTAATGGACGATTGCTATGGCGAAGACCATTCTGATCATTGACGATTCCATCTCTCTGCGGCAAATGGTGGACATCACGCTCAAGTCCGCAGGCTACAACGTAATACAGGCGGAAAACGGCCAGGACGCGCTGGGAAAGCTGCCTGACGCCAAGCCCAGCTTGATTGTCTGCGACGTGAACATGCCGGTCATGGACGGCATCTCCTTCGTCAAGGAGCTTAAAAGCCTGCCTGAATACAAATTCACTCCGGTCATCATGCTGACGACGGAAAGCACCGAAGATAAACGTATGGAAGGTCAGATGGCGGGCGCCAAGGCGTGGATGGTGAAACCGTTCCGTCCGGAAGCCATGCTTAAAGCCGTCCAGAAACTGATACTGCCCTGACGCGCAGTCACCCGTCCAGGGAGGGAGACACAATGAGCATAGACTCCCAACACGACCCCGAGCAGAACCGGCTGACCCTGAGCGGTGAGCTGACGATCTACTGTGCGGCGGAAGCCAAAGCGCCCCTGCTTGAGCATAAAGATATCGACATCGATCTTAGCCAACTGACGGAACTGGACGGGGCGGGCCTGCAACTGTTGATCCTGGCCAAACGGGATCGGCGCGCGCGGCTGGTGAACGCCAGTGAGGCGGTCGACAAAGTGTTCACGCTGACCGGGCTCGCAGACATGTTGGAGTAGACCGGTCTGTTCCGATTGAGCGTATAGAAGAAAAAATAGAAAACCGGGAAATAGAAAAGTCAGAAATAGAAGCAGAAAGCAGAAGAAATAAAAGCAGAAGGAAGCAGAAGGAAGCAGCAGGAAGAAAAAAACATGGGGCCGCTTAACGACGGTCCGGGAAGGACCCCTTCTCGAACGCCCGGAGGGCGACAATCAGCCGGTATGACGAATAAGACTTGCCGGGCTGACAGGATTCGCGCTCGCCGATGAATCTGCCTCGGCGACGTAACCCGCAGCCTGCGTCACGGAAAGGGAAGACGGATAATGAGCCTGGATTTCAGCGGCGCCTTAAAGGCCTTCGCCCAGGAAAGCAAAGAACTGCTGGCGGAAATGGAGCAGTCGCTGCTGACCCTGGAGGAGGAGGGCGCCAAAAAGGAACTGGTGGATGCGGTGTTTCGCGCCGCCCACACCATCAAGGGGTCCGGTGGGCTGTTTGGGCTGGACCATGTCGTTGCTTTTACTCACGACGTGGAAGGCGTGCTGGACGCTGTTCGCGATGCGCGCCTGGACATTGACGGCGATCTGATCAGCCTGCTGTTGAGTTGCGGTGATCAAATCGGACGGTTGGTGGAAAGCTCCCTGGCTGGGGAGGTGGAAGGCGAGCTGCTGCGTAAAGGCGCTGCGCTACAGGCGCAACTGCAACGCTATCTGCCCGGCTCCGCCAGCGCCGTCGCCACGCCGGAAGCCGACGTCGGCGAGACGCCACAAGGCGCGCGCGGCTGGCATATCTCTCTCCGTTGTGGTCGCGATCTGCTGCGCGACGGCATGGACCCTCTCAGCATCCTGCATTACATCTCCACCCTCGGTGAACTGGTTCGGGTCACCACCTTCTGCGGGCATATGCCGGCGGCGGAGGAAATGGACCCGGAGTCCTGTTATCTCGCCTTTGAAATGGACCTGATCACCGAACAGGCCAAAGAAGAAATTGAAGACGCGTTTGAGTTCGTCAGCGCCAGCAGCGAGGTGCGCATTACTCCGGTGGGTGATCCTGACTCTTGGGACGAAGCCATTGAGGCGACCCCGGAGGGAGAACATCGTCTCGGCGAGATTTTGCTGGATAGCGGCGCCGTCACCCGCAATGAGCTGGAGCAGGCCTTGAAACAACAGGAGAGCGTGCCGGAAAGACCCAAGCTGGGTGAAATACTGGTCGCTCGCAACGCCGTGCAGGAAAAAACCGTCAATACAGCGCTGGAAAAGCAGGCTGGCGTAGTCAAAAAACAGCGTCAGGACAGTTTCCTTAAAGTCGATGCGCAGAAGCTCGATCACCTCATCAATCTGATTGGCGAACTGATGATCGCCAACGCCGAAGTGCGGGTGCGGGCGGAACGCATTCAGGAATCCGTGCTGCATGAATCCGTCGCCAACTCCACCCGTTTTATCGAGGCCGTGCGCGACTGCGCGCTGAGTCTGCGCATGGTGCAGATCGGCGATACCTTTAACCGCTTCCAACGGGTGGTGCGCGATCTTGCTCGCGATCTGGGCAAAGATATCCGGCTCGTCGTCAGCGGCGGCGACACCGACCTCGATAAAACCCTGGTGGAGCGTATCAGCGAGCCGCTGACCCATCTGGTGCGCAACGCCATCGATCACGGCATTGAATCAGATTCCCTGCGCCGGGATCGAGGCAAGGCGGCCACTGGCGTGATTCGCCTGAACGCCTTTCATGAGCGCGGCAGCATCGTCATTGAAGTCAGCGATGACGGCGGCGGCATGAATCCGGAAAAAATCGTCGCCAAAGCGATTGAAAAGCAGCTCATCCGCAGCGCTGAAGGCATGAGCGACAGCGAAATTTTCAAACTCATTTTCGAACCGGGATTCTCCACCGCGGAGCAGGTGACCAATGTCTCCGGCCGGGGCGTGGGTATGGACGCAGTGAAGAAAACCCTGGAAGAACTGCGCGGCAGCGTGGAGGTGGAGAGCGCGCTGGGCAAAGGCTCCACCATTCGCCTGCGGCTGCCGCTGACCCTGGCCATCATCAACGGCTTTTTGGTGGGAGTGGGGGACAGCAAATATGTGGTGCCCCTGGAAATGGTGGACGAATGCGTCGAGTTGAACGGCGATGGCGGCGGCGACTTCATGGGCCTGCGCGGGCTCGCGCTGCCGTTTCTGCGACTGCGTGATCTGTTCAGCATCGACGGCCGCCCCTCCGATCGGCAAAGCGTGGTGGTGGTGCAATACGCCGGCCGCCGCGCGGGGTTGGTGGTGGACCGTTTAATGGGTGAATTGCAAACCGTTATCAAGCCTCTGGGAGACATCTTTACGCCGTTGAAATGGGTCAGCGGATGCACCCTGCTGGGGAGCGGCGATGTGGGGCTGATCCTGGATATACCGGAACTGGTCACCCGGGCGGAAAACGCCCAGAACCAGTCTGTGGGCAGGAAAATGGCGGCGGGCTGACGTCGGCATGAAAGGCATGTCCGACGGAACGAATTCACTGACTGCAAGCCAGTAATAAAACCAGTATTAAAGCTAGTAACAAAGACAGCAACGAAGCCAGTAATGCAGAGAGAAACACTGGAAACATGGGAGAGGGATCATGGGTTGGTTTAATAATCTGAAAGTCTCCGTAAAGCTGATAGGCTCCTTTCTATTGATGCTCGCGCTGATGGCGGTGGTGGGGTATCTCGGTATCTCCAACATGGGCAAAATCAACGAGTCCGACACCAAGATGTATAAACGCGACACCTTGGGCATCTCCCACATCAAGGAAGCCAATATCCAGCTTCTCAACCAAAGTCGCGCGCTGCGTAACCTGATGCTGGCGAGCACCATGGAGGAGCGCGAGGCGTTTATGCGCTCGGTGCAGGAGTTTGACACGGCCATGCACACTGAGCTGAACACCTCCAAAAGCATCGCTGAAACGGAAGAAGCAAAACGCCTGTATAAAGACCTGGATCGCGCCTATCAGGAGTTCATTCCACTGCGGGATCGCTTGTTGAACATCATCAGACAGGAAAGCCTGATGTCCAACCGCGATTCCGTCGACTTCGCCATGACCACATTGCGCCCGAAAGCGGATGCGCTGGATAACCTGATGACAGAGCTGGTGCAGGTGATCGAGCACAATGCGGAAACCACCTCCAAATCCAACGATGAGCTATACGCCACCAGCAAAGCCGTGATGCTGGTGGTGATCGGCGTCGCCGCCGTCTTGGGCCTAATGTTGGGCTTTATTATTTCCCGCGCCATATCGCGTCCGCTCGGACACGCGGCGGATGTGGCCTATCGTTTATCCGAAGGCGATTTGAACGTGAGCGTCAACGTCAACAGCCGGGATGAGACCGGACAGGTGCTGGCGGCCATGTCGCAAATGGTGGAGAAATTTACCGACATCATCAGCGACGTGCGCAGCTCTGCGGACAACTTGTCTTCCGCCAGTGAGGAAGTCAGCTCCACGGCGCAATCGCTGTCTCAGGCGGCCAGTGAACAGGCGGCCAGCGTTGAGGAAACCACTGCGTCCATGGAGGAGATGAACGCCAGCATTTCGCAAAACACCGAAAATGCGCAAGTTACTGAAGACATCGCCACCAAGTCGTCCCAGGAGGCGCAGGAAGGCGGACAGGCGGTTCAGGCCACCGTCACCGCCATGCGCGATATCGCCGGCAAAATCAAAATCATCGACGACATCGCCTATCAGACCAACTTGCTGGCCTTGAACGCCGCCATTGAAGCGGCGCGGGCGGGCGAGCACGGCAAAGGCTTCGCCGTGGTGGCGGCGGAAGTGCGCAAGCTGGCGGAACGCAGCCAGACCGCCGCGCAGGAAATCAGTAATCTGGCCGACAACAGCGTCGATCGCGCAGAGCGGGCGGGCGCCCTGCTGGAAGAACTGGTTCCCTCCATTGTGAAAACTGCCGGTCTGGTGCAGGAAATCGCCGCCGCCAGTTCCGAACAGGCCAGCGGCGTGGCCCAGGTCAATACCGCCATGACTCAGGTCAGCCAGGTGACGCAAAGCAACGCGTCCTCCAGTGAAGAGCTGGCGGCGACGGCGGAAGAACTGAGCAGCCAGGCCCAGCAACTGCAACACATCATGGCGTTCTTCAAACTGGGCGACAGCAGTCCCAGCAGCGCCGCCCGGGCAATGGTTCCGCGGGAAGCCGCGCCCAAGAAAACCGCCAAGGTCAAGCCCTTGCGGGTGGTCAACAAGCCGGCGGCGGAAACGCCGGAGCCGGACGAAGCGCATTTCATTCGTTTTTAACCGCAAACCCTGGCCTGGAAGGAGGCGGATATGGCTCAGGCATTGGAAACAAGCGCCCAGCCCGCGGACAGCGAACAGTACCTCACCTTTATGCAAAGCGGGGATATGTACGCCATTCCTCTGCTGGGGGTGAAGGAGATCATCGAATATGGCGGCATCACTCCGATTCCGACATTACCAAGTTTCATCCGTGGGGTGATCAACTTGCGCGGGCGGGTAGTGCCGGTGATCGACCTTGGCTGTCGCTTCGGTAAAACCGAGCGGGAGGTGACCCGGCGCACCTGCATCATCATCGTGGAGGTCGGCTCAGGAGAAGAGAGCCAGGACATGGGAGTGATCGTGGACAGCGTGAGCGCGGTCATTGATATTCCCATGTCCAATATTCAGCCGCCGCCGGCGTTCGGCGCCAAGATCCGGGTGGATTTCATTCAGGGCATGTGGAAGTCCGATGAACGCTTTGTCATTGTCATGGACATTGACCGGGTGCTGTCCGTGGATGAAATTACCAACATGGCGGAGGCCTTGCAGGAGAGTGTGGCCTGATGGTCAAAATCGTCGCCAGTGAAGGCGCTACGCCGAAGTCGAATCTTTATCGCATCGGCGACAGGGATTTCTTGATCATTAAACGCTTTGTGCACGATGCGGCGGGCATCTTTCTGACCGACGCCAAGAAGAATCTGGTCACCGGTCGTCTCGCCAAGCGTTTGCAGGCGCACAATCTGGAAAGTTACGGGGATTACCTGCGCCTGATCGACGCCGACGCGGACGAGCGCCAGATCGCGCTGAATCTGCTGACCACCAACGAAACCTATTTCTTTCGCGAGCCCCAGCACTTTGACTTCATGCAGCGGCACATCTTGCCCCAGCGTGCGCGGGGCAGGCCCTTTCGGGTGTGGAGCGCGGCCTGCTCCACGGGAGAAGAGCCCTACAGCATCGCCATGCTGCTGGATGACGCACTGGGCCAGTCCAACTGGGAAATTCTGGCCACTGATATTTCCACCGACGTACTGACCCACGCCAGGCGCGGATGTTACTCCATGCAGCGGGCGCAACATATGCCGCCGAATTACCTGAGGCGTTATTGCCTGAAGGGGGTGGGGCCGGAGGACGGCAATCTGTTGGTGGACAAAAAGTTGCGCGGAGTCGTGCAATTCAAAAACCTTAATCTAAACGCCACGCTGCCTAATGTTGGGCTGTTCGACGTGATTTTCCTGCGCAATGTCATGATCTATTTTCAGGCGGACACCAAGCGCCAACTGATCGCCAAATTGATTCAACATTTGCACAAAGGCGGTCACTTGTTCATCGGTCGATCGGAGAGTCTGAATGGCGTGACGGAGCAACTAGAGCAAATATGTCCCGCCGTGTATCGCAAACCGTAATCGCCAAGCCGGAAGAGCCTCTTGAGATCTTTCTGGATGCGGGGGAGTTGTATCTGGCGGAGGCCGACACGCGCATTCGCAGTCTGCTCGGGGAGGGGGGAATCATCACCCTGTGGCATCCGCATTTGAAGCTCGGGGGGATGTGTCACTTCAAAAAAGTGCGCATGGACGCCAGCGAGCCCACCGGCCGAACGTTGAATGTCGCCTATGCGGACGCGGCGCTGAGCTTCCTGCAACTGGAGATGGTGCGCGCCGGCGCGCCGCCTCGCCGCTTTGAGGCGAAGCTGTTCGTCTTTGATGGGAACGATGCGGACCAGACCGCGAAAGAGGCGGGGCAGCTGCTGCATGACTTCGGTTTCAAACTGGCGCTGGATCACAACGGCAGCGGCAATCTGGTGTTCGATATCTGGAGCGGGGATGTCTGGATACAGAAAGACGCTCCCAGCATGGTCGACGCCGGCAAAGCGCCGCAGGACATTCTGGAAGTCTATCTGGACCCGGGCGAATGGTATTTCTCTGATGCCGACACCCGCATGAAGACGCTGCTGGGCTCCTGTGTGGCGGTGGTGCTGTGGCATCCCAAAAAGCGCCTGGGCGGCATGTGTCACTACATGCTTCCGCAACGCAACGGCGGCGCGTCCAATCAGGGGCTGGACGGGCGTTATGCGGATGAAGCGATGCAATTACTGGTGGACGCCTTAAAGAAGGAACGCACGCGGCCGCAGGAGTACGAAGTGAAAATATTCGGAGGCAGCTCTATGCTGGAAGGGTCCTCAATCAACGTGAGTAAACGCAACATTGAAGCGGCGTATCGTCTGCTCAAACACCATGGATTTCGAATAATGGGCGAAGACCTGGGCGGCCGGGCGCATCGCAATCTGGTGTTTGACGTCTGGAGCGGCGATGTGTGGCTAAGGAAGGGAAGCCGATGAACACTAAGATCAAGGTCATGCTGGTGGATGACTCGGCGGTGGTCAGGCAGGTGCTGCAGCAAGTGCTGGAGCGGGATAAGAATATCGAAGTGATCGGCGCGGCGGCGGACCCCATTTTCGCGCAATCGAGGATGAGCAAGCAGTGGCCCGATGTCATCGTGCTGGATGTGGAAATGCCGCGCATGGACGGCATCACTTTCCTGAAAAAACTGATGGCGGAGCGGCCCACGCCGGTGGTGATGTGCTCCAGCCTGACCAGCAAGGGCGCGCAGACCAGCATGAAAGCGCTGGCCGCCGGCGCGGTGGCGGTGGTGGCGAAGCCGACTGTCGGCGTGAAAGAATATCTGGAGAGCGCCGCCGGTGAGCTGATCATGGAAATCAAAGCGGCGGCGAAAGCCAATATGCGCAATATGTCGGCGGCGACAGCCGCGCCGGCGCAGTCCGTGACGACCCCCGCCAAATTCTCCGCGGATGCGGTAATTCCTTTGCGCTCCAGCGGCTCTATGGTCTCCACCAATAAAATCGCCGCGCTGGGAACCTCCACCGGCGGCACCCAGGCGTTGGAATACGTGCTGACGCGGCTGCCCCGTAATTGTCCCGGCATCGTGATCGTGCAGCACATGCCGGAAAAGTTCACCGCGGCGTTCGCGGAGCGCCTGAACAGCATCTGCGAGCTGGAAATCCTGGAGGCGGAAAGCGGCCATCAGGTAGCGCCAGGGCGCGCGCTGATTGCTCCCGGCGGCAAACACATGGTGCTGCGGCGCAATGGCGCGCAGTACTTCGTGGAGATCATGTCCGGGCCGCCGGTGAATCGCCACCGGCCGTCCGTCGACGTCCTGTTTCGGTCGGTGGCTCAGGCGGCGGGCCGCAACGCGTTGGGAATCATCATGACCGGCATGGGGGACGACGGCGCCAAAGGACTGTTGGAATTACGCAACGCCGGCGCTCTGACCATTGGCCAGGATGAACGCTCCTGCATTGTTTACGGCATGCCGAAAGAAGCGGCGAAAATAGGCGCGGTGGCGCGGGAAATCTCTCTGGACCGCATCCCTCAGTGCATTCTGGATATGGGCGCGTCGCTCACCGCCAGCGCCCAGCGGGGATGAGCGCCTGAAAACGGGGGCGAGATCACGCCCCCCGACAATGCTCCATACGCTGGATAATGGCCTCTAACTGCTCATCCAGTCCGGTCACGTCTTCATAGGTCTTGAAGGTGCGTTCCAACCCTTTGCGCACCACCTTGGTAAGGGTCTCTTCCTGGCTTTCCAGCAACGCGAGGCTATCGTAGGCGACCACCAGTTCATCCAGGGTCTGCTCGAGCACCTGAAAAGCGGTTTTGTGTTGACGTTCGCGCGCGTCGTTGATGTCTTTCAGGGCTTTGCGGCTGTCCTGCAGCACGCCTTCTATCAGCGCGATCAGTGTCTGGTTTTCAAGCCCTTGCCGGCGGAACTCGGCGCACTCCAGCAACAGCAGTAAATTGTCGCGGGCGCGGCCTTTCTTCTCCTCATCATCCGGGGTTTTGGGCACCAGTAGAGAGAAAGGAGGGATATTGACCAGCAAGCGTTTATTGAATTCCAGTAGCCGCTGCTCCTGGTCTTTGACTTTGAGCAGCAGCTCGGACTCCAGGGGGGAGACGAAGCCTTTGCTGCTGTGGCTGATTTTGTCGTTCTCCAGATTGATTTGCACGGTGCCCTGCAGGTCAAACTCCTCCAGGGTCTCAATGATCAGGCCCGCCAGATCAGTCAGCGTGTCCATCCTCATGCTGCGGCGCAGGAACTCCAGAATCACTCCTTGTTCACCCGCGACGGTGATGGCGGTCATCGCGGTGGACATGGCCGCCTGCTGCGCCTCCTGGCCTGCCTTGGCCTGTTGCATCTGCTGAATCGCCATGCGCACTTTCTTGCGCAGTACGTCCGGTTGCGCGGGTTTGATCAGGTAATCCCGGCCGCCAGCGTCATAACCCGCCAGTTTTTCCTCCACCGTATCGTGGGCGGAGACGAAGATGACTTCTATATGTTGTGTAGCGGGATTCGCCTTCAGCCGCCGACAACATTCGTAGCCGTCCATTTCCGGCATGGTCACGTCCAGCAGCACCACATCCAGCTCCGGATCTTTCTCCGCCATCTGCAAGGCTTTGGCGGCGCTGGTGGCGGCTTGCACCGCATATTCGTCTTTCAGGTTCTCCAGCAGGAAATGCAGGTCGTTCGGAGAATCGTCGACGATCATCACATGGGGCTTTTCGTCGCTCATTGTGGTTCACCCTGAGTTTGAATGAGTTGGGATAAGTGGGTTTGAGCCTGCTCGATATCGAACTGAAACAACGCTTCCTCCAGCTGCGACAGCGCTTGCACCTGCGGTGGATCGCTGACGGTGGCGCGCAGTTGGGCGAGGGATTTCTGCGCCTGCCCCAGATCGCTTTCCAGATAGTCTCTTAATTGCAGCAACTGCGGCAGCAATGGCCGCTGATCTTTGCTGAGCATCGATGGCGCAGGAGCGGCTTCGTTTTGTTCCAGGCGCGACAGACCGGACAATACTTCCTCCAGCGTTTGCAGCAACGGCGCCATCAGGTCGTGGGTCTGACTTTGATTGCCCGCGCGGGCGGCGCTTTCCACCGCGCCGGCGGCTTTGCCCAGCGCTTCCGCGCCAATGGTCGCGCCGCTGCCTTTAAGGCCGTGGGTAATGATGGCGATTTCACCAAGCGCGTTCTGCTCCATCAGGGTTTGCAACTCCTTGGGAGCGTCTTCCCACTTTTCGTAGAAGCCGCTGAGGATGCGCTGGAACAGGGGCCAACGTCCACCCAGGCGCTGCAAGGCTTCGGTGATGTTGAGACCGGGCAGGGAGGGAATGTCGTGGCCGCCGGCTGGCGCGGTGATGATGCTTTCCCGTGTCGCCGGCGCGGGGGTTTTACTGCGCAGCCAGTGACCCAGCGTCTCGAACAGCTCTTCAGCCGCGAACGGTTTGACGATATGGCCGTTCATGCCGGCGTCACGACTCAGGTCGCGATCGCTTTGCTGCGCGTGAGCGGTCATCGCCAGAATGGGAATCTCCTGAAAACGCCCGCCCAGAGCGCGAATGGCGCGGGTGGCGTCGAGCCCGTTAAGCTCCGGCATCTGCACGTCCATCAGAATGAGATCGTAGTCTTTGCCCTGCACGGCGTGTACCGCGGACAGGCCGTTGTCGACCACATCCGGCTTGACGCCGACGGAGCTGAGCAGGTCGATGGCCACTTCCTGATTGACCACATTGTCCTCCGCCAACAGCACTTTGGAGCCGCCGAACCACCAGCTTTGCGCGTCGTCATCGTCGTCATGGTCATCCAGACAACAGGCGCGGCAGTTTTCGCCTACATAATGGTTTTGCAATAGGACGAACAAATCATGGGGACGAATAGGCGAGCGCAATTCGGAGTACAGGACCTCCTCGTTATTCAAATCTACCTGGGCGCCGAACACCCTTACTGCGATTGGGTTCTGGTCGCCGTGTTTGTCCCGTAGCCAGGCCAGGATTTCCTGCGGCGGCGGCTGTTGGTGAACCAACATCAGGTCGAAGGGGCGATAGGCGCTTTCCAAGGCTTTCAGAGCTTCTTCGGTGGAGCTGGACGGAGCCAGTATATCCACGCCGAGTTCACGCAGGCCTCGCTTCAGGAAGGGCGCAATGGACTCCTCCGCCAACAATAGAATAGGTTTGTCCGCCCAGGGCGCCGGCGGCGGCTCCCGGGTCGATCCGTCGATAGACAGGGAGAGATAAGGCAGGGAGAAGTAGAAGTCGGCTCCAACGCCGGGTTCGCTGCGCACTTGCAGACGACCGCCCATGGCTTCCACCAGCCGGGAGCTGATGGACAGGCCCAGCCCAGTGCCGCCGTAGCGCCGGGTGTGAGAGTCGTCCGCCTGACTGAACGGCTCGAAAATCTGTTGCTGCCGGTCTGCGGGAATGCCGACGCCGGTATCCGCCACGCCGAACATGAGGCGGTCCTCCACCGGGTAGCAGTACAACGACACTTCTCCCTGTTTGGTGAACTTCACGGCGTTGGACAACAGGTTGCAGATGATCTGCTTGAGCCGGGTAGGGTCTCCCATGATCTGATCCGGCAGATGGGCGGCCAGGGTCAGCGTCAAAGTGAGCCCTTTATCGGACGCCTGGCTGCACACGACTGGCAGACAGCTGTCCAGCAGACGACCAAGCGAGAAGGGAATGCGCTCCAGGTTGACCTTGTCCGCCTCCAGTTTGGAGAAGTCCAACAGATCGTTGATCACCGTCAGCAGCAGTTTGCCGGAGGTGAAGGCGGTTTTGGCGCGCGCCTTTTGTTCCCGTGACAGGTCGCCATGCATCATGGCCTGCAGCATGCCGATCACCCCATTCAGCGGCGTGCGGATCTCATGGCTCATGTTGGCGATAAACAGACTCTTTGCCTTGTTGGCGGCCATGGCCTCATCCCGCGCTTCTTCCAGCTTCTTGGTGCGGTCTTTGACCATGTCGCCCAGGGAGTGCACCATGCCTGCGGTTTTCTGCAGGGCGTCCTCCAGCAACAGATGACTCTCGTAGAGTTCAGTGGCTTTTAATTCCAACAGTTGCTCCGCCTGATGACGGGCGGCGCGCTCCCGGGCGAGGGCGCGCTCAAGAACGGCGATTTTGGTCATTGGATTTTATTCAGCTCAAAGGTGATATGGTCCTTTTCTTCGGTGCGCTGACTTAATACGACTCCGTCATTGAAATGGGCTATTGCGCCCTGTATCAACCCTTCCGCCAGATCTTCCAGATGTCGGGTTGAATAGTAATAGAGCATCAGTTGGTCGGGCTGCGGCTGACTGCAATCGAAACGCGGCAGCTCCGCGTCTGGATAGAGCTTCTGTACTTCCTGGTGGATATAAACGTCGATTTTGCTGAGAAAGTCGAAGGAGCCGTGGATGTCCTTGAAGAATTGCGGATACAGGACATAGAAACGGCCGAATAAATGATTACCGAATGTTTTCAACAAGTCAGGGATGGGAGCGTCGTGACGGGCGCTGAGCGTTTTCAGCAGTTCGACCATTTCACTGTGGTCGTAGGTGCCTACGGAGGTGTATATCCCTGAAACGCCGGATTCTTCAATAAGGGCGTCGACTTCCTCAAGCCCGAATTTATCCTCCACCAGTTGCAGAAATTCGGTGAAAACGATGCCTTTCATCTTGTTTCTCTTCCTGAGCAGGTCCGTTACCAAAATTGTAGCAGTGAAGGTGGGCAATGCAATGTAACCTGAGCGATTGTTAATGCGGCGAAAGCCGCGGGGCGCAAGGGCTTTAGCGGTGGAGGCGGCCGCGGCGGAAGCTTTAGGTTGTCCCTGTTGAAGGAGTTTGCTAGGATTCGCCCACTCTTAGGGGAGTAGTCTCCCGGCTTCCGCCGGGACGGTCGTCAACAGTCTCCGGGCGCAAAGTCCGTGGCGATCGTGTCCCTCCCAGGATTGATGAGACCTAAGACGCACGAAAAGCAGCCAGGGGTGGATGTTTTTCGTGCGTCTTGGCGTTTATCTTTCCACCCCAGAGGCTGCAAATGATGAATATACTTGCTCTTCATAATGCCGATTCCGTTCCATGGAACTTGGTTACTCTTAAGGCGTATGCGCCGAATTCCGTTAATTGCGAGGTGATCGCATGATGCTTGCATTGCTTGCTATTGTCGCTGGCCTGGCGCTGCTGGTTTGGAGCGCAGATCGTTTTGTGGATGGCGCCGCCGCGACGGCGAAGCATGGAGGCATGCCGCCCCTGTTGATTGGGATGGTGATCGTGGGGTTCGGAACATCCGCCCCGGAAATGGTGGTGTCTGCGCTGGCGGCGTCGGAGGGCAACCCCGGTCTGGCGCTGGGCAACGGTTACGGCTCCAACATTACCAACATTGCATTGATTCTGGGTCTGGTGGCGGTGATCAGCCCCATCGCCGTGCACTCGCAGGTGTTGCGCAAAGAACTGCCGATTCTGGCAGCCATCACCCTGCTATCCGCGGGCTTGTTGTGGGACGGCGATCTGACCCGCGTCGACGCGGCGATTTTGCTGGTGGTGTTCGCCGGGCTGATGGGCTGGACCATTCGCGAAGGCATGCAGCAGCGCTCCGATGCGCTGGCGTCGGAAGTGGACGATGAAATGATCGCGCACCCCATGCCGCTGAAAAACGCCATATTCTGGCTGGTGGCCGGCCTGATTCTACTGATTATCAGCTCGCGCATTCTGGTGTGGGGCGCGGTCACTGTGGCGCACAGCCTGGGCGTCAGCGATCTGATCATTGGCCTGACCATCGTGGCCATCGGCACTTCGCTGCCGGAGCTGGCCTCTTCGCTGGCGGCGATCCGTAAGGGCGAGCATGACCTCGCCATCGGCAACGTCATCGGCTCCAACCTGTTTAATACGCTCACCGTTGTCGGCATCGCTGCGGCGATTCATCCTCTGGAAGTACAACCGGAAGTCCTGTACCGCGATTGGACGCTGATGGCGGGCCTCACCCTGGCGCTATTCGTCATGGGCTTCGGCTTCAAAGGCAAACAAGGCCGCATCAACCGCGTCGAAGGCGGCATTCTGCTGGCGGTGTACCTGGCTTACACCAGCTACCTCGGCTACACCGTGGTGGCCGCGGCTTAAACAGATCGTAGTGGGCGTTGGGATGGAGTCCCGACGCCCGCGAATGATTTATTTCCTCGTTGTTATCCCGCATTCTAATAGCCGGTTAATGCGCCTGGACTTCCATGCACATGTTCGCCGTGGCGCAAATCGCGCACTGTTTGATAAATACATTAGAGATGTTATCCCGTGATGATTCCTTACGACGCTATACACGCCCTCAAAGGCGAAATCGAAAGTAATATCGAGGCGGCGGTCAACGCCTTCCAAACGGATTTCGCGGCGACGCTGACGACGATCAGCCGTCAGACCTCCCCGATATATGACTTTCTCAATAACGACGAATTATGGACTGACGACATTGACTGGGATATCCGCGCGGAGTTGAGCAAAGAGTGTTTTACCGCTGTCGAAAACGGGCTGCACGCCTTCTGCGATACGCTCATCGCCAGGGCGAACGCCTCGGAGACGTTCATGCAGTCGCTGCATGAGCATATGGCTGAGACAGAACGGGACTATCGCTATTACCTGTTTGCGAATATGAGTGATGAGACGACATTCTCCATGTTGCTCGACAAACTGACGCAGCAGCTGGAAGTGGAGGATCACGACTATAGTTCCGGCTGGCTGCCCACGTTGCATGGCTGGGGGCGGAAAGCGGAATACGCGGGCAGAGTCACAGCGTTTCTGGAATCCAGCTTTGAGCGGCATTTCGAGTACGCCAAAAGAGTGCGCAGTGAAAAGTTGAACTCCTATGGCTTCACGCCATCGCTATATCATGAAACTAACAAGGGGCTGGTGGGCGCTCTCGCTATGGCGTACACGCGTCACCATATACCTAACGCGACTGATATTTTGTTAGGGGTGCTGCGGAAGGTCAGCGATGACGAGGCGTCCTATGGGTTGAACTGCAAGACCGGCCCTGTGGCGATCGCGCTTTCGCTGTGCGGGTATGCGGGGGACGTGAGCGTATTGGAGTCCTTCCTGGAAAGTTTTGAGTGGCGTTATGAAGGCGCCCAATTCGTCATGGAAACCCGCTATGCGTTGTGGATGATCAAACGTGACGCAGACGGCGCAGCGGCGTTTCTCGGGAATCCCGAAAATACCAAGAATCTTTCTTACGCCGCATGCGCTATCGCCGACCTGGACGCCAAACAGTATTTGCCGCTAGTGGAGCAACGCTTCGCCGATATCGACAAACCTGTCGCCAAAGAAGTTTTTAAAGAAACCATCACGCGGCTGCGTGACCAGACTTCTGCGCCGGCGCCGTCAGACCGCATGATTTATCTATTCGGCGAGACGGATAGAACGGAAGTTTTGCTTGGCGGCGACTATTCGGGAGAGTTTTACAGCCGCGCCAAGGCTGCATCCTTGGATAGCGCCATCATTGACTTCACGGAAGAAGACGATGACTCGGCGGATATTTTCTAGGGAGCGCTATCCTGTTGTCAATGGTCTTCGGGGTGTCAAAACGGAATCTCGCTACCATCCCAGGCGAATAGTTTGCCGGTGTCTTCCGGGCGCAATCGTTCGATAACCTTCATGAGATGGCTTGCGGCCTGATCCGGCGTAAAAAGCCGCTGTGGCGGGACGCGCTCAAGAAAAGGCGCGGAAAGCGAGCTGGCGACGGTACCAGGATGCAGACCGACGACAATCGCCTGTTTGTTGCGGCGCGCCACTTCAATGCTGGCGGTCTTGAGGGCCATATTCAGGGCGGCTTTAGAACTCCGGTAAGCATACCAACCGCCTAATCGGTTATCAGAAATGCTGCCGACCCTTGCGGATAAGGCGGCGAACACCGCAGGACGGCTTGGATGTAAGAGGCCGAGGAAGTGCTTGGCCACCAGCATCGGACCAATCACGTTGGTGAGGAAGCAGGCTTCAAAGTTCGTTCTTTCCAACTCTTTCAGCGCCTTCTCCGGTCGCATAGTCGCCGTGTGCAAAAGACCCGCCGCCACGAATACTCTATCTAGTGGGCCCGAAGCGGCGGCGATCTCCGCAGCCCGTTGAATGGACTCCTCATCGCTAAAATCCAGGCGACCTGAATAGATATTGCTTTGCTCCCAAGTGCGAGGTGAACGGGAGTATGCAAACACCTGGGCGTCGGGCTCGCTGGCGAACCGATAGGTCAGGGCGGCCCCAATAGCGCCGGAAGCGCCGACGATAACGATGCGGTGTTGAGTCATGTTGGGCTGTCTGTTTGAGGCTATTGCAATGTTGTTGGCGAATACTGGGAAAGATACGCAGAGGACGACGGAAAGGTTCAGCGAAGGCGGTAGAGGCGGTAATGCAGTGCGGCGGAAAAGAGGGCGAGGAAGAAGGACCGTGATCACAGCTATTCGGCTGTCACGGCCTCTTTGTTCAAGATACGCGCTGGCTGGCTATTGGTCTCGCGGGTGATCCATTGCAGCAGTGTTTCATACTCCCTGCTGTCCCGTAACGAGGGGACGCAGGTGAGCTTGTAGCCCAGGCCGGTTTTCACGGTGCGGGAGAATACGTTGATCAATTGTCCATTGGCCAGCTCACTCTGCACGTACAGCACATCGGTGATGGCGACGCCGCTGAATTTCACGGCGGCGGTGATGGCGGATTCCATGGAATCCATGATCAGCATGCGGTCTGAGCTGATTTGCGCGCCGGGCAGGCCGGTGTGGGAGAAATATAACTCCCAGTCGGACATGGAGGGGTTGGGGCTGATGAAATTCGCCTGATCCAGTATTTCCTGATCGGACAGCCCCCGTAATTGCTCGTAGTAGTCTTTGGAGCACACCGCGACCAGATTTTCCTCATAAAAGAACTCGTCGGACGGCTCATCGCAAAAGATGATGCCCATATCGTAGTGTTCTTTCAGAAAGTCGACGGAATGACGCCAGGCGGTCGTCACCTTCAGGTTAAGCTCGGTTTCCTCACGAATGCGGCTGAGGCGCGGCAACACCCAACGGATAGCGAAGGTGACCGGCACTTTGATCTCGATAAAATTCTTTTCGTGGGGAATGCCGCAGGCGCCGCGAATGATCTCAAAGGCCTGGGTGAGTTGTTCCCACAGACGCTGACCGCTTTCGGTCAGTTGCACCTGCTTGTTGTTTCTCACCAGCAGCCGCTTTTCGAAATGCAGCTCCAGGGCTTTGATATGCTTGCTGACCCCGCTGTGGTTGATGCACAGTTCTTCCGAGGCTTTAGAAAAACTCTGGTGGCGGGCGACTGCTTCAAAAACTTCCAAGGCTTTTAATGAAGGCCGTGAGTTACTCCTCATACATCCCTCCTGGAAAAAATATCACAGCGATGTGCAATATAATCAATTTACTTTTTTGAGTCGATTAAAATATCTTTTTCTAAATAAAAACAAATTGTAACGTTGCTTTTTGCATAGTACTGACAAGGTTGTCACTGTTCGCGGCGACAGGTTTTGTTCTCGGGATGCGGCGATTTAATCGGCGCAGTGAGAGGCGGACCGTCGGCCGGATAGGTGTGTCGTCATGCCGTTTATGGAGGGGTTCCTCCTGGGCGGCCTGGTATTTCAACTTTTCCGTCCACGCACCGCTTATTTTGTCGCTGGTTACGTGGATGGAGGTTTGGAGGCTTGTGACACAACGGGCGTCCAATCCCGACATCATCAACGATTTTCCAGCGTAGGACGCCCTGGCCAGGGGCGCACATGGAAAGCCCGCCGCAAACCCGGATGTTGCAGGCAATTGCAGGACCCGGCACAGAGCGATATAACGCAGCAACGCCAAGCGTAAGGTAACGCGTTTGACCTGACAAACCCGTGTTCCAAGTCAAGAAGTAATGGAAAGGAAGTTCGCAATATGAATATCGTAATCATTGGCGGGGGCCAACAAGCCCACGCGCTTCTGGGTATCTTCGCCTCACGAGGGCAGGAAGTTTCGATGCTGACCCGGAAAGCCCAGGAGATAAACGAAAGACTGGGCGCCAATGGCCAGATTGTCGTATCCACCCCCTATGGAGAGGATCTGCACGCCAAGCCGGTGCGGGTGACGGACAATCCCGCTGAAGTCATACCCCAGGCGGATCTGATTTTTATCACCAATCCCGCTAACGATCGTCCCCGCGTATTGGCGCAGATCGCCAATCTGATTTCCGAAGAGAAGGTCGTGCAGCTATGCGCGATACCCGGTTGGGGCGCTTTCGACTGGATGGTGGATTATCACATCGGCCGACGCTCCAATGTCTACGCCTGGGGCATCAAGGACACGCCGGTAATGGCGTCCCATCTTGTGCCTGGCCAGAGCGTGAGCATTCTCGGATTCAAGAAGGAACTGTTTTACGCCATTTCCAATCCAACTCACATCAAGGTGGAGCTGGCTAAGAAGGCCCTGGAAAAACTGTTTTACCAGCCTGCCAGCCGTGCGGAGCACTATATTGAACTGAGCGCCTGCGCGGGCAATCCGATTGAGCATTTGCCTATCCTGTACTCCCTGGTCGGTCCTTATTCACAGTGGGATGGCAGACCTTTCAAAGAGCGACTGAGCTTTTATGAAGATCTCACCGAGTTCGCCGCCTATCTGATCAAGAAATGCGACGAAGAGCAGCAGGCCATTTTGGCGGCGCTGAAAGAGGTGTATCGCTCCGATTTCCCGTTTGCGCTGCCGCTGCACGAAGACATCGTAAAAATATACGGCAGACAGATCACCAATCCGCGCACGCTGTACTCCACCTTCCGCACTAACCCTGCTTACGCGGGCATCAAGATACCCATGCTGACCTGCGATGGCGGCTTTGAAGTCAATCGTCGCCATCGCATCTTTACGGAAGATGTGCCTTACGGCATGGACTTCTTCCTGGAAGCCGCCAGAAGGCTGAACGTCCATACCCCCATGCTCGCTGAAATTCGTGATTGGGCTTATGAATACTGCGGGGGCTTTGAAGACAATATCACAGGTTACTTCCCCTCCGGTTGGCCGCAACGTTCTATGGCGTTGGTGCGTTAACCAGGGGAGCCGGGAAGTAATGGTGACAATTAAATCATGCCGGCGGGATGGCGTGAGGGGAGAGGCTGCGCCATATCTGACGCCGTTGATTCATCCCCTGACGCAACATGTGCTGGGCTCCGATCCAGCTCGTTTAAATGCGCTGATGGATGCGCACGGCTCGCCCGCGCATCTGATGTTTCCACAGATATTTGAAGAAAATCTCTACCGTTTTCGGCGGGTTTACGCCAACGCCGATATTCGCGGCGACGTGCTGTATGCGATGAAAGTCAATCGCTGCCACAGCTTTCTCAAGGCCGTCGCGATCAATGGCGCGGGAGCGGACGTCTCCAGCCTGTTTGAGTTGCAGGATGCGCTGGCTGCCGGCGTCGAGGGCGAAAGATGCTCGCTATCCGGAGCCTTTAAAAGCCCGGACTTTGTTGAACTGGGAATGAAGGCGGGGGCGATTATCGCCATTGACTCCGCGGAAGAATTCGAGGTGTTGCAGGCGTTGCTGCTGGCGTCTCGCCAAGGCGATAAAACCCGTATCAAGCTGCGTTGGAACGGCGATGTCGGCGTCAGTCGATTTGGCATGAATAGCGAAGCGCTGAGGGCTCTGGCGGACGCGCTGAAGCCGTTTCGGCATCGACTGGAACTGGAAGGCGTCGCTTTTCACTTGGGCGGCTACTCCATCCGTCAGCGGGCGGAGGCGCTGGCGGTATCCATTGAAATGATTCGCTACTTCCGTGGATTAGGCTTTGACGCCAACAGCGTCAACATAGGGGGCGGTTTTCCGACTCGCTATATTTCCCGAGGCTCTTGGGAGGCGTTCCAGGGTTACAACGGGCCTCATTACTATATGGATGGCCGCTCCCCAGACAATTTCTATCCTTATTGGTCCCCCCGCGTAAAAGAGGAGGCGCTGGAGGATATTGTGTTGGCCTGCGGCAATCGTGAGCGTCTGCGCCAAGAGGGTGTGGCGCTATATGTGGAGCCGGGACGAGGCCTGGTGGATCAGGCCGGAGCGACCCTGTTTCGCGTCAAAGGCGTCAAGCGTTTGGAAGCGGGCAAGCATGTCATCGTTGTCGACGGTTTCAGCTTCAGCGCGTGTGAACCCTGGTTTCAATCAGAGTTTCTGGTGGACCCGATCGTGATTGGCGCAGGCCAGGGCGATGCGGGCGTCGCCTATATCGCAGGCGGTAGTTGCCTGGAGTCGGACGTGCTGACAAAGCGATGGATTCCTTTCAAGAATCTGCCGCAACCGGGAGATTGTCTGGCCTTTGTAAACACCGCCGGTTATCAGATGGATTTAATGGAGACCCGTTTTCACCGTGCGCCGACACCGCAAAAACTTGCATTAATCGCAACCGACGACCATGAAGGAGGGCATGGCGATTGGTCATGGCGATTGGATGAGTCGTTCTGAGCAGTTTCGCAATCAGGACTGGAAAGCACTGATATATAACGAATAAGGAATGAACATGATTAAAACAAAGGTGTCGGAATTAATCGGCGAAACCCCTCTACTGGAGCTGCCTTTGCAGGATTGCTCCTGGAAATTGCTGCTGAAGCTGGAGAAGTTTAATCCTGGCATGAGCATGAAGGACCGTATGGCCCGCAGCATGATCGAAGCGGCGGTGCGTGAAGGCCGTTTGCAGCCGGGCGGCGTTATCGTGGAGTCGTCTTCCGGTAACACCGCGACGGGGCTGGCCCTGCTGGCCGCGGAAATGGGCTTTCGTTTTATCGCCGTGATGGATCATCACGCCGCTGCTGAAAAAGTCATGGCGGTGAAGGCCTACGGAGGAGAAGTGCATATTGTCAAAGGCGATTACGCCGATGACGAAGTGGCGACGGTGGAAAGAGAGCTGACGGCGGCGCGTCTGGCCAGCGAAATTGAGGGCGCCTGTTTTATGGATCAATCCAATAACCAGGCCAATCCAGGCGGCTACTCCAGCACACTGGCTCATGAACTGATTCGTGACACAGACGGCGTTATCGACGCTCTGGTGGCTTGCGTTGGCACCGGCGGCTCCATCACCGGCGTGGCCTCAGCGCTGAAGACGTATCGATCCGACATTCGCATTTTCGGAGTGGAGCCGGTGGGGTCAGTCGTGTTTCGCAAGGAAGGCGGACCTTATTACCAGTCCGGCACTGGCGTGCCCCCGGGGGATTCCATTGGCGCGGCGTTTCGCCGGGAACTGGTGGATTACGGCTATCAGGTGACGGATGCGGAGGCGTTTGAAACCTGTCGCTACCTAGCGCGTCAGCGCGGGTTATTGATTGGCGGTTCGGCGGGAGGCGCAGTGTATCAGAGCGTCAAAATCGCTCAGAACCTGAGCGGAAGAGGAACGATGGTCTGCATCGTCTGTGACGGAGGAGAAAAATATCTGCCAACAATTTTCAATGATGAGTGGATGAGCGAGAGGGGACTGTTCGAGCCGCGCGTGCATCAGGAGTTAAACCGCTGGCTGAGGCCGGCCTTTTCCGGGCGGGTCAACAAGGCCCGGGCGGAGGCGGACGCCAGAGCGGCGAGCCTGTGTCTTTGACGCAGGCGTGACGCGATGCGGTTTGGGGCGTTCACAAGGGGGTGAACGCCGAGCGGTCAACCGTGGATAAAAAAGGGATACCAAAATGGAAAACACACAAAATAGCAAAGCCATGACGTTTGTTTTTATCGCTGTCGTCGCGGGCACAGGGATGGATGCGTTCGTTAAACAGGTGGGGGAAGAAGTTGATACATGGCAGTTGCTGTTTCTAAGGTGGTGCTTCGCTGCGCTGCTTTTGATACCCATGGCGGTAAAAGAAGGCGCGGGCATCTTCGTCTGGAAGTCGCCGAAGGCGCATTTGATGCGCGGCGTGCTCAACTGCGTCGCCTCCTTTCTATTGTTCTACTCCCTCGCCAACCTGCCGCTGGCGGTGGTGGTGACGATTTTCTTCGCTGAACCTCTGTTCATCGTTCCGATTTCCGCGCTTTGGCTGAAGGAGAAAGTGGCTCCGGGACATTGGCTGGCGACTCTTGTCGGCTTTATCGGAGTGTTGCTGATCGCCCGCCCCAGCGGCGACTTCACGCCCCTGGAAATCATCTATCCGTTCGCCGGCGCCCTGGGCTTCGCCCTGTTGCATATTGGGACGAAGAAGTACGGCTCCGAGGAAAGTCCCATCAGCCTGATGTTCTGGCTGGCGATTCTGACGATTCTGATGTCGGGCCCCATGGCGGTGGCGGACTGGTCGCCGGTATCGCTGAAAGACTTTTCCTTTATCGGCCTGATCGCCGTGCTGGGCTCAGTGTATAGCTACTTCTGGATCGTCGGCCTGCGTATCGGCAGCGCCGCCATCGCCGCCCATATTAGCTATCTCTCCCTGCCGTTGGCTTACTTGATCGGCTGGGCGTTCTTCGATGAAACGCCAGATATGTACACAATTCTGGGCAGCGGAGTGATCTTCCTGTCCGTGCTCATGGTGTCTGTAAAAAACGGAATGAAGCTCCCGTTTCCAAGGGCCCTGCGGCGGGGCAAAACCTACGACGCCAAAGCCTCCTAATCGCGACCCGGGTCTCAGGGGCCCGGGAAAACCGATGATTTTACTGATTTCTATCATCACCGGCTGAAGCGCCCTGTATAGCCCCGATACTTTGCGACATTAGGGCGCTCAAGGCAAAGTTCTCACAGGAATTCAGCGCATTCCACTAATAAAACGATCGATTGACCCTGCTGTACCTCATCTCTAGTATGCCTGATTTCAACATTTAGTAGTCTTTTTTCGTTTTACGCTGACAAAACGCCAAGTACCCCATGTTAAAACGCTTATTCGCCTCCCGCAGACAACCCTACGTTCCTGGCTTAGACAAACCAGAAAATATCGAAATTGACTTAAGCGGCTCCAAACTGTGCTTGCAACTACCGCCCCATCACGATTCTGATGGATTTGAGGATTTACAAGCGCCGATTCCCCGAGTCAATATTTACGATCCAACTGTTTATCCTGAAAGCACAATTGATGATCTGTTTACCAACACCTTGTTTATTAAGCGAAACTGGGATTATTACGGTCCGTTCTGGCGCTTGAGGCGTCTGGGTTATACGACCTTCATTGCGGTAGTGGAACGGGTTAACTGCCTACCGGAAGGGATGAGTTGTTTTAACCCCCATCATCTGGAGCAGGCGCTAATACACTTAATTTATCAAATGGGGCCGAATACTCCAGCCAGAGGTGAAAGGATCGCACCAGTGAACTGGGCGGTGCGTCAGTCGGGCGATAGCTTATGGGTGCACTATGAAGTACATAAGAACTTGGGAGAGCTGATTGAAGAGGAGGCTTTTATGCGGGCCCAATACTCCAGTTACGCCGTTACCCCCTTGGATGACCGCCATTACCTTCGTCTGATGTTCCATAACAACGGCTATGCCCCTGTGGAATACGCCATTCGACATATGAATGCCCTGCGGGACAAGGTCTGCCACCATATTGAGATGAAACTTAGTCTCTCGGCCCGAGCCCAGCACGAACAGGCTCGACAGCGCTGGCCCGGTGCCCGCATTTCACTCCAGCGGGAGCCGGAAAACTGGGTGTACCCGGAATGGCGGTATGGAGAGTCCGGCATAGGCGAACCCCGTGTGGTGATTCTTAAACCCGGTTCCTCACCGCCGTCTTTTGTTCCCTAACGATATTTGCTCACCGGAAACCATCCGAGAGATGAACTTGGGCTAGGGGGGGCATGTTAACCCTCTAGGAATTTATTGCGCCACCAGCATGCACTTGGATATCTGCGCGCTGGCTCACGGCCGACAAAACATAAGTAATATGGACGATTGACCCTACTAGAGCCTGTCTCTAGTATTTGCGATACCCTTCATTCTAGTGAGTAGCCTCTGTCGCTTATGCTGACAGGGCAGAAATGGATTAACGCCAAATATTCTATGCTAAAACGCTTATTCGCCTCCCGCAGACATCCCTACATTCCAGGGTTAAACAAGCCTGAGACCATTGAAATTGATTTAAGCGGCACAAAACTACGCATGCAACTGCCGCCCCATCACGATTATGAGGGGTTTGAAGCAAGGCAAGCTCCTATTCCCCAGGTCAATATTTATGATCAGGCAATTTATCGTGACAGTACACCTGAAGATCCATTTTCGAGCTCGGTCTTCATTAAGCGGGGTTGGGAGTATTACGGCCCAATATGGCGTATGCGGCCAGTGGCCTCCACAACTTTTATTGCCGTGGTGGAACAGGTTAACTGCTTGCCAGAAGGGATGAGTTGCTTGAACCCCAGTCACTTGGAGCAAGCCTTGTTGCGCTTATGTTATCGGATGGGGCCGGAGAAGCCACGACAAGCTGTAAAGCGCGCGCCGATAAATTGGGCGATCAGACAGTCGGGCGATACTTTATGGGTGCATTATGAGATCCACAAAGATATGAGCAAAATCCATGTACCTTCACCTTTCAGCGCGAGCGAGTACTCTAGCTATGTAGTTACTCCCCTGGATGACCGCCATTATCTTCGTCTGATGTTCCATAACCATGGTTATGCCCCGGTGGAATACGCGATTAGGCATATGAATGCCCTGCGGGACAAAGTCTGCAGTCAAGTTGAGTGTCAACTCAGCCCCTCTGCTCAAGCACGGATGGAGCAAGCCCGGCAACAGTGGCCGGATGCCCGTATTTCATCCCAGCGGAACCCGGAAAACTGGGTGTATCCAGAATGGCGCGATGGAGACTCAAATATTGGCGAGCCTGATACCGTTATTCTTAAATCCGGCTCGCCGCCCCCGCCTTTTGTTCCCTAAATATATTAAGTTACCCAAAATTATCTGAAAACGAATCTAAGTGAGGATAAAACAGTGTCTCATAAGGACCCACAATGGCCTGCGATTATCACTAAACAGGAAGATCCCAATGTGCAGCGAAATGTGTTGATCAAAAAGCGGAATTATGACAACTGGCTGAGGATTAAACGTCAGCATCCTGGGAACTTTTACATGACCAGCATGTTCCGGGCTATTTACGCATTGGCGTTAACACCGGGTGCTCAGACCGGTGCAATGAAACAAGAAGATTTCGGGCCGATTCGGGTTCAATATTGTATTGAGCCGAACGGCGATGTCAAAGTGCTGTGGTTATGTATCGATGACAGTCCACAGGCTGTAGTAGACAATACCCCTGGGCTTTACAAGGTTGATTGGGATGTTGAGTTGAAAAGTTGGAAGTCGGACAATGCTCCACAGTCAGCTATGAAGCTTCAGCATCAGTGGAGCGGTGCCCATACTGCAGCTGTGGCAGGAAAGTTTGAGGGTAAAGATAAAGCTGGTGAAACACTCTTTGAGCATATTGCCAAAGCTTATTCTGTGGCGCTTAATCCTTCCACGTTGGAAAAGCCTGGCAATCACTACTCATTGGTCTGGATGAATAACGACTTCAACAACCAGCAGTATGTGAAAAACATCGTGTCATTGATCCAGGATGCACAAAGGCAAAATGGCAAAGTTCGTTGGCTGGTTCATGGTGAAGGGGTGGGCTCTTTTGTCAAAGCCCTGGAAACTATTCAGAGCAACCCTCTTGCCAATAATGTAATCGTCGCTGGGAATAAGCTGGAAAACCAGACCGTGTTTTTTTCTAATCCGAGAGGGAGAAACACCACGGAAAAAGCATTGAAAGACCTGTGTGAAAAAGCAGGCTTGCACTATGCTGGCGTTCAGGTTAATTCCTCTGATATTTTCGCTAACAAAGATGCTCGTCAGGCGTTTATCGCGGAAGTGCAAAAAGTTGCAGCGAAGGGTGTAGTTACCGGCTCGCTTGGGGCTGTGGGTTACACCACTCTGGAGAAAAGTTTTGATCTGTTCGCCGCAGCAGACAATATTTTCGCCGCGATTGGTATCGGCCTATCCGGTTACGTGTTAGCCAAGGAGGCCGCAAGCAAGCTCAGCGGGTATGCACGGCATGTACCAGGATTTGTGTCCACTGCCTTTGGCAAAGGCAACCAGGAATGGAAGGGGTGATGAAACCCTTCCATAATCATCAGCCGTTCTCAGCTCAAGCGTATTAATCAATTCCGTTTGTTTTGACTCGGTAGTTGTAATCACGGATTCAGATAATTAGCTATACCCGCCACATCACATTCGCTCGGCTGCTGGGTTGCCAAGAGGGACATCTCTTACGATTGGCTCCCTTGGGCCGAGACGCTTCTTTGTAGGACAACGGCTCCTAAACCCCTCTGATCACGCAGGGGGGCTTTCAATTGCGTGTGAAATCAGATTGCCGGGGGACTTTGTTTCGCACAAAGTATCGTGTCCACTGGGCTGATCAGGCAGCATTTTTTTCAATGCTGACGTTTACGTCAACGTCACTAAAGTCTATTATCCTCAGGGTGGATTACCGTCTACAGTAGAAAGTGGAGCGGAGCCTTCAAAAGGGGCCCGCCTTGCCTCCGAACGTATCCAGGAAGAGGACCCTATGAGTCAAACAACAAAAACAATAGAAGTTATTCATAAACCTGAGTTCATTCAGGGAAATGAATTTAAGTTTCCCATCTTTCAGGTCCTGAAACAGGATGGCGCGACCTATAAAGGGGCTAAGCTGCCGGAGATGGATCAGGAAGAAGCCCTGAAGATCTACCGCACCATGGTGTTCACCCGCGTGCTGGATGAACGCATGCTGGCCGCCCAACGTCAGGGGCGTCTCAGTTTTTACCTGCAGTCCACCGGTGAAGAAGGCACAGTCGTCGGCTTCGCTGCGGCGTTGGATGACCGGGACATGATCATGGCTCAATACCGGGAGCAGGGCGCTTTGGCCTATCGCGGATTCTCGGTGGATGAGTTCATGAACCAGCTGTTCGGCAACGAGCTGGATTATGGCAAGGGCCGGCAAATGCCGATTCACTACGGCTCCGCCAAACTCAATTACATGACGATTTCCTCGCCTCTGGCCACCCAGATTCCTCAGGCCGCCGGTTACGCATACGGTCAGAAGCTGGAAGGCAAGGGGCTATGCACTGTAACTGTATTCGGCGAAGGCGCCGCCTCTGAAGGGGATTTCCACGCCGCTCTGAATATGGCCTCCGTGCACAAAGTACCGGTTATCTTTCTCTGCCGTAACAACGGCTACGCCATTTCCACCCCCTCCAGCGAACAGTTCGCCGCAGACGGCATTGCGCCGCGGGCGCTAGGTTACAGCATGCGCGCCATCCGCGTAGACGGCAACGATATCCTGGCGGTGTATCTGGCGACTCAGGCTGCGCGCAAAATTGCGGTGGAAGAAAACGAACCTGTTTTGATCGAAGCCATGACTTACCGTCTGGCCGCCCACTCCTCCTCCGACGACCCATCCGGCTATCGCAGCAAGAAAGAAGAAGACGTCTGGCGCGCCAAAGATCCCATTGCGCGTATGCGTAACTGGATGATCAAGAAAAAGTGGTGGTCCGAGGAAGAGGAAAAGCAGCTTCAGAACAGCATGCGCCAGGAAGTGCTGGACGCAATGAAGAACGCTGAGAAACGGCCGCCGCCGCCGGTGGAGTCGCTGGTGACGGACGTGTACGACGAAGTGACCCCGCAACTGCATGAACAATTAGAAAAACTCAAGATGCATGTCCGCAAGTACCCGGATGCGTATCCCAAGAGCGCGGGGAGAATGACGCATGGCTAAGATGAACCTGTTACAGGCGATCAACAACGCCCTCGATATAGCGATGGCGGAGAACGAAAAAGTAATCTGTTTCGGCGAAGATGTCGGCGTTTTCGGCGGCGTTTTCCGCGCCACTAGTCATCTTCAGGAAAAGTACGGCCGCGCCCGCTGCTTCAATACGCCGCTGGTGGAGCAGGGCATTATCGGCTTCGCCAATGGATTAGCGGCCCAAGGCCATGTGGCGGTGGCGGAAATCCAGTTTGCGGATTACATCTTTCCCGCTTTTGATCAGATTGTGAATGAGTCCGCCAAATACCGTTATCGCTCAGGCAACCTGTTCGATGTCGGCGGTCTGACCATCCGTACGCCATACGGCGGCGGTATCTCTGGCGGGCATTACCACTCGCAGTCGCCGGAAGCCTATTTTGCGCATACGCCGGGCCTCAAAATCGTGGTTCCGCGCAATCCCTATCAGGCGAAGGGGCTGCTGCTCAGCTCTATTCGTGATGACAACCCGGTCGTGTTTTTCGAGCCGAAGCGGATTTATCGCGCGTCCGTTGGCGACGTGCCTGAGGAAGATTACGAATTGCCCCTGGGTAAAGCGGAGGTGTTGAAGGAAGGTTCCGACATCACTCTGCTGGCTTGGGGCGCGCAAATGGAATACATCGAAAAAGCGGCGGAAATGGCGGAAAAAGACGGTATTTCCTGCGAAGTGATCGATTTAAGAACCATTCTTCCCTGGGACGTGGACACCGTCGTCAACTCGGTGTTGAAAACCGGACGTCTGGTTATTTCACACGAAGCGCCTTTGACCGGCGGGTTCGCCGGCGAAATCGCCGCCACCATTCAGGAGCGCTGCTTCCTTTATCTGGAATCGCCCATCGCCAGGGTGACCGGTTTGGACACGCCTTTCCCGCTGGTGCTGGAGAAAGAGTATCTACCGGATCATCTGAAGATCTACGAAGCGATTAAACAGAGCGTGAACTTCTAGGAGGGCGAAGATGGTGACTGATTTTATTTTGCCCGACATTGGCGAGGGCATTGTTGAGTGTGAACTGGTTAAGTGGCTGGTGCAGGAAGGGGACTTCGTACAGGAAGACCAGCCTGTGGCGGAAGTGATGACCGATAAGGCGTTGGTGGAAATTCCCGCGCCGAATAGCGGCCGCGTCGCCAAGCTCTATTACCGTGAGGGCGACACCGCCAAGGTGCATTCCCCTCTGTTTGCGGTGGACATGACGGGCGCTGCGAAAGCGGCTAACGAAGAATCCGTTCCCGTGGCGGCGGACAAACAAGCGGACAGCAAGCCAGTGGCGGAGAGCAAACCCGCGCCGGCGTCTCAGCCTGCCGGAAAAAACGGGAATGATTTCATCCTGCCGGATATCGGCGAAGGCATTGTAGAGTGCGAGATCGTTGAATGGCGTGTGGCGGAAGGCGATCACGTGGAAGAAGACCAGCCTGTCGTCGACGTCATGACTGACAAGGCGGTGGTGGAGATTCCGGCGCCTCGCGCAGGTCGCATCGTGAAGTTGCACTACGGGAAGGGCGACATCGCGAAAGTGCATACGCCGCTTTTCTCCTTTGCAGCGGACGGCGCAGCGGCTGTTGCGACGCCCGCCAAGGTCAATGGCGACAGCGCCCCCAAGGCCGCCTGTCTGGCGTCATCGGCGCAGAAACCAGCCCAGGTTTCAGGGCGCGTCAAAGTCCCCGCCAGCCCGGCTGTGCGCCGTCTGGCAAGAGAGTTGTCTCTGGATCTGAACCGCGTGCCAGGCTCTGGCAAACATGGGCGGGTGCTGAAGGAAGACATCCATAAGTATCAGAAATCCTTGCAGGCTGACGCTGCACCCGCGCAAAGCAAAGCCCCGGAAACGCCCGCCAGCGTTGGCGAAGTGCGGGTGGAGCCGATTCGCGGCGTGCGCGCGGTCATGGCCAAACGCATGGTGGAAGCCGCCACGACCATTCCGCAGTTCACTTTTGGCGATGAGGTTGACGTCACCGCATTACTGGCCCTGCGCGAGCAGCTTAAGCCGGAAGCGGAGAAAGCGGGCGTACGTTTGACGCTGATGCCTTTCATCATGAAAGCCATGGCGATGGCGGTGATGCAGCATCCCATCATGAACAGCCGGGTCAATGACGACTGCTCGGAGATTCACTATCTGCCCCATTGCAACATCGGCATGGCGGTGGACTCCAAAGTCGGTTTGCTGGTGCCCAACGTCAAACATGTGGAGCGTCGCAGCATTCTCGACATCGCGCGGGAAGTGGAGCGCCTGACCAATGCGGCTCGTGACGGCTCGGTCCGTCAGGACGACCTCAAGGGCGGCACCATCAGCATTTCCAATATTGGGGCGTTGGGCGGCACGTATGCGTCGCCGATCATCAACATGCCGGAAGTGGCGATTGTGGCGCTGGGCAAAACTCAGACAGTGCCCAGATTCGACAGCGAAGGCTCGGTGGTGGCGCGCTCGATCATGAATATCAGCTGGTCCGGCGATCATCGCATTATTGACGGCGGAACCATTGCCCGCTTCAGCAATATGTGGAAATCTTACCTGCAGGACCCGACCTCGATGTTGCTGCATCTGAGCTGATAACCCTGCGAGAGTGAATGACTGGCGCGCCTAAGCTACAACAGTTCTATATTCCGGAAGAGCAGTCGATCTATCTGCTCAGTCACAATGACGCCAAAAAGCTCAAAGACTGGGTCGCCCTGTGTCAGGCCCAGCTTGAGCAGCTTGGCTACCGGGATATTGAAATGGTGGGCAAGGGCGCCTACGGTTTTGTGTTCGCCGGCGTCACCGCCGGAGGCGAACAATACGTCTTCAAATTCTCCCGCATCACCTTACCTCAGCATTTACAGGATCGCCTGGAAGAAGAGGCCTTTATGCTGGGTCTGGTGGAGCACCCCAGAGTCCCCAGCCTGATCGCCTTCCAGCGTATTCGCCGCCAATCCATACTGGTGATGGAGCGTGCGCCGGGGGTGGATCTTGAGCAATACTCGCTCAAAGTGGGGCGTCTGCCACCTAGACTGGTTGTTAAGATTGCTGCGCAACTAGCTGATATATTGAGAAATCTTCGCTCTGATAAAGGACCCGCCGGGCGTCCCCTGGTGCACGGCGACATCAAGCCTTCCAATCTGGTGTACGACCCTAATACCGAACAGGTGGCGCTGATTGATTGGGGCTCCGCCGTCTTCGCGCAACTGGATGAGAACAACCAATACGTCTCCGCCAATGTCATGGAGCTGATGTCCAGCGATCTGCAGCAGACTAATGCGCGTCTGGGCGATGTCTACTTCATCGGCGATGAGCAGCTCAACGGAGGGCTTTCGTCGCCGCGCTTCGACGAACAGGGCGTTGCGGGGACCCTGTACGCCCTCGCATCAGGACAATCCTGCCGCTTTGGACATCGCGCTTTGCCTGCCGTATCTCTGGGGTTGCCGGCGGAATTTGCGCGCATGCTGGACGCCATGATGGACGATGATCCCTCCGTGCGGGCCAAGGCGGGCGACTATTTCCTGCGTCATATGCCGCGCATGGCGCGACTGGTCATGCTGGATCTGCCGCTGGTGCAAGAGACGCCGCTGGCCCCGGTCTGGGTGCGGCCGCAGAAACGGGGCATTGATACGGTGGTGTACAGCTCGCGCAAGTCGTTCCTTCGGGAGGAAGGCGTCAAAGAAGAGCTGAAAGAAATTAACGATGTGCAACTGGATCGTTACTACAAGAACTTCATGCAAGGCATGGGGGAGATTGAAAAGGCGTTCATCGCCGCCGTCAGCCGCCTAGGCCGCTATCCCGTCGTGGGCGGATTGGCGGTGCGTTGGGAGAAGGAAGGGGTGTACATCGACACCAGCCTCAATCTGCGCGACCCGGATTTAAAGCCAGCGTTCGTCACTGCGGTGAACAATATGGTGAATCTGGCGCGGGCGATTCATCGCCAGGGTGTGTTCAAAAGCTGTCTGTTTAATGCTCGCGATACCCTGCACGTAGATCGCGATGGGCCGGATAAACCCTTTCTCCCCGAGTCAGGTTTGAGCCTAGGTTATGAAGTCAGCGCGACGCCGGATCTGGAGGATCAGAGCCGGGTGCATTCTTATTTTGAAGACGGCCCCGATCCGGAAGAATTCCTGGTTCTTCCTATGGAAATCATGGAGATACTGGAGCTTCTTAATAATATACATCACACAGGGCTTATCATATTCGAGAGCTTGCCGACGCACTTGAAGATCCACAGTTATTACCGCCTGCTGGACCCGTCCAGGGAGCAGGAATTCCGTTATTGCCTGGACGCTATCATCGCCGCTATTCCGCTGATCAAAGGGTTGGGTGTGTCAGGATTTATGAAGATGCCTTACAAAGACACCAAATTCTTTTCTCATATTGAGCGGCTGCCGGAAAAATATTATCCGAAGAATCCCCGCGATGAAGTGGTCGCGCAAACCGCCAGTTCTGCCTCCTAACGCCAGCCCTAAAAAGAGGCGCTTCTTCGCCTGAAAACCAAAGTGCACCAAAGTGGCGCTATATCTCTCCGCCAAAACACCAATTTAGTGCATTTCTTTACGTTCTGTGGCGCCAGATAACTTGAAAATTGCGTTATTACGTGCTGTATTTAAAGCAGTAATCGGGGCGTAATTTTTGCATAACTGGTGGCCTTACTGGCTCCCTCCCTGGACGCCCGCCGATATGGGGCGGCGCATTACGTGAACTAGTTTTCGTTTCTTTTGTGACGGAGGTTGGTTTATTTGCCCTCAAGGCCCGGCAGAATGGGGAAAGCTGTGGGAAAAACTAGAACAAATATCAGGGATGTTCACTGTAGGGAGTAGAAAAACGAAAGACCATACAGAGAATGCATATGCGATATAAAGTTTTGACCGCCTGTTTATTGACGCTGGCCTCCGCTGCTGGGTTTTCCCAAGCGGCTGATTTCGGAAATCCTGTGCAGGTGACGATTTCCGGTCTCCCCAACGGGCCTGATGGTTCGCCCATGAACCAGGAAGAGCCCTACATTTCCCGCAATGGTAAAACGCTTTTCTTCAACGGTGGCGCTGAGAACAACCACCGCCTGCTGCATTACGCCGAGCGGGGCGCCAACGGCGGCTGGACCTACCGCGGCCAGATCAGTCTGGGCGGTGAAGATGAGAAATATGTTCAGGGCGCGCCCGCCATCGACGTGGACAACAATCTGGTGTTCTCCGACACGGGCGTGGACTCCATGGTGCGCAGCGGTCGCTTCTCCGGCGGTAAGCTTTCTTCCGTGCGCGCTATCGATGGCTTGCCGCCTCGCAAGGCGAATGCGTTCGCCCGCAAATTCCAGGGCAACATGGGGCCGGAAGTCAGCCCGGACAGCCGCGTGCTGTATTTCACTGAGGCGGCCTGGGGCGCTGGCGGCTTTATGAGCGGCCAACTGCTGCGGGCGAATATCCACTTCGCCACCCATCGTGGCGGCGCCACTTACTATTACGATCAGAGCGAGGTGGAGCGGGTGATGGAGAACGTTAACTCCCGCGATATCGAGTACAGTCCTGCGATTTCGACGGATGGACTGGAACTGTTCTTTACCCGTATCCTGTTGGCGGACCGCGCCAACAACCGTGATCGCGCCTTGATCATGCGGGCGGTGCGCGGCTCCACCAGTCAGCCGTTTGACTCTCCGGTGGAGGTTATGGGAGTAGGGGAAGATGTGATGGCGGAAGCGCCTTCCATTTCCGGCGACGGCTCTGAACTGTATTATCAGAAGACGGAAGGCGGCAAAACGCGCATTTATATGGTCACCCGATAGCGTCGCTTTCCGCCTTTATCAGCGGTGCTAGTGAACAAGGGGAAATCATGCGAATCAGCGTGTTGGCGAAAGCGACAAACTGCGATGCGGAAACCGTCCGTTACTACGAAAAAATAGGCCTGCTGCCGGCTCCGCCGCGCAGCGCCTCTGGCTATCGCGAGTACGGACGCAGCCATCTGGAGCGCTTGAATTTCATCCGCCATTGCCGCTCTCTGGACATGTCCCTCAACGAAATCAAATCTCTGCTGTATTTTCGTGATCATCCTTCCCTGGATTGCGGCGAGGTCAACAATTTAGTGGACACCCACCTGCTGGCCCTGGAACAGAAAATCTCCGATCTGGAGAAGCTGAGGGAGCAGTTGCAGTCCCTGCGTGACCAGTGCCAAATCCACAATCGCGCCGCCGAATGCGGCATTCTGACCGGATTGAACCATGATCCGGCTGAAGGCGAGTGTCCCTGCCATGGCGACGCGCCGAACTCATAAAAGCGCCCGCGCGCTTCTTTCATTTTCTTGCAATGAGGCCTTGACCCTGTAGCGGCTCCAGACTTTAACCTGAGCGCATTCAAATGCAAGGAGAATGACGAATGGGTGTGCATTGCTGCCATAACGAGCACGAAGAAAAGCCGAAAGTCGATGGGCGTTATCGCAAGATTCTATTTTGGGCGCTGCTGATCAACGCGGTCATGTTTGCGGTGGAGTTGCTGTCCGGCTTGCGGGCCGGCTCGGTGTCACTATTGGCGGACTCACTGGACTTTCTCGGGGATGCGGCCAATTACGGCATCAGCCTTTGGGTGTTGGGCATGGGGCTGGCGGTGAGAGCGAAAGCGTCCCTCTTAAAAGCCTTTTCTATGGGCGCGTTTGGCGTGTGGGTGCTGGCCAGCACGGCCTGGAACGCCATGGCGGGCACTATGCCGGAAGCCGCCACCATGGGCGTCATTGGCGCGTTGGCCCTGGTCGCCAACCTGGGCGTCGCCGCCATGTTATACGCCTATCGTGAGGGCGACAGCAATATGCGCAGTGTATGGCTATGCACCCGTAACGACGCGCTAAGCAATATCGCTGTTATGTTAGCCGCGCTGGGTGTATTCGGGTCTGGGACCGCCTGGCCGGATTTGGTTGTCGCCGGCATTATGGCCTGCCTGGCGTTGAGCGCTGCGTTTCAAGTGTTGCGCCACGCCAGAAAAGAGCTGCGCCACGATCACGAAGCGGCGGCGGAAGCCTAAGGCGTCTGGGCGGATGCTACGGCGGACGGTTATAATTCCCTTTTATCACCGGCCGCCGACATTGTCCCAGGAGACTCGCCCATGACCAGTAAATTCTTCGCCTACCTTGAACGCCTGCGCTGGATCAAACGCTGGGGGCTGAAAAGGAATGTGGTGGAGGAGAATGTCATGGAGCATAGCTGGCAGGTGGCCACCATCGCTCATGTACTGGGGCTGATCAGCAATCGCAAGTTTAACGGCGATGTCGACCCCAACGCCCTGGCGGTAGCCGCGTTGTATCACGATGTCTCGGAAATCATCACCGGGGACATGCCCAGTCCCATCAAGTATCACTCTGATGCGATCAAGCACGCGTATCACGCCATCGAACGGGAGGCGGAGAAAGAAGTGCTGTCCACACTGCCGGACGAGCTGCAGAAACCCTTTGAGCCTCTGTTGCTGCATGACAAGTTTGACGCCGCCAGCGTGAAATTCGTCAAGGCTGCGGACCTGATCAGCGCCTATCTCAAATGTCAGATGGAAGTGGCCGCCGGCAACAAAGAGTTCGACGACGCCAAGGCGGATGTGGAGGCGCGTATCCGCGCGCTGCAAATGCCGGAGGTGGAATACTTCATGGCGACCTTTGTGGACAGCTATCTGCTGACGTTGGACGAGTTGCTGAAACATCACGACCCGACGCGAGACTGATCCCGTCAACGTCCGCCAGTTGAGAAAGCGCCCCAATGGGGCGCTATATCCATATAGTTAAGAGAGGCCTTACGCGCCAGGCTCTGGTGTAGGTATGATCATGTTTCCGTCGCCGCAATCGGCTTCAGCGCCTCAGGCTGCGTTTGACGCGTCCGTGAGATCAGCGTCAGTCCCAGCAGAATGGCGCCCATTCCAAGCAAACTCAGCAAAGACATCTGGTTGCCCAGGAACAGGTAATCCATGGCGGCGGTGACGCCGGGAACCAGGTAGAAAAGACTGGTGACATTCACCAGATTGCCAGCCTGAATAAGACGGTACAGCAGCAAGGTGGCGACCACCGAGATCACCACGCCGAGCCACAACAGCGCCAGCAAAAAGCGTGGACTGAACTCCACCGTGATGGGTTCCCAGGGCGAGAGCGCCAGGCAGAGAAGCAAGGTCATTGCGTATTGCATAGGGAGCACCGACGCGGGCGCCTGCTTGACGCCTTTCTGCAGTATCGCCCCCGTGGTAATCGAGCCCAGTGCGGTCAGGGCGAACACAACGCCTGTTGTGGAGATTTGCGCCAGGCCAATACTGTGATACACCACCAGAACCAATCCTGATAACGCCAGGAACAGCCCCGAGAGACGTTGCAACGAAAAGGCGGACTCTGTGGCCAGCAAGGTCAGAATCGGCTGTACGCCCAGCACGGTGGCGAGCACTCCCGGCGTTACCCCATGCTCCAGCGCTTTGAAGTAGCAGATGGAATAGCCGCCGATCATGAGTAAACCGGTCACCGCCACGCGAAGTCGCGTACCGGGCTCCGGCAGCCACTGACCACGGCTTAAACTGATGCCCAGCACCACAACAAAAGCGATAGTGAAACGGAGAAGAAGAAAGGCGAAAGCGGAGGCGGACTCCAGCCCCATTTTGGAGAAGATGGCCCCGCTGCTCCACAGCAGTACGAAGAGCGCGGTTGCGCAATAAGACAGTAACGTCGTTCGGTTGATAGACATAATTAGTTACCCGTCGCAGGGAATAAGACATTGCCGACCACGTCAGCGCTGCGCTGACTTCAAATGGAAGGCGCGAAATTTATTTCAGTGGAGTACGGGCGGCGGCGGTGGCGCGCCGGCCTGAAGGCGACGGGGCGGCGGAGTGAAGCAAAACATGAAAATGTCCCGGACGCTAATGCGGCCGACATCCTGACTGGATGCGCAGGCGGCTTTGGCGATGTCCTTGGATGAGCTCATGCTTTACAACTTGTAGAAATTGATTGAAGGCCGATCTTACGACCCGGGAGTGAGAGAATCAAGCATTGGATATAACTCGAATTCAAGCTGGATATATATCGGACCTGTAAGGGCTGCGCCTGAGAATTATCTGTACGTGCGGCCCATAAAAAAAGCGCCCCGTAGGGCGCTTAGCGAATAGTCGTAAGGGTGACTATCGGGAAGAAGTGTTTCTCACCAGAACTTTGCCTACTTTGCCGTCGGCGCTTTGTGACAGCACCAGGACGTTGAGGCCGAATTCCGGAATGTTGCGGCCCGCATCAGGAATCTCGTCGCTCATGTAGTTGAGACGATCGATGAAGCGCGGATAGGGGCGACGGTTTTGGTCTTTCAGTGTGGAGCCTACGGAGTCTACGTCCGTCAGATCCAGTTTCAGGCGCTCGGAGGCGATCACGTTGAACGCCGCGTCATGCAACTGGAACTTGGTGGATGCGACGCTGCCGTCTTCCCACTTGACCACTCTCTGGTCAGCGTCAACAACGCCCAGGAAGCCTTCGCCAGGATGCACGCCCACGTGGTTGTTATCCCAGGAATCATCCACGAACCAGACGACCAGGCCTTGGTTGAAGGACATCAGCTGACCGGACACGTTGAGACGCTCCAGACCGATGTCAACGCCGTTGTGCGTACGCCATTCCATCAGGTAGTAGCGATCAGACACTGTGAAGCCTTCGTCGGCGGTGAAGCCGTCCAAAGTGAACACTGGCGCGGAGTCAGCGTTGTCGCTGGCGACCACCGCACCGTCTACGGACAGAGCGATATCATCCACGTACAGGCCTGGGTTGAGCGTGCCGGAGTCAGTGAAGTACTCGATGCTGACTTTAACGGTCTGACCCGCGTAAGCGGACAAATCGAACTCAGCGTTCACCCAGCCGTCGGACGCGCCAGTGATGCCGTTGCCCAAGTTGTTGCCGTTGGGGTTGGTATCAGTGGTGATCGTCGCTGGTATGCTGACTTTGCCGGATTCGCTTTCCACCATCACGTAGCCGTAATCCCAGTCCGCTTCGATGTCGTACCAGGTTTTGAACGCCAGTTTGGCGGAAGTGGCGGATGTCAGATCCAGATCATAGGACATGCTGGTGTGCAGGTCGTTGGCCTTACCGCCGAAATACGCGTACTGACCGCTGGTAGGCGTTGTGATAATGCGTTTTTTCTTCGGCAGGTCGATGCGGATGACATCGTTGTTGCTTCCTTTGCTTACCGCTTCATCCAGCAGCAGGACTTCGCCCTTGCGGTCCAGCTCATCGATGGACAAGGTGGCGCCGTGCTGCCAGTTGCCGCCCCAGATGCCTTGCAGTTTCTCTTTGGCGTAAGCGCTGAAACCGGTCGGTTCGGTGCCCGGAATCTTGCCGGCCCAAGAGCCGCTGGACATGATGGACCAGTAAGAAACCGGTTCACCTTTACCGGTGTACTGGGTGTCGTACTCGTCCGGCAGACCCAGGTCGTGACCGTATTCGTGCGCGCACACGCCTGCTGCAGCGGAGATCGGCTGGATGGTGTAGTCATACGCCGCCATCATGCCGCCCCAGTTGCCGGAGTCGGAAGTGGTGCCTTCGATCGGGAAGATCTGGCCCAGGTTCCAACGGTGCGCCCAGATCGCGTCTTCGCCCAGTTGTCCGCCGCCGGCTTCCTCACCGACTGCAGAGTGGAACACCATCACGTGGTCGACCAAGCCGTCCGGCTCCCAGTAGTCGCCGTCGCCGTCCAGGTCGTAACGGTCTTCAATGTCATAGTCGCTCAGATCCACATTGGGGTCCGCCGCCGCGGCCAAAAGGGCTTCGCGGATCAGAGCGCGGGCGTCGCCGTCCACATTGTTGCCGTAAAACGCCGCTGGTTTCTGCGCCATGTACCAGCCCGCTACGTTGCCTTCTACTGAGTAGCTGGCGCCGGACTGCGCGATGTAGTACTGCTGCATGGAAATCAGGTTTTCACCGTTAGGACCGGCGTAACCGGAGTCGGAGAACAGCAGATCCTGGAAGTGCTCCCGGTTGTAGTCCTCGTAGTACATGTCGGTTTCGCCGGGCTGGATGGAGTTGTGCGGGAAGTCCGGGAACTCCATCAGGATGGCGAGTACCTTGGCTTTACGGGCGCCTTCGGTCCACTCTTCCAGTTGCAGGTTATCAGGGAACAGTTTGCGGTTATCCAGCTCACGCCATCTTTGGTCACGCAGATGGTTGCCGTTAACGCGACGAGGTTCTTCGGCCAGCGCCGCCGCCGTTGCGGAGGTAGTGGCCTGCATCCGGGCGCGTTGCAGTTCGTGGGCTTTACGGTCTTTCAACCAGTCCTGCAATTTGGCGGTAGCTTCCTCCAGCGTAGCGCCTTCAGAGATTTTGCCGCCGGCCTTCAGCATTTGAATCAGGCGGCCCTCATTGGCGATGCTGGGATCGAAGGCGCCGGCGCCATGCTGATGCGACTGGCTGGCCGCAAATGGCGAGGCGGAAGCGAGCAGCCCGGATATAGCGAGCGACAGTATGCTTTTTTTATGCATGATTAATTCCTTTTTTATTGATTGCCCTTTTGTGTAAGGCCATATTCGGCCCAGGCGGGGAAAGCAGGCAACGGATTGCCGGCGAATCTCAAAACGAGATAAATAAAGTAGTTCGCCCGGTCAGGCGCGGATGCCGCGCCAGTCGGGTAAACGCCAAGTCCCCGCGACGCCTAGTGAATGCCGGAACGACCGTGGATCGGTCATTGTCGACGCTCACAAAAGCCATTTGGTTTTATTGTTTCCCTGCCGATCCGATAAGGTATTTCCTTAGCGGTCAAACATCCCCAATAACGCACATTATTGAGGGACGCCGAAGACGTCCTTGTTTCACGAAAAACGCCCCCATAAGCAAGCGCTTACGTGGTCGCGTTATTTAGTAAACCAGAAAAAAATCTACAATATCAGTACTTTGGGGAAATAATCTTTAGGATAAGTGGCGCGAGCCGGGAGCCCGCGCCGTGCTTGTCAGGAGTTGTTTGGGGAGGGAGCGGGCGAGAACTGAGGTTGACCGGAATTGATTCCGGATTTGGTTTTTTCGGTGGCCTTTTTTGACTGCGCGGAAGCATGCGTTTTTTCCCGCAAATATTGTCGCGCAGCTTCCTCCGCTTCAGCGTAAGTCGCGCTCTCAGGAATGGCGCCTTCGTTGCGCAATTTCTTGATGACGCTTTCGATGTTGGCCGGCGCCCCGGCTTGCGGTCCGGCGTGATCTTCATCGCAGGCCAGAGTGGGAGCGGAGACGATCAGCAGAGTTAGCAGTGTGCTGGTAAAGGTCCTTTTGGATAGTTTCATCATTCACTTGACTCATTCTTTTGCTTGTCTGGAGACGATAAGTCTAAGCGTTTTTGTTGCGGCGGCGAAAGGGGCTCCCCTGGCGCTTCTTTGACGAAGAAGGCGCCGCTTTGGCTTTTTACGCCGTCTGGCGTGAGCGCGCCCCAGTGGGTAATCAGGTCGCCGTCCTGCGCGCTGCGCTCCAGGGAAAACAGGGTTTCTCCCGGCTTATAGACCGCCACGCCATAACTGTTTTTTACCGATCCCCCGGCATGGGAGACAAAATTGATATCGATGCGCGCGCCGGACGTTTCCGCGGCGCAGAGCAGATTTTCCGCCGTCTGATAGCCGTTGATCTCCAGGCGGCAGGGTGTTTCTCCTTTGGCCACGGTCAACAGGTGAATCATGATTATCGGCGTGCCTCCGGCGGTGTTTCCCTGTTGGGATTCATACCGGTAGCGACCGTCCCAATTGACGATCAGCGTGGAGTCATCGGTATCTTCAGCGAACGTCGGTAAGGCGGCGGTAGTGATCAGAAAAAGCGATAAAATACGTTGGCGTGCGGTCATAGCTCATCCCATATAGCCCGTCGTGAGACCCTTTTCGTAAGCGGCGCGGACTTTCAGTGAAATTTCGGCGGGGGTAATGATACCGTCTTTGTTTTTGTCAAAACCACTGTTCTGGGTATAGGTCAGCGTACCGCGCCGGAACAGCGCCTGGGACGGATTCATACCCACCGCAGCGGGGTACAGAACCGCGAGATAGACATCCTCCAGATTCTGCAAACGCCCCTGGTAAGGGCTGAAATATTTCTCTACATACTTCAATTGCTGCACCGCCGACATCCCCTTCAGCGCCTGAACGCTGGTGCCTAACGCCTTGGCGGTGGCGGGCATGAACTGGATCAGGCCGATAGCGCCGCTGCCGGCGGCGTTGGTGATGCGGGGGCTGAACGTCTCGCCGGTTTCAAACGCCATGCAGGCCATAAGGTAGTCTGGCGACATATCCATCGCGGCGGCGATTTTAATGACTTTATTGTTGAAAACGGAGGAGGTGCGGCCGCCCCACGCGATTCGTAAATGCTTGCCTCCCAAGAGTGCGTTCAAGGTGCGCCCGCCCGGGTCGATGCGGCCGTCGGGTTTGCTCATACCGACTTTATCCCGCTGGAAACGTTTGATGGCGGAGGCTGTGGCGCCCCCGGCGACGCCGTCCACCGCCAGGCGTGAACTGTGGGTTTTGGCGAAGCGATTGAGAAGCGTCTGCGCGAGGACGACGTCCGCTTTTCTGTTGACGCCGCCGACTCCTACGGATTGTTGAAGACTCTGCATGTCGATCCTTGAAGTTAACATGGCAAGGCAGAGTAAAACTTGACCGAAGCGGGAACAACCGGGCGTATGGACTAACTGATCGTCCGATAAGGTTATGCCTGTAACCTGTTGATTATGATAGGTAATGTCACGATTTATTCCCATCTCTTCCCAATTGTTCCATTGGCGCTGGGAGCCCGAGCCCGCCTGTGTCAGAGTGTGCGAAGAGCCCTTGCAGTCCTGCCGCCGCGGGACCAGACACGATGTTCGCCACGGCGCAGGAAGGGCCGAACAGGCTTCTGACAAGCCGTCGTGAAGCCAGGTTTGCAACCGCCAATGACAAAGGACAAGGAAGCTCATGAACAAACCTACTTTTCTGATTCTCGGCAGTATTCTGTTGTCGCTGTTTGTACGCGTCTCTCTCGCTGAGACTCAACTTCTTGCGCCGCACACGTCTGTCGCTCCCCATCATGGCGAAGGGACGTACTACTTCTATAACGGCGGCGGACATTGCAGCGTTCCCGTGCCTGCGATGCTCACTGCGGCGATGAACCAGACCGATTACAACGGCTCTCAAGCCTGCGGCGGCTGCGTGCGGGTGACCAATCGTAATAACGGCAAGTCCGTGGTGGTGCGGGTGGATGACAGTTGTCCCGGTTGCAACCCCGGCGATGTGGACCTGACCGACGCCGCTTTCGCGCAGATTTCACCCCTGGAGGCGGGGCGCATTCCCATTAGCTGGGATTATGTGGCCTGTGATTACCCCTCGCTGCAGTTGTATTTCATGGAGGGATCGAGCCAGTGGTGGACGGCGGTACAGGTGCGCGAACAACGCTATCCTGTAAGCCGTCTGGCGTATCGGGAAAGCGGATCAACCGGCGCCTATAAGGAGATCGGCAGAGAGGACTACAACTACTTTGTCGAGCGTTCCGGAATGGGGACGGGGCCTTTTGATTTTCGTATCACGGATATATACGGACACGTGTTGGAAGTGGGCGACATCGCGCTGCAACCCGGCGCGCCTATCAACACTCAGCAGCAGTTTCCCAGCAATGAAGTAAAAGGCGTCGTATCCAGAGCGGGCAGGGGACAGTCGTTTTCCAAGTAAGATGAATTGGGTTCTGAAACCTAGCCGTTGAGTTGCCGCCAGGGCGTTTTCTCATTGGAAGGCGGCGTCCTGGCGGAATGCCGGTGTTGGATACAAACACCGGCTGGATTTATACGACGCATTGCATTAGTATACGCGGCGTCACTGGGGAGTAGCCTCTCTTCACCCTGAAGAGGTTTGCGTCAACACACTTGGCCCACAGGCCATGGCGCAAACGGTTCCATAACTTGGCAAGACCTTTGACTATGCCGCACCGGTTGGGCCGGGGCGTGGCGTAGTCATATGGTTAAGTCCGGCCCAGGAGATATCCCGAATGCAAGCTTTCCTGATTTCCACCGGCATCGTCGCCCTCGCAGAGATTGGCGACAAGACCCAATTATTGGCGTTTATTCTCGCCGCCAAATTCCGCAAGCCGGTTCCCATTATCCTTGGCATTTTCGTGGCCACCATCGTCAATCACGCCTTTGCCGGCGCGCTGGGCGCCTGGGTCACTTCTCTGGTGACGCCGGAGATACTGCGCTGGGTGCTGGGCGTGTCGTTCATCGCCATGGCGGGGTGGATGCTGGTGCCTGACAAGTTCGATGAAAGTGAAGCCAAATTCGCCAAACTGGGCGTGTTCGGCACGACAGTCATCGCCTTCTTCCTGGCGGAAATGGGGGACAAAACCCAAGTGGCCACCGTCGCGCTGGCGGCGCAATACTCCTCGTTCTTCTGGGTAGTGGCCGGTACGACTTTAGGGATGATGATCGCCAACGCTCCCGCCGTATTGCTTGGCGACCGCATCGCCCACCGCATGCCGGTGCGGCTGGTGCACGGCGTTGCGGCGTTGATCTTTGTCGCGTTGGGAATTGCGACGTTGTTGGGCGCTGGCGCCAGCCTGGGATTCTGAAGCGCCTGAAAGCATCAGTTTGTGCGCAGGCTCACTCCCTGCAGTGATCCAGGTTGTGAAAAGCGCGTAAATGAGATTGAATTGCATTTCGTGCGGGCTAAAATTTAAGCAGGACCAACGCCCGCACGCGCCATCTCGTGCTTCGTACTCTGTTTTCATGAAATAAGGAATGTTTTATGAACGCTCACACTGCACCCATCCGGCGTCAACGCTTGCCGTTACGCGCGGCTCTTCCAGATAGCCTGCGCTATTGCGGCTCATTCTTTTACTTCATATATCGCTACGGGTCATTGCCCGTTAAGAAAAGTCTCACCGGCGGGCTATCGCCTTCATAGCGGGTCTCCCGGTGCTCGACTCCCGGAATGTCATGCGCTTGCAACAGCAAACCTCTAGGCTGCTAGCCGTCCGGCAATGCAGGCTCGCCTGTTGATTTCACTCGATTGGACTATGCAGGAAAGGCAATTGTCGCGGCGGCGTTCGGGTTCTAGGATGAAAAGTCCTTATTCGACAATGATTTATATTGAAGTAACGCTATTGATAGTCACATTTAATCACGCATCTCCTTAAGCCCACTCCGACAGCGGGTGGAGTGCATTAAACCGATAACAACAGAAACTACAATGATCTTTCCCGCATCTCATTGGTTACGCGTTTTACTTCACCTCTGTGCGATCTCTTTGTTTACCGTCAGTCTGGCCAGCGGCATGCGTCTGGCGGCGGATGGCGACTGGCCATTGCAACAGTATTGGACGGCCATTGCGCCGCAAGGCGACATGATTTCCTGGCATCTTGGCTCTGCGCTTGGATGGCTGGCCGTCAGTCTTACTGTTTTATTCGCCTGGATTAAAAATCGCGCTGGCGTAGCTCCAACCCGTTCTAAAGGACTGCTGATAAGAGCGTTGTATCTCACCTTGCCGGTGCAGCTTCTCAGTGGAGCCGTGTTCTATCTGGGCATTGGCGTGGGTGTGCTGGACTGGGTCCTGGCGATTCATTACTGGGGCGCGCTGGCGTTGCTGATCCTGATTGCCGCTCACCTGACGGAGCAGCTGGCGTTGCGAGGCGGGCGGTTTTTGCCTGCGGTCTTTATCCCTCGCAAATTCTCTCAGGGTCTGGGACTGCTGGCTGTTTCCTGCGCCGCGGGCGCAGCGCTATGGTGGGGCGGCGGCGCGGACAGTCAGGAACTGCTGGTGGCGCCCTTGGCGGAAAAAGAGCGTATTCAGATTGACGGGTCGCCGGACGAAGCCGCCTGGGCGACTGCTGACCCGGTGACGGTCACTACCTATCAAGGCAACGACTACCATACCGCTGTCCCGGTTGAAGTGCGCGCCCTGGCGAATCCTTACACGGTGTATTTCTCTATTAGCTGGCCGGATGCTCATGCTGATTACAGTCATCTTCCCCTGCAAAAGACGGAGACCGGCTGGAAGGCGCTGCATGCGGGGTTCGAGAAAGATGACGAGCGCGTCTATTACGAAGACAAGCTGGCGGTGATGCTATCCAAAGGCGGCGGATTTGGCGGCGATAACAGTATTCATCTGGGCGGACATCCTCTGGAGGGCTATCCGGCCAGTCGCTCCGGACGCGGTTATCACTACACGACGGATGGCTCCATTCGCGACGTCTGGCACTGGAAGGCGGTGCGCGGGGGCGACATGGCGGTGCTGGATGATGATCACTTCGGCAAACCGGAAGCGGCCTGCGCGTTTTGTCCCCGTTACAAGGCGGGCTATCAACCTGATCCGGTGGAAGACGGCGGCGTGCGTCAGAACTGGGACTGGTTCCGCACCAGCGGCGTGACGCCTCTGCGTATTCCGCGAGAAGGGCCGGGCGTTACCAAGGAGGAGAACGCCATGACCTGGTATGGCTCGCGCACCTATCGGGCGGAACGAGACGAGACGCCGGTGGGCGGCAGTCTGCCCTCGGTGCTGTGGATGAGCCATTACGAAGGCGACCGGGGAGATGTGCGCGGCCGCGCGCAATGGAAGGACGGACGCTGGTATCTGGAGCTGGCCCGCGCTCGCGAGACGGGGTCGGCCTTTGATATTCCCATTGAGGATGGCGTGTTTATGTGGGTGGCGCCTTTTGATCATGCGCAAACCCGCCATGGCTATCACCATCGACCCATTCGCTTGAGGGTGCGGCCATGAGTCAACGACAGCGCACCCAGATAATTTCCGCCATCGGCGTCAGCATCCTGGCGCCGGCGGCGATGATTGTGGCCATGACCGTTAACGGCGGGCAGGACGCCGGCGCTTCCAGCGAACATGCGCAACGTCGCATACAGGCGGAACTGGCGCGTTGGCGCAAGCTGGATGCAAACGGCGCGGAAGTGGCGCCCAAGGTGGGGCCTTGGGCATGTGTGGCGGACGCCCGCAATAACGTGATTTGGGAAGTGAAGAGCTGGCAGGAAAATGTCCATCACTACAAATCCAGTTTTTCCTGGCGGTTGAATGACCGCGGCGAAGCGGGGCGGGGCAGCTGCATTCTGGGCGACCATATTCAGCCTTGCGACACTGATGATCTGATTGCGGCGCTGAATCGGGTTCGATACTGCGGCGTCGCCTCCTGGCGTTTGCCGACCATTGAGGAGTTGCGCTCCTTGATGGACCGGGAAACCTATCCTGGCCAACCCATGATCAACGCCTACTTGTTTCCCCGAACCGCCGTTGGGCCCTATTGGTCCTCCACGGTGCGGGATGGAGATGGTAGCGATTTCAGCGTCATGACATTCAATTTTTATCAGGGAAGTGAACAGGCCTTGCCTCCGCGTACGGCTGCGTGGGCGAGACTGGTGTCTTCCATGGAGCAGTAGCGGAGATGAGCAAGGGAGCGACGTGGGGAACATCCGGCTGCGGCAGGCCGGACGTCGCGATGTCTTAAACTACTTGGAGAAATCTACAACCGATGAATAACGATAAACCCATAATCGCCGTGCTCGCCGGTTTAACCCTGGCGGCGACCGGGTCCACTGCGTTGGCCGCGCCGACGCAGATTCGCGTGGTCTGGGACCACGATCCCGCCCATGAAGCCATTGTCGCTTTTTCCGAGGGTTCTGGCGGTTCACCCTATCTTCTGTGGGGCGACAGCACGGATGAGAACAGCTGGGAGAATACTGCTTACCAGAAGAACTATACCTTCGATGGTAGCCTGCGCAGTTATTTCGTGCGTCTGACGAACCTGCAACCCGGCTCTAACTACTACTTTCGCGCCTGCGACAGTAAAGGTTGCGGCGAGCGTTTCTGGTTTACCACGGCGTCGGACAACGCGGCGGACCTGACCTTCATCGCCGGCGGCGACTCTCGCAGTAACCCGACGGCGCGACGTCAGGGTAACCGTCTGGTCAGTAAAGTTCGGCCTCAGTTCGTGCTTTTTGGCGGCGACCTTACCGACGATAACCGCGCCAGTGAAGTGGATGAATGGCTGGATAACTGGACCGAAACCTACTCCAACGATGTCATCGACGGGGTGGATTACAAACGGGTGTATCCGTTGGTTCCAACAGTTGGCAACCACGAGGATAACGATCAGACCTTTATCTGTAAGGTGTTCGGTGTGGACGCCAACAAAGATGGTTCCTGCTCCCTCGACGATACCTATTTCGCTTTCACCATCGGCGGCGGACAAGCCCGTTTCTACACGCTTAACACGGAGTTTAGGAACTCTGGATACGAAGCGGAATGGCGCGAGCAGATGGACTGGTTGAAGGCGGATCTGGCCTCCGATGGCTCCAGCGTGACCTGGCGCATGACCCAGTACCACAAACCGATGTTTCCTCGCACGACATCGAAGCCGTCCAAATACGACAAGATGTACGAGTGGGCGCAACCGTTTTACGCCTACAAGATGAACCTGTCTTTCGAGTCGGACAGCCACCTGGTGAAATACACCTGGCCGGTGGTTCCGGACAACGATGGTTATGCGCAGGCGTCCGCCGGCACCTTGTATGTGGGCGAGGGCAGTTGGGGCGCGCCCACCAGGTCAGCGGATCGTTATGCAAACTGGATCATCGATCAGGACAGCTTCGCGCAGCTGAAAATCGTGCAGTTCTCTGGCGACGAGGTGCTGGTGCGCACAGCGCGTTTTTCCGGCGAAGGCGATGTAACGGCGCTCTCCAAAGCGCAACGGGATGCCGATCCTCTGGCGCTGCCTTCCGGTCTTAACTTGTGGAAACCGCAGAGCGTCGGTGAAATCATGACGTTAACGCGGTCCGGCGACGGCCTTACCCAGGTCAAGGGCGGCGGAGATGATCCTGGTCCGGGCGATCCAGGCGATGGCGATTCCACAACCTTGGCGGCGATGCAGGACGTGACCGTAGGCAGTAACGGTTTCCACAACAACGGCGATGAAGTTTACGCAGACGGCTCCGATGGCGGTCAGGAACTGCGCGCGCTGTTGTCCTGGGACTTGAGCGCGATACCTGCCGACTCCAGCGTAGACTCCGTGGAGCTGGCGCTGCAGGTGGTCAATAGTTCCGGCGGTGAATACGGCGTTTATGCCGGCTCCGCATCCTGGTCGGAAAATGGCGCGGACTGGAATGACGCCTCTACCGGCGTCAAAGTAGGAAGCGTTACGCCTTCCAGCAAAGGCAGCGTGAGCATTGGGCTGAACGAGGAAGGTCGTCGCCTGGTGGAGGGCTGGATCAACGGTCAGGAAGCCAATAAGGGGTTGATTATCGCCAGCATGGGCACGTCCGACGGCGTTGATTTTGTCTCCAGAGAAGGCGGACAGGCCGCCAAACTTATTGTCGCTCACCAAGCCGGTGATGACTCTTCAGGACGGGGCGCCAAGTCGTTTTCCTCCGATCAGGACGTTTCGGTCGGCTCGCAAGGTCGTCGACGCAATAGCAGTCGTTTGGAAGCGGACGGCAGCGACGGCGGTCAGGAACTGCGCGTACTGATGCATTGGAATCTGAGCGACTTGCCGGCGCAGGCGAAAATCACCAGCGTGAAAGCCGAATTTTCCATTGTCGACCCTTCCAGCGGCTCCTACTCCCTGTACTCCGCCAAAGGAGACTGGAGCGAGAGCGCCGCCCAATGGAGCGATGCGGAAACCTCCGGCGGCAAAGTCGCCACGTTCACCCCGTCCAACAATGGCTCGCTGTCGGTTAATTTGGGCGCGGCCGGCATAGAGTTGGTGCAAAGCTGGCTATCCGGCGCGCCGAATAACGGCCTGGTGTTGTCTTCCGACGGAACCAGCAACGGCGTGGACATCGAAAGCAGAGAGAGCAGCCGCGCGCCAAAACTGATCGTGGAATATGAGTTGTAAGGAGCGATACGGTTTAGGTTAGCCGTTGAACTCTCTGTTATCTCAAAGGACGGCTGGGCTGGGTCGCCGCGCCGTCCTTCGTTATAATTTCGTCCTTTACCTTATTTGAATAACCAAACGGGTATTCAATTTCTGGCGTGGCGACTCGGCCTGAGTGGTTCGCCAGCCAGCCCACCAGGGCGGAATGATGACAAACGCATTGAGTAAAAGACTGAGCCTTCTGCTGTTGATATTGGCGTTAAGCGGATGCGACATGATCGACGGGCTGAAGGAAGAGTCAGACCAGAAATTCGGCGACCAGCATTTCAAAACCGCCATTGCTTTGATCGAACTGCACAAGGTTCGCACCGGCGCTTACCCTGAGACGTTCTCTGACATTCAATACACCGGGGATTGGGATGCGATCGTCGCTCATAGCGTCAGCTACAAAAAGCTGGAGGAGGGCTATGAGCTGAATATCGTCCGGGGCTGGGTGGGAACCCCGGAGTTAAGTTATCCCGAAGACTTTTGGTCTGGACTGGGCGTCCGCAAGACCAATGTCAGCGGTCTCACGAATAATACGCCCTGATTCTGCCGCTGGCGGAGCCCACATGCTTCACCAGACGATCCCCGGTTTTCTTAGCTGTCGCCGTGGACCAAAGCGTCAGCAACTGGTCGACGCTACTCATATTGACGGAAATGGCGCGGTGATGCTTGGCGACGCCGAAACGGGCCATCATGTCGCTGAGGCAGCGTTTCAAATCCATCATATCGCCCACGAACACTTCAGGCTGATAATTGGACGGAACATCAAAAAACTGACTGATGGTGGGGTCGACAATCAGCTTGCTGGGTAGGCGCAAGTGATAATGCATGGCGTTCAGCGCGTACAGATCACAACGCTGATCCGTATCCACAAAAATCTTCCCGGCCAGCGTTTCGCACTGCGCAAGGCAACTGCCGTGCTTCGCTGACGCTGTATTCTGAAAACCTTTAACTTTCAATGATAAATCGTACATCTTAGCTACCTGTATGACCGCCCCGTAGTGACTAAAACGGGTGTAAATAACGTATAAAAACGGGGTGGGGGATTATTGCGTGGATTGGGGCTGGGCTCAAGCCTTCTAGAAAGAGATTAAATGAAATAAATGAGTGTCACCCATAATGAATTTAGTCTGAATAGACTTAAACTTATTTAAATTAAGTGACACAATATGTCGTTCTTGTTGGCATTGTAAATAGGAGAGTGAGAACTGAAGTTGTGAACGATTAATGAACAAGTGGCTATGCTTTTATTAATTTAAATGGAATGATTCGGTGAAAATTTTATCACGTGCTTTGATTTTGTTTACTTGGCTAATTGGCTCAGTATGTAGTCTGTCAGCATCAGCTAGTGTTAGTGGTGATGTGAGAGGGGTGACGTTTTTCTATTTGGATGGTGTACATCAAGACTTTCCATGGGTGTTAAATAACCAGTACGACCCGGAAGTCAGGAGGAAAATTGACAGTCTCTTGAATGAATATCATAACGCTGGAGTTAATTGGATACGAATTTTAGTTGACGCTGACCACTATGGTAAGGCGAATGAGAATCCGGTTCCAAGTCTATCATTGATACAAAAGGTCAATGATTTTATGAGGATAACTCGGACTGGCGGTCAAGCTGATTGGTTTACCATAGAGTTGGTTTTAGATCCTTATACGATCAAGATGGAAGATGGTAATAAGGATAATGGCAAAATGCAGGATAAACATCCCTATGACAGAGACAAGCTCTGGTATAAGACTTGGCTGGATAATTTAGACTACACGAACTTGGGGATGGTTGTAATTGGTGGCGACCTTTCTCCATGCTCTGTCCAGGGATGTGATCAACCAGGTGAGATATCTGAAAGTCATGCCAGCTGGATTAAGGAAATGTGGTCATGGAAAGAGCAGTACTATCCAGAATTGAATTCAACTTATGAAGTCATCGGTAATGAAGAGGGGATTAATGACTCAAGGCTGATTAGTATATTGGCGACTTGGATTGAAAAAAATACCCCAACTGTTCCAGTTATAGCGGCTTCAATATACATAGACTTGCCAAGCGGCTCACATTGGGTCGATTATGCTGAGGTTACGAATAATACTCTAGAAGCATATCACTCCGTGACTAATAAGCCTTTATGGATTGATGAGTTTGGAAAGAACATTCGTATGGACTCAACGACTGCTGATCAAAAAGCGGCTTACGAAGGTTTTTTGGGTGCTTCAGTCTGTTGGCGTAAAAATAAATATGCAAAGTTTGCCTGGGTCGGTGGGAACGATTATCCGTATAAAGATAATCGCTGGTATGGGCTTGTTTCTGGGTTCAATAGTAACGGCGAACCTGTAATGAGGCCGGCCTGGAGTGTGCTTTCTCAGTATTATAATCTTCAACAATGCCCGTAAGTAAACGACTAATAGAAGCTATATACTTTGATAGTCAGAGAAAATAAGGGCGTAGTGCTGAGATGCAATAACTTCCGCTATCCAAGGAGAGAAACGGAATGCTCGATAAGTTGGAGTTTATTCTCAACCGTATCAGGGAGCGGCTTTGGATCAAGCCGTTGATTGTCTGTTTGCTTTCCATTGCGGCGGCGCTGGCGTCCAGGGGGGCGGATTCGTTTGGTGCTGAGATGGGGTGGGAGCAGTGGACGCCGGAGGTGTCGAAGGAATCTTTGATTGAGCTGTTGAAGATCTGCGCCGCCAGCATGCTGGTTATCGCCACCTTGGCGGTGGCTTCCATGGTGTCCGCCTATGCGTCCGCCGCCAGTACCGCGACCCCTCGTACGTTCGCGCTGGTGATCGCCGATGATGTTTCGCAGAATGCGTTGTCCACCTTTATTGGCGCCTTTATTTTCAGCATTGTGGCGCTGGTCGCGCTGATGAACGGCTATTACGGCAACAGCGGGCGATTCGTGCTGTGCTCCATTACGCTTGCGATATTGTCGGTGGTGATCGTCACCTTCGTGCGTTGGGTGGATCGCATCGCCCGTTTGGGGCGTCTGGGTTCGGTGATCGAAAAAGTTGAGACCGCCACGTCGCAGTCGCTGAAGCGTCGACGCGCGCAGCCTACGATGCGCTGTGCGGAAATCGAAGGCTCCTCTGGTGACGGGCGCCCGCTATATACCCGGCAAGTCGGCTACGTCCAGCATATCGAGTGCAACAAACTGCAAGCCTGCGCAAAGAAATACGATGTGCATATTCGGATTGCGGCGTTGCCGGGCGCTTTTGTTTCTCCCAGCATTCCTATCGCCTTCATCGTTGGCGGCGATAAGGAGCTTGAGACGGATAAGTTCGAGAACGCCTTTGTCATCGGGCGCAACCGAATATTTGATGAAGATCCCTGCTTTGGTTTGACGGTGCTGTCCGAGATCGCTATTCGCGGATTATCTCCCGCGGTGAACGATCTTGGAACGGCGCGGGACATTGTCGGCGCCATGGGGCGTTTATTCGTGCAATGGATGTCCCCGGAGGAAAAGACAGAGGCTGCTGAGAGCTGTGAATTTGATCGCGTGCAGGCGCCTGAATTGTCTTTGTGGGATATGTTCGACGATGCGTTCACCGCGATCGCCAGAGAAGGGGCGGACGCGCCGATAGTACACATCCGGCTGCAGGAAACGCTGTATGCGTTGGCCCATTTTGGCGACGGGTCCATGCGCGACATGGCGGTTAAGCATTCCCGATTGGCCCTGGCCAGGGCTGAGCAAACCCTGACGCTGGAAGAAGACCTGGAGGCCGTGCGCAATACCGGTTTATGTTGTGAGCTATCGTCCGAGGATGGTCAAAAGCGGTAACCCCAAGAGGCGATTTGAATTGTCATAAAAACGCGCTAAGTTCCTCAATGCAATGGAAATTCATTGTGCGCCCAGGATAAGAAACCACAAGGAAATTGAAGGAATGAAACTCGCTAAATTACTGCCTTTTACACTCGCCGCACTCTCTGCACAGGCACTTGCCGCTCCTCCCGAAGTTGTCGCTCGTTTTGAGACGGAAGCATTTTATGACGATGACGCCGGTAAGAACTCCGATGCGGACGATCCCGCCATTTGGGCGCACCCTGAAGATCCCGCTAAAAGTCTGGTTATCGCCACCTTGAAAGAGGGCGGTCTCGTTGTATTTAACATGCAGGGACAAACGCTGCAGCACATTGACGTGCCATTGCCTCCCAGCGCTGGCGATGTGCCCGGACGCTTTAATAATGTTGATCTGGTATACGGTTTAAAGAGCCACAAACATGAAAACGATTTCGCTGTGGTCATTGATCGCGGCGCTGACAAGCTGCGCTTCTATCGCATCAATCCAGACTACAACGGTGAGGATATTGCGCCGTTGACGGATGTGACCTCGCCAGACGCCCCCTGGATTTTCTCCGATGATCAGGACGAGGTGAACGAGCAGCGCACGGGCTATGGCTTAGCCGTATCCAAACGGAAAAAGCACAAGGACGGCTATGCGGTGATCAGTCAGCGCAAAGACTCGGATTTGGCTATTGCTGAGTTCAAGGTGACCAAAGAAGGTCTCATGACTTATGAAGTGGATGATTTGACGGACCTGCCCGATGAATTTGAGTTATCTGATGATGTGGAATGGACCCCCTGCCAGGACGATGACGATCAAGACCCGCAAGTGGAAGGCATGGTGATCGACGAGCGCAATCAGGTGCTATACGCCGCACAGGAGCAAGTGGGCGTCTGGCGCATCCCCATGGATGATCCTGATGAGGCGGAGCTGGTGGATGTGGTGGCGTCCTATGGCGTGCCTTACACGCGAGAGTGGGATGAACAGGAAGAGGAGTACGTCTGCACGCTGTTGTGGGATCAGGACCCAGGACATGGCGGTCAGCATCTGAAGGCGGACGTCGAAGGGCTGACGATCTATTACGGGCCAGGTAAATCCGGCTATCTGCTGGCCTCCAGTCAGGGGGACGACCGTTACGTCGTCTATGATCGGCAGGGGAGCAACGCCTATGTGGGAGAATTCGCCATAGTCGACGGCCCTTATACGGACGGAACCCAGGAAACCGATGGCGGCGCTGTCATCAACGTCAATATGGGACCTGACTTCCCCTATGGCCTGTTGGTTGTGCAGGATGGCGACAACACCCCGGATGAGCTGGATGACGAGGGCAAAAAAAGGGATAACACCAACTTCAAGTTCGTACCCTGGCAAGACGTCGCCAACAGCCAGTTCCCGCCGCTGATGATAGAAACGGATAGCTGGCATCCACGCCGGAAGCACCGGTTCCCCCATTGATCTACTGAGCAAAGTCGTCACGACGGCCGCAGCCCTGAATCTGCGGCCGTCGGCTGAGTTGAGTCAAAAAAGAGGAAGAATTTGGCGTAATCGAATAGGGAATGATGACGGGTTGGGCTAAATTTATTTATACGGCTCATAAAAGCCGCGATAGCGTGTTGAAGTGAGCTGCGCCAGGAGTTACCCCGTAATCAGATAAGGAAATAAGATCCGGAGGAGAGAGGGCGAAGCATGTGCTCGGCGAAGAATAAAAGTGTTTCCAAAGGCTTCATTCCCCCGCCAATACCTGATAATGAAGCGCTGCGTCTAAAAGACCTTGAAAGCCTTAAAATTCTCGACACGGATGCTGAAGAACGGTTTGACCGCATCACCGCGCTGATAGCGGATGTTTTTGACGCGCCCATCGTGTTGTTGTCTCTGGTTGATCGCGATCGGCAGTGGTTTAAGTCTATGCATGGTCTCAATGTTCCCGAAACGTCCAGAGAGATTTCATTTTGCGGCCACGCTATCTTTGAGCCCGAAGCCATGGTGGTGGAGGACGCTCACGATGACCCGCGTTTCTGCTTGAATCCCCTGGTCATAGGCGAGCCCAACATCCGGTTTTACGCTGGCGCGGTAATCAGAGGCCCGTCGGGCCTGCCGGTCGGCACCTGCTGCCTGATTGACAGAAAGCCGCGCAAACTGACTGAACGTGACCGAAAGCGCTTGGTGAACTTCGCAAAGTTGTTGGAGAGCGAACTGTTGCAGTCCGTGAAACTGACGCGGCTGCAGCAGGAAACGGTGATGTCCGCGTATTTTGACCCACTGACCGGACTGCCTAACCAGCGCCTTTTTCTGGACCGTCTCGAACAGCGTCTCAAGATTGCCGGAAGCCTGGACTCCGTCACCGTCTGCGTTGTAAATATCTGCCGTTTCTCCAATGTCATCAACGCCTGGGGGAAAGACAACGCCAATAAAGCGCTGGTCGTTATTGGCAAGCGGATCAAGGCGGCGATAAAAAACAAAGGATCGGTCGCACGTTTGTCTGGAGATCGTTTTGCGGTGTTCACCAACAAATCGAAAAGCCCTCGCTACGAAAGAACCCCGGGCCATTTGCGCGACCCCATTCCTTTTGAGCTGAATGATCTTTTTAACCAGCCCGTGGATGTAGGCGGCGTGGAGCTGCATCTGGAAGCCAATGTGGGCGTCACCAGCTATCCTCATGACGGCGAGGACGCCACTTCATTGCTGGAAAACGCCGCCAGATGCTCCAAATCCGTCGGGGCGTGCGCGCACGTGCAATATTACTCACAGACGTTGTCCGATGAAGCGTCAAAAGCATTCGCCATTGAGCAGCGTTTGCGCTCAGCGATCGCTAACCAATCCCTTCATCTGCACTATCAGCCGATCATTGACCTCAAATCAGGACGCTTGCAGTCACTGGAGGCATTGTTGCGTTGGCGGGATGAGACGCTGGGAAATGTCTCTCCCGCAGACTTCATTCCCGTGGCGGAGGCGACCGGCGCTATCGCCGAGATAGGACGCTGGGTGGTGGAAGAAGTGTGTTCACAACTGGCGACGTGGAAACGCCAGTATCCAGATCAGCTGGTTCCGGTGACGATCAACCTGTCCACCATCCAGTTAATGAGATCGGAGACGGCGCAGGAAATTGAATCAATCGTAACTCGCGCTGGCGTGGATAGCGCACTGATTCAGCTTGAAGTCACAGAAAGCTGCTTTCTGAAAGACTTCGACAGCGCCCTCTGCAACATGAAAAAGATGCTGGAGCTCGGCTTCAAATTCTTGATCGACGACTTCGGAACCGGCTTTTCCTCCCTCAGTTATCTGAACAAACTGCCGCTGCATAAACTGAAACTGGATCGCAGCTTCGTGTCAGGAATAGATCACTCTGACAAATGCAAAGCGTTGGCGAAACACATTATCGCCCTGAGCCAGGAACTGGGATTGATCGTCGTGGCCGAAGGTGTTGAGGACGCCGCACAGGCCCGTATACTCACCAGTATGAATTGCGATCAGGCGCAGGGATATCTGTATAGCAGACCATTGCCGCCGGCGGAGATTTCGCAGCGATTTTTTGGTGTATGACGGCACGTGTTCTTCGAGAGAGGAATATTGCTTTGAGTTCAGCGGGAAAATGGCTTCCACTGAGGGGGATTCTATTGGACCTGCGCTCTGGGAAGCCCTTCGACAAGCTCAGGGCGAATGGGGTGGGGTTTTTGCTTGGGGTTTGCTCAGTATTTCTGTTTCTTTTCGGATAAAGGGCGTTATTTGAACGCCGGATTGGCATCACAACAACCAATACTCCGTTCGCCCTGAGCCTGTCGAAGGGCTGGCAGTACCCGCGATACAAGAAGTGTTACTGATCCAGGGGTGAATAGCTTCCACTGAAAGTGGGCTCTATTGGGGCTAGCGCTCTGGGAGGCCCTTCGACAGGCTCAGGGCGAACGGGGTGAGGGGGCGTATTTAGTTTAGCCCGATTAACAGCATGCGGTTGTCTATGACTTTCTCTAATACTTTGCCCATCGTTGTCTGTGTATCCCCAAGAAAAGTTTTCCAGCAAAGGCTAATGGCTGAGGTCAGGGGTGACCGCCGTCTCGGCGCGCTCAAGAATTTGTATGGTGCAATCCGGGTTTAAGTTGACCTTGTAGGTGATTTTCTCAATGCGTTCTTCGCGGGCGATTGATACGACGTAGCTCCATGTGGACGTCGCTTTTATATTAGTGATCTCTCCATCGCTCACACCGGCGTAGCGCTTTTTAAGGTCTTCCAGGATGAGCGTGTAGGCGCCGAGCGACTTGTACATGGCGCTGCAGTTCTGTGTCGTGGTGGAAGCTGTGTCGTCTTGCGCTGACGCTTGTGGACTCAAAAGGGCGACAGATGTCGCCGCCAGAATTATCGTCGCAGCCGCCCCTTTTCTGAGTCCGTGTGTGATCATTTCTGCTTCGCCAACAGTTGTTTCAGGGCCAAAGCTTTTCGTCGCAATAGCGCTGCGTCGTCCACAGCTCATCGCTCCAAAATTCCTCGACTTTGCGTCTGTCGTTAATCGCCCAGTGGTAATGTCGGGTGGGATAAACGCTGTCGTCATAGCCAATGCGAACACAGCGACCGGTAATATTCGCACTCCCCGCGGCGTCATAGAAATATTCAGCGTTATCAGCCGTCGCAGGAAGGATGTCGCTTTGCGTCAATGCATTGAACTCGTTGATGAATCGATTGCAGGCGTCTTCAATTTCTTGGTCGACTTTCCAGATGTATTGGTATTGAACCGGAGAAACGCCGGGCGCGCATCCTGCCGCAACCGCCCCATACAAGACGCAGCTTTCACGTAATGCGGCAATCAGTAAGGGCTCCTTGGATAAAGAGGCGATGCCGACCAATGAATAATCGTCTTTCTCCTGGGCGATGTTCGCCGCCAATTCCGTCAATGTCGCCAAAGCCCACTCATCAGGGGGCAGCGCATTTAGTGCGTAGTAGAGGGGATCATGTCGTGAAGGCAAGAGCCCGCTATGGTTGGCTCCAGCGCCATAAATCGCCGCGTTGCAGACTTCCAGCAACTGACGAAATTCAGGCATCTCTTTCATCTTGTCTGCGGAATGCGCTTCTTGTTGTTGTAAAGAGCGCATGAACTGAAAGTACTCTGTTAGTGCTTCTGTCTCTGCATAGTAACCCTCTACCGGCCCACTACATGGCTCTACATCCAATACCTTCGCCACCGCTTTGGCCGCTGGCAGGAGCGTATTCACTTCAAAAGACTGCATGCGCCGACGATACAACTCGTCCAGGGCCAGAATCAGGGTGCGGTTGTCTACGATGCATTCGATAGTGCGTATTTCGGACATAAATACCTTAGCTTGGCGGATGAATATGCTTTGACTTTAAAGAGTAGGTTAAGTTAGCGTCAAATAACTACTGTGAGTTTGCCAGAGTACGTGCGGGGATAGAACTTTTAATTGACAAGGAGATCAAACGAGCGTCAAGAATTTTATTATCTTAATAGGTGGGCCAGGTAAGTTTGTTGGCTGTGATAAAGCGCATGACCAAAGTTGGACAAACTATTTCGTTCCTGTTCAATTAGCGGCAGTTCGCAATCTGTATAAGAAACAAGCCGGAGAGATTGTACATTGGCTGGTTTACGAACCATCGTACAAAAACAGGTGGGACGATGACAGCGAAATTTCTAAAGTGGAAATGGCCCAGAGCGATGGATATTGGTTGCACTCTATTAGAAAAGCTGCGACGGAGAAAGTAAAAGACAAGGGTGCGCACAACTACATTCATAGAATGCAGCAGGTTGCAGCGAAGCATAGTATTAAATATAAGGGGATATCGAAGCCTCAAGACTTTTGGGACTACTTGCAAACGCTTCTAGACGATAGTATTAGTCGCGTCTGGTATAGCGGACACGCCTCTGGTGCAGGCCTATTTTTGAGCTTGGATCATAACAAAGCACGTGAACCTGTTTCTCATACCTCCGATATTGTTGAAGTGGACTCTATTAACTTAAATAAATCTCTCATTAATAAGTTCTCCAACTCGTCAAAAACACCATCTAAGTTTTATGGTTGCTATACAAGCAGCTTTGCAAAGAGATGGAGTGATATATTTAAAGTTAAGGCAGAGGGAGCCGTGCGCAAGGTTGATTTTGGGGTGCTAGACAGACCCTCTACAATCAGCAATGTTATGGAAAGAATAGAAAAAACGCCAACAACACTTGGATCACCTGGATGGGCTACCTATTAGTGGACTGAGCTATGAAGCAAAAAATGGTCAGATTGAGAAAAAATTTATGCAGGTGCATGGTCATTTTTTCCATGTCTTTGTTTCCAATCGCTTGCGCTTCTGATCGGGATGTAGAAGTCGACTCTCAATCAGTTGAATCAGAGTTTCTCACATTATGGCTGGCGCATAATGGGCTGGAGTTTCCCGCCTCGGAATCTGGGTTGCAAGACTGCAAATCGGCTAATTATCAACCTTGTCTTGACGTTGTAAAAAGAGTCCAGGCGGCGAAGAAACAATTGTTGGCTGTTTCAAGTCAGCAGGGGTTGTCTGCGACATTGGCGGCCATCCAGAAATACTGCCTTCCCAACGCGGAAAGTGAAGCAATGGCGGTATGTGAAGGGGCGATCTCCGGATTGTATTTTTATGCGTCGACGAATGAAGACCAGGAAATTATCGACACTGTAAAAGCTACCGATAAACGTCTGACTCAAAAACTATTCGCCCGCCATTACGAGTGGTTATATAACCGTAAACTGCTTGGCGAATGGCAAGTGCTGGTTGATCAAACAACGTTGCCTGAAGCCAAAAAAGATCTCATAAAGGAAAGGCTGTCGAGCAAAGAGGTGGAGAAGTTCGGACTAATGCTCGTGGACTGATAAGAGTGAATAAGTGCAGCGGCTATTGAGGCTTCAGCGCAGAAGGGCGATATTAAAACAGATAACGCGCAAGCATGATTATGACAAGAAGGACTTTATATGCCCCATCAAGTCAATGAAGCGATAGAGAGCCACTATACCCGCCCGGACGTGGGTAGCCTTATATTGGCGGCTTTGGCGCGCGCGGGGAAAGATTTGGATCAGCTCACCCCGGAAGACTTGACGCCGATTGATGCGTTCCATATTCGCGGTCGGGCGGCGACGCTTGAGCTGGCCCATGTGGTGGCGTTGGATGCGAAGAAGCGGGTGCTTGATGTCGGTAGCGGTATTGGCGGGACCTCGCGTTGTCTCGCACAGAAGTTTGGCTGTCGCGTTACTGGAGTAGATCTGACGGAGGAATACTGGCGCGCCGCGGCTATGTTGTCCGCTAAAGTCGGCCTGCAGGCTCTGACTGAGTATCGCCAGGGAGACGCCGTTAATCTGCCGTTTGAGGATGAGACGTTTGATGTTGTTTGGAGTGAGCATGTCGCCATGAATATTCCAGACAAAACCCAGCTTTACAGTGAGATGTACCGTGTGTTGAAACCGGGGGGCGTAGTGGCGATTTATGACATTCTGGCTGGTCCCTCCGGACCGGTGTTGTTTCCTGTCCCCTGGGCGCGCACGCCGGCAACGAGCTTTCTTGTTGAGCCCGTTGAGCTACGCCAATTGTTGGAAGAGGCAGGCTTTGTTATTTCGGATTGGACGGATTCAACCGAGGCGGCGCGAACATGGTTTACCTCATTGGTTGAAAAGATCCAGAAAAACGGTCTTCCGCCGTTGGGGTTCCATGTATTGATGGGGAGCGACTTCCAGGTTATGGCGCAAAATCAAGGGCGTAACCTGCAAGAGGGGCGCATAACGCTCGCGCAAGTAGTCGCAAGGAAATAGAGGCTTTTGACTGTTGAGTCGGCGCATCCCTGCGCCTGGCTGTTAACGGGTCAATCCAGTGACTTCGTCAATAATGTTTACTGCGTCGGCAGCGATTTCGCCGCGCCCCGAGGAACCGTAATCACCCATAACTCGCTGGCGTCGATGGAGCCTGTGGAACAGCTCTTATGGTAGACGCTTGAGTTGGAACTGCCTGAGTCCACATAGAGACAGTTGGAATTGCTGCGGTTCTGCAATTGCACAGCGCCAGTGGAAGTATAAATCGGCGTGAAACGTTGATGATCGGAGTTGTCGCAAGCCTGCGTATAAACACCAGAATAATCACTGTCTACATGCAGACATACATCTGTGTAATAAGCATTTCTAAAACGCAGTGAACCGTCCGCAAGATATTCCGTCCGCCAGTTGATGCGTTCGAAATCGCTCCCCGTATATTCATAAGCAGGGTAAGTAAATACATAGCCTGCGCCATTATGATAGTTAACTAATAATTGTCCGGTATAAACATTCTCTAAGGCCGCATTGACATAATCTTCGGCATGAGTGGTTTGCGCTATCGCTGCGCTGATGATAAGTGCAGGTAGAATTCGAGATAACATATTTAATAGTCCTGATTATTTAATTAATAACGTTGAAATCTGACAGGGGTATGGTCTGAAGAAAGTTGTCCGACCAGAGAGGCGATACCTAGCAATGCGCGCATTAAATTGGCGCTGCCTGCGATGGAGCCGGTGACGGCGTAATCGAGGTTGCCCCCGCTGCGCTGGGTGGCGGAGCCTTGATTGACCAGATTGATATTGGCGTGAACCACCGGGTGGTTGGTCGCCAGTTGCGTATTCAGTGCCTGAGGACTGCGGTTCCAGTCGCCCATGATCATGAAGGGAGCGTTGTTGTTCGCTGTAGCGAAGTAGTTATGCACCGCGTTCACGATCAGCGCGGCGTCTGTTCCCCCGTTGGCGGAAGCGTGAATGGAGAAGTAAGTGTCTCCAGCGGCGCCTACTTCAACGCCCAGAATGGGGCGGGCGCTGGCGTAATTGGCGGGAGGAGGAAGGATAATCACCCGGTTGGCGCGCTCTTCCGTGACGATAGCGACATTAACCCGGTTGGCGCCAGTGTCGTTGCGCGAAAAATAGATCCAACGGTAATCAGGGCGAGAGCGCGTGCCAATATTCCAACGGTATTCTTCAACCGGAACCTGAACCGCATGGGGATTATCCAGTCGCGGAGGGGTAAGTTGCGGCATTAGCTCAGCTGAACTGGGAACCGAACCGGCTTCCTGAATCGCCAACACTTGCGCGCGATCAGAGCCGCTCAACAACTGGCGGATGCTTACATTCCATTTACTTTCCGATGCATGGCTGGAGCCTTGTAAGTTCCAGGTAACGGCGACTCGATCGAATAGTGCGGCATGAGAAAGTGGAACAACCAGTAACGTTAATGTCCAAAAGGACAGTTGTTTAAATATCCATCGATAAACCTGAATAGGCATTAAAACATCCTCTATTGTGATATATCTTCTCGTTTTGAATACGAATGCCATCGCATTCGAATTAATTAAACAACGTCTTTTGACTTTGGTTCCCTGTTTTTTATTAAAAGATCCTCATATAAAGGATATTTGACCTGATTTAAATGAATGGCTGGCTAAGTGTTTTTATAAGGCCACGTATAAACGTGATGGAGTGATAGAAAAAGATCGCTTTTCTGTTTCCGGCGACAGACCGTAAAGATTGTCTGAAAGACTATGAGTTGTCATTTATATTGCGATTAAAAGTAATAGGTTGTAACTTGTTGTGCGCTTTAACATGTATCTAAGGATTGTTTGCATTGAAACTGAAACTATTTGGCGTGTGTCTGGCGACATTCATTTCTAATTTCATACTGACAGGAGCAACAGCTGTGGCGGAAGAACGGGGTGTTCAGGTAGCTGAGGAGGCGCTGCAAGGCGTGGTGAGAACTAATCTGGATTCGCCGCAGCCGACCTCGGCGCAGCTGGAGAGAAAACGCAAATATACGGCTGAGGTGAAAGCCCTGGGCGGCCCAGTGAATCAGAATCTGCCGGTAGTGGAAGATGCGGCTGCAATTGAACCAAGAGAGAAGGCCGACGTTGCGCGCAGAGCGATTGCCGTGGCCATTGCGGCGGTCAAGGCGGAAGGCATGCCCCATGAACAGGTGCGCGGGATTATCGACAATTGGGGCGCGGAATCCTATTTCTCTCCGGAAGAGTTGGCGTTTGTGAATACAGCGACACCATCGGAAAAAGACCGGAGCAAATTCAGCTGGCGCTATGAAGGGCTGGACGTATTGTTATGGGCGTTGGGTTATAAAGAGGCTTTGCCGCCGCCCGACCAGATATGCGATGTTGAGTCAGACGTTGGCGTCATTGTCAGTCATCCAGGAGACGCTCTGGCGACACAAGCGCAGCTTCGCTCTATGGATGAGATACTTGATATGGCGGACTTTTATTATCGTCTGCATTGGGCGGCGATTGAGCTTCGAATGAAAGGCGCAAGCAATGCCGCCATTAATGAAGAAATCATTATGGAGCGGCATTATGCGCTTAATTGGCTGATTCGTTATATGAATCAGGACTGGGACGCTATTACCACTGACACCTGAGCGGTCAGATCATTGTGGTTGAAACAGGTCGTCGCCCAGTTGGTCGATGGCGGTTTTTACCTTCATCAAGGTAATTTCATTGCATTGTTCTTTGCTGGGGATCTGGTCGGCGCGGATGAACTGGTGTTCGCGAATCTCGCCGTCGATCTCTTTGCGAATAATCGCGCCGACGCCGTAATTTCCGCCCAGATTACGCGGCTTCAGAATTATCTGGAAACCTTTGTGTTCGATAATATCTTCTGGCTCAGGGGCTTTTTCGCCGCCGAACATGGATTTAAAAAATGAGCCCAGGCCCATGCTTTTCTCCTGTTTATAACAAAGTAATGAGGACCTATGAGGTCCCGCTCAGTCGCTTATTGTGGCGTAAGCGCGGGATTTTTCAAATGGATGAGGTTCTTGTCCAACTTCCGGCGCTTAGAAGTATTAAGTCGGAGGATCTATTTGTCCGACAGGACGGGATCAGCGGTTGGCCGAGTGGGAGAGGCCAATCGAGTGGGTAAAATCACAAAAGGATGATGACTTTTTGACCGATTGATACATTTATTAATAATCTTAAAGTAATCAATTAAGATCGCCGTGGTATTATAAACAAATGAATGTTTGTTCTGGACGACAAACAGGGTAATATAAATCGGCCTCAAATTGTCTTGATGCGCCGCCTCCACTATATTGAACGAAACCTGTCCACTGTCGGATTTCGACCTCCCGGACAGTTTTTCAATTAACTCGATAGCTAAAAACGATTACTCATACATGCAGTTAAAGATTTTAAAAGATCTGAAAAAGCTCAGCCCACGGGAAGTCTCGCAACGCTTGTCAGAAGCGCTGCAGGAAATGGACTCTAGCATGAAAGATCGCAAACAGGACGACTTCAAGCGGAAACTGGATCAGTTAATGGAGGAATACCACAAGGATATATCCGACGTGATTGATATTCTGTCTCTTAACGAAATTCATAAATCAGATTAAATAAAGTTCCCGCGCGTAACCGTCTCTTTCACGAGCAGTCTTTATAGTGAGCAGTAGAATGATGGCAGACGCCGAGTCGTCCGCCGTACGGTGTTACTTCGTCTTTAAGTTATTGCTATCATATGCGCCGGCTGAGCCGCCGCACTGCGTCTGCACGCCCGAATTATCCGCCGCCCGGGCCAACAAGTTTATTTGTCTGTTGCTGTCGTATCACAAGCCCGGCGCGTATTTGCGTTTCCTATGATGCGCATATGCATATTAATTGATCAGCAACGGAATCCAGCATCAACATAGCTAAGGATTAAGAGAGAAAATAATGAATCTGAATTTAACCGCAATGCCCACAACAATTGATCTGTTGCATTTGGGATTGGCTGTATTCGCAATTGTATTTCTGGCGGCGTGGCTGAGCGCCAGAAAAAATGCGAAATCACAGAGCGTCGCGACGCAGCCTGCGCCGCAACCGGTTGAAACGCCCGCCGAACCGGCGCCGGAAGTCAAACCGGAACCTGTTAACCCCTTTAAAGATTCAACGCCGGATTCAGCCCTGCAGTTATTGGCCCTGTTACAACAGAACGCCCGCTTTATCGACTTCCTGAAAGAAGATCTGGCCGGTTTCAGCGATGCGGATATCGGCGCGGCGGCGCGCGTCGTGCACGAAGGCGGGCAAAAGACCCTGAACGAATACTTCACTCTTGCGCCGCTGCGTCAGGAGGAAGAAGAAACTAACGTCACACTGCCGGAAGGATTCAACGCCTCTGAAGTGCGTTTGACCGGCAATGTCGCAGGCAAGGCGCCATTCACCGGCGTGTTGGTGCATCGCGGCTGGAAGGCGGTGGACGTGAAGCTGCCGAAACTCGCCAAAGAACATGACGCCTCCATTATCGCGCCGGCGGAGGTCGAACTATGAGCGATATGAACGCCGATAGATCGCCCCGTTATAGTGTGGGCATCGACCTGGGCACCACCAACTGCGTGCTGTCCTACATTGAACTGACCGATGAAAGCGGTCAGGCGCTGGACGAAGATCAACTGCGCCAGGACGTAATGCCCGTGCCGCAACTGACCCGTCCGGGCAGTGTGGAGGAAAAGAAGCAACTGCCGTCTTTTTTATATCAGCCCCATGAATCCGAGCTGGGAGAAGGGGAGTTGGCCCTGCCCTGGGTGGTCAGAGCGGATGCCCTGGTGGGCGGCGTCGCCCGTGAATTGGGGTCGAAAACGCCGATGCGTCTGGTGGCGAGCGCCAAAAGCTGGCTGTGTCATGGCGGTGTCGACTGCCGTTCCGATTTTCTTCCCCTGAACAGCCCGGAAGAAGTGGCGCGCATTTCTCCTCTGGCGGCGACCATTCGTTATCTGGAGCACCTGCGCAACGCGTGGAATCATAAGCACCCGGGCTATCCGCTGAATGAACAGGACGTGGTGGTGACGGTGCCTGCGTCGTTCGATCCGGCTGCGCGGGATCTCACCGTGGAAGCGGTGAAAGCGGCTGGTCTTGGCAATCTGACCCTGTTGGAAGAGCCTCAAGCGGCGGTTTATAACTGGATCAAGGCCAGTGGCGGCTCCTGGCGCGACCAGGTGGGCGTTGGCGATATTGTGCTGGTGGTGGACATCGGCGGCGGCACCACGGACTTGTCCTTGATTGCGGTCACTGAGCAGGATGGCGGGCTGGAACTGAATCGCGTCGCGGTGGGCGAACATATTCTGCTGGGCGGCGACAACATGGACCTGGCCTTGGCTTATCGGGTGAAGAACAAGCTGGCGCAGGAAGGCAAAGAACTGCAGCCCTGGCAGATTCAGGCGATCGTACATGGTTGCCGCGACGCCAAAGAAGCACTGCTGTCGGATCAGGACGTGAACGCGGTTCCGATTGTGGTGCCCAGCCGAGGTTCGAAACTGCTGGGCGGCTCCTTACGCACGGAATTGACTCGTGAAGAAGTACAGCAGACCCTGGTGGAAGGCTTTTTCCCGCAAGTCGGCGTTCACGAACATCCGAAACAGCAAATGCGTCGCGCGCTGACCCAAATCAGCCTGCCTTACGCCCAGGACGCGGCGGTCACTCGTCATCTGGCGGCGTTTTTGAGTCGTCAGCACGCCGCCGCCAACGAACTGTTGGCGCAAAACGAAAGCGAATTTATCAAACCCACCGCAGTGTTGTTCAATGGCGGCGTACTTAAAGCGCCGGCTTTGTCCTCGCGTCTGATGAAGATCATCAACCACTGGCTAAGTGACGCTGGCGCGCCTTCCGCAAGATTGCTGCAGGACAGCGATCTCGACTTGGCGGTAGCCTGCGGGGCGGCCTATTACGGCTATGTGCGCCGTGGACGCGGCGTACGCATTCGCGGCGGCATCGCCAGCGCCTATTATGTGGGAATCGAGAGCGCCATGCCGGCGGTGCCGGGTATGGAAGCGCCGATGGAAGCCCTGTGCGTCGCGCCTTTCGGCATGGAAGAAGGCTCAGAAGTGAAAGTGGAAAGCCAGGAACTGGGCTTGATCGTCGGCGAACCCGTGCGCTTCAAATTTTTCGGCTCCACGTTGCGTCGCGATGACGAGCCGGGCATGGTGCTGGACGCCTGGGGCCCGGATGAACTGGAAGAGTTGCCGGAAATCCAGGCCTCGCTACCGGCGGAAGGGCGTCGACCGGGAGAAATCGTGCCGGTACGTCTGTCGGCGCGGGTCACCGAAGTCGGCACTCTGTGTCTGGAAGCCATTCCCAGAAACGGCGATGCAAGATGGCAGGTTGAGTTCGACGTACGCGAGGGCTGAGAGTGAAATATCTGGTAGGGATAGATTTGGGCACCACTCACACGGTGGTGGCCTATACGGACATCTCAACAGGAGCGGAAAACGCCGTTCCCAAGTTGTTTGAAATCGAGCAGTTGGTGGCGCCGGGCGAGCTGGCCAAGAAGCCCATGCTGCCGTCTTTCCGCTACCATCCGGCTCCCGGCGAGATTGCGGAGCATCATCTGCAACTGCCTTGGCGCCCTCAGGCGTTACCCGGTGAGATCGATCAGGTTGTGATCGGCGAATGGGCGCGGGAGTTGGGCTCCAAAGTCGATGGCCGACTGGTGGCCAGCGCCAAGAGCTGGCTATCCCATCCCCAGGTGGAGCGCACGGCGGACATTCTGCCCTGGGCGGCGGCGGAGGACGTGGTCAAAGTGTCTCCACTGCTCGCCAGCGCGAGCTACCTGCATCACGTCAGACAGGCCTGGAACCGGGAGCATCCGCAGGACCTGCTGGAACAGCAGGAAGTGGTCATCACGGTGCCGGCGTCTTTTGATGAAGGCGCCCGATCCCTCACTCTTGAAGCCGCACGTCTGGCGGGCTTGCCGGAAGTTCTGTTGTTAGAGGAGCCGCAGGCGGTCGTATACGACTGGTGCGCGCGTAATAAAGAACAGGCGCAATCACTGTTGCAGGACGCCAGACTCTTGCTGGTGTGCGATGTTGGCGGCGGCACCACAGATTTGAGTCTGATCAGCGTGGCGGCCGGGTCCGGCGATCAAGGCGAGCTGACCCTCAATCGCGTCGGGGTGGGCGACCACCTTATGCTCGGCGGCGACAATATCGATCTGGCGCTGGCCCATATAGCGGAACAGCGCATCGCCAGCGCGCGTAAGCTCAGCGCAGCCGCGCTTTCCCAGCTGATCCAGCAAACCCGAAAAGCCAAAGAGTTACTATTGTCGCCGGAAGCGCCTGATGCCGCTTCCGTGACGGTGCTGGGCGGCGGCGCCAAGTTGATCGGCGGCGCTAAAAGTTGCGAACTGACCCGTGAAGAAGCCCACCAGATCGCCGTGGACGGCTTTTTTCCTCTTTGTGAATTCAGCGAGCGTCCCGCCAGGCGACGCAGCGCGGTGGTGGAGTTTGGTTTGCCCTATGCGCCGGACCCTGCCGTCAGCAAATACATTGCGGAATTTCTGGCCCGTCATGAGCAGGCCTGCCGACGACAGGCGTTGAAGACCAGTGAAACGGCTGCGGCGGCGCCTGACGTGCTGTTGCTGAACGGCGGCGTATTCAACAGTCCGTTACTCAGTGAGCGGGCGCAGGCGCTGTTAAGTCAATGGAATGGCGCCCCGGTTAAGCTGCTGGATAATGCCCATCCCAATCTGGCGGTGGCTTTTGGCGGAGTGGCCTACGGGCTGGCGCGTAAAGGCGCGCAGATCAAAATCGGCGGCGGCTCGGCGCGCTCTTATTTTCTGATTGTGGAGGCGTCCACTGACGCCGCCGCAGACAAGAAGTTTGGCGTTTGCTTATTGCCCAAAGCGACGGAAGAAGGCGAAGAAATTCGTCTGCATGACCGTAAATTCGCGTTGCGTATCGGGCGTCCGGTGCGTTTCCACTTGGCGTCCTCAACGGGCGACAAGACATTCAGCGCGGGCGATCTGCAGGAAATGAACGATGACGACTTCATTTTCCTGCCGCCCATGGTGTCGGCGTTGAGCGCAGATGCGGAGGACAACGGCGCAGAAGTTGAAGTGGAACTGAGCGCAGTGCTGACGGAGGCCGGCGCGTTGCAGGTCGAGTGTGTGGGAATCGCCGGCGGCGACGCCAGCCCACAACGCTGGCGGCTGGATTTCCAATTACGCAAACAGACGCCGGTGGAAGATAGCGGCGCGCAATTGCCTGCTAAATTCACGGAAGCGGCGGGCAAAATCGAAGCGGCCTACAGTTCCAACAAAAAAGGCGGCGACTCCATCAAAACGCTGCGCAATGATCTGGAAAAGCTGCTTGGTAAGCGCGACCAATGGGATATGCCCACGCTGCGCGCCGTTTTCGACAAGTTTCTGGAAGGCGGCAAGAATCGTCGCCGCTCTGCGGCTCATGAGCGTATCTGGCTCAATTTCGCTGGATACTGTTTGCGTCCCGGTTTTGGCGATCCCCTGGATGACTGGCGGGTGCAGCAAGTCTGGAAAATGTATCAGCAAGGCCTGCAATTCGATAAGGAAGGGCAGTTGTGGAGCGAATGGTGGACTTTCTGGCGTCGCGTCGCAGGTGGGCTCAACAGCGAACAGCAGCAGCGCGTGTACAAGGATGCGGCGGTTTACATTAATCCGGCTGCATTGCGTAGCCGCAAGCTGGTGGCTACGCCGGCGTTCAAGTCCTACGAAGACATGGTGCGATTGGCGGCGGCGCTGGAGCGCTTGCCAGTGGAAACCAAGGTCGAAGTCGCCAAGTGGCTGTTACAGCGTCTGCAGAAACCCAGCGAACCTGTTGCAAGCTGGTGGGCGCTTGGACGCATCGCTTCGCGGCAACCTTTCCATGGCAGCGCGCACAATGTGGTTCCTGCAGAGACAGTGTCCGGCTGGCTGCCGCAGTTGCTCAAGCAGGACTGGAAAAAGAATCAGGAAGCGGCCTTTGCTACGGTGATGCTGTCGCGCATGAGCGGCGATCGCGTACGGGATCTGTCCGAAGCGGACCGCAATGCAGTGGCCGCGGCGTTGAAAACCGCCAAGGCTCCGGCGGTCTGGGTCGACATGGTGTCCCAGGTGGTGGAGCTGGATGAGGCGGAAACCAAGCGCGTATTCGGCGAAGCGTTGCCCTCCGGGCTCAAGCTGTTGGCTGAATAGGCGACAGGAATCTGTCAGGGCTGACGTCGCCTGTCTGTAGCGGCCAGTCTGTAGGAAAGTAAAAAAACCGAGGCGCCCACCCTGGCTCATTAACGCCTCGGTCGCTGGGAGGCTCTCCTGCGATCGCAGACGCCAGGAGAAGCCGCCGTAAGCGGAAAGGGGGAGTCAGAAACGGGGTAAGCGCTTCTGAAACCGCTGTCGGACAGGGATAGTATCTCCAGAGCGCCCGGAAACTTCTGTGTAAAACTACGCTTTTATTCCGCTGAATATCCCCATTACGACTTTATCGGTTTTTGCTAACCCCGCAATTTTCCCAAATCCCGGATTTTCTGCTTTAATTCATAGAAATACTCCTTCCAGAATCCATCGCAGTTCGTGTTTTACGACGGGTCCTCCGTGCGGAATACGATCGGGATACTGGCCGAAGCTCCGTTTGACGACGCAAGTCGTCTCCACTCACCAAAAGGAAGAGCTATGGCGCAGTACAGCACAGAAAACATCCGCAATATCGCGCTTTTGGGACACGTCGGCTGCGGCAAGACGACCTTATTGGAAGCGCTTCTGGTTAAATCCGGAGAAATCCCCAGCGCCGGCAGCGTTGAAAAAGGAGCCACTCTCAGCGATTTCGATCCCCAGGAAAAAGAGCTGGGACACTCCCTATACACCTCCGTATGTAGCCTGGATTACGACGCGGCGCATATCAACTTCATCGATACTCCCGGCTATCCCGACTTTCTTGGGCGGACATTGAGCATATTGCCTGCGGTGGACTCCGCCGCGCTGGTCATCAATGCGCAGGCGGGCGTGGAAATGGTGACGGAGCGCCTGATGGCGGCGGTTAAAAAGCGCGAGCTTTGCCGCATGATCATCGTCAACAAGATAGACATGAACGATATTGACTTCGCCCAACTCATGGAGAGCATTTGCGAAGCCTTTGGTCCTGAATGCCTGCCGATCAACCTGCCGGCGGAATCCGGTCATGGAGTGGTGGATTGTTACTTCGCGCCGGACGAGAGCCGCGCCACGGACTTCTCATCCGTAGAGAAAGCGCACAGTGCGCTGGTGGATCAGGTCGTGGAAGTGGATGAGAAGTTGATGGAGGTGTATCTGGAGCAGGGACAGGAACTCAATCCAGAGCAGTTGCACGATCCCTTCGAGCAAGCCTTGCGGGAAGGGCATCTGATTCCCGTTTGTTTTGTGTCGGCGCAAACCGGCGCCGGCGTGGAAGAGCTATTGAAGGTGATTTCCCATTTGATGCCGACGCCTCTGGAAGGCAACCCGCCGCAATTTTTGAAAGGCGAGGGCGCCGAAGCCAAGAAGGTGGCGGTGGAGCCGGACCCGGGCAAGCACGCCATCGCACACGTTTTTAAAGTCGCAGTGGACCCTTACGTTGGCAAGTTGGGCGTGTTTCGGATTCACCAGGGACGCATCTCCCCTAACTCGCAAATGTATGTCGGTGACGCCCGTAAACCTTTCAAAGTCGCCCATCTGCTGAAACTGCAAGGTAAGAAAACTCGGGAGACCGCCTATGGCGTGCCGGGTGATATTTGCGCCGTAGCGAAGGTGGATGATATCGAGTTCGACTCCGTGCTGCATGACTCGACGGACGAAGAGCAATACCACCTCAAGTCCATCGACTTTCCGCCGCCGATCTGCGGTATCGCCATTGAGCCGGTGCGCAGAGGGGATGAGCAGAAACTGTCGGACGCTTTGCAGAAGGTGTGCGCGGAAGATCCCAGTCTCAAGCTGGAGCATCGCGCTTCGTTGAATGAAACGGTGATGTACGGAGTCAGCGACTTGCATCTGCGTATCGTGTTGCAGCGCATGAAACAGCAGTTCAATGTGGAGGTGGTCACCCATCCGCCTTCCATCGCCTATAAAGAAACCATCTCCAAGCCTGCGGAAGGACATTTTCGTCACAAAAAGCAAACTGGCGGAGCAGGGCAGTTTGGCGAAGTCTATCTGCGGGTGGAGCCTCTGGAGCGGGGGCAGGGCTTTGAGTTTGAAAACAAAGTAGTGGGAGGCTCCATCCCTTCCCAGTACATTCCCGGCGTGGAAAAAGGTGTGCGCCAGGTGCTGGAAAGCGGCGCGATCGCCGGCTTTCCGTTGCAGGATCTACGGGTGACGGTGTACGACGGCAAGCATCATTCGGTGGACTCCAAGGAGATCGCCTTCGTCACCGCCGGCAAGAAAGCGTTTCTGGATGCGGTGACCAAAGCGCAGCCTGTGGTGTTGGAGCCCATGGTGAGGCTGAGCGTGACCGCGCCGGCGGCCAGCGTCGGGGATATCACCGGAGACATTTCCGGCTCCCGGGGCATGGTGACGGGCAGCAACGCGCTCAGCCGCAACAGGGCTGCGGTGTCGGCGTTGATTCCACTGGCGGAGCTGGACAACTATCAGTCCAAACTGAAGTCCATGACTGGCGGCGAGGGCGCTTACACACTGGAATTCAGCCATTACGACTATGCGCCGCCGAAACTGCAGCATGAGTTAATGGATCGCTACAAACAAAAACAAAGCGGCGGATGAGCCGCGTCACAGGCGCTTAGCCGGATTGGGGAGCGTTACTGAACCGGGGGAGACGACAAGCGGCCTTGAAATCCACGGCCGCGGGGCTATCTTTTGGATAAGGGCTAACGGGAATCAGAGTCTCTTTCATGACGACTATCTTGCAAGCTGATGGATTCGAGGATTGCGCCACGATCGAGGATCTCTCTGAGTTCACGGTCTTAATTGTCGACGACTCGCCTCTCAATCTGGATGTGGCGGTGGCCTGTCTGGAAAGTAGAGGCTACCGCACGCTCTCCGCCGAAAATGGCATGCAGGCGCTGCAAATCGCTGAGCAAAGCCAACCCTCCCTCATTCTTCTGGACGTGATGATGCCGGAAATGAATGGGTTCGAAACCTGCCGCAAGCTGAAAAAACTGGATGGCTGCGACGATATTCCCGTGATTTTCATGACAGCTCTCAGTGACGTTAAAAGCAAAAAGGCGGGCTTTGACGCAGGCGGCGTGGATTACGTCACCAAGCCGTTTCAGGTCGAGGAGCTGGCGGCTCGGGTGCACACCCATATCGCTCTCAAAGTCGCCTATCAGCAACTTAAGGACAGTGAGCAGCGCTACCGTAAATTAGTTGAGACCACCCCTGACGCCATTCTCGTGGAAGGGGAAGACGGCATTGTATTTCTGAATTCCGCAGCGGTGGGCATGCTGAAAGCGGATAACCCGGACAAACTGCTGGGCGGCGCGTTGCTGGACTTCGTCACGGACGACCAGAAAGAATACGCGGCCATGCAGTTAAAACAGGCTTGCTCGGCGGATAGAAGCGCGGGCCCGCCGGAAGTCATGCTGTTGCGGCAGCTCACCGGCGGACGTGTGGAGGTGGAGGTCAACTGCATCCCCATCACCTACCACCGCTCGCCTTCCCATATGTTTGTGTTGCGGGACATCACTGAGCGTCGGCGTCAGGAAGCGGCGATTGAGTTTCAGGCGACCCATGACGCACTGACCGGGCTGCCGAACCGCAGTCTGTTTCTGGATCGAGTCACGCAGTCGATCAATCACGCGCAGCGTAATGAATCCCGTTTGGCGCTGATTTTCATCGATCTGGATAAGTTCAAACTGATCAACGACACCCTGGGACATAACGCTGGTGATGAGCTGCTGCGGATCATGTCCAAGCGACTGCAGGATTGCACCCGTAGTTGCGATACCTTGGCCAGGTTTGGCGGCGACGAGTTCGTTTTGCTGGTGGACAACCTGGAAAGTGAAGGGGATCTGACTCATCTGGCGTCGCGTCTGATCAGCTCCGTCAGCGCGCCGGTATTGCTGCTGGGACAGAGCCATTCCATTACCTGCAGCCTGGGCATCAGCAGTTTTCCGGAGGACGGCGACAACGTGGAAGTGCTGATGCGTCATGCGGATATAGCCATGTATCGGGCCAAAGAATCGGGACGCAACGCCTATCAGTTCTTTACTCACCAGATGCAGGATCGCCTCAACGAGCGTCTGAAGCTGGAAAGCAGCCTGAAGCAAGCGCTGGATAATGACGAGTTCGTCTTGCACTACCAGCCACAGGTGGATTTGAGCACGGGCAAGATCATTGGGCTTGAGGCTTTGATCCGCTGGCAGTCGCCCACCTTGGGGCTGGTGCCGCCGGGGGATTTTATTCCTGCGGCGGAAGAGGGGCGTTTGATCTCCGCTATTGGCGAATGGGTCATCTTCGCCGTGTGCAAACGTCTGGAAAGCTGGCGGCGGCAGGGGCTGAAAATCGTGCCGGTGGCGATCAACATATCCGCTTTGCAGTTCATGGAGCAGAAAACCGAGGAGCTGGTGAAGCAGGCTTTGAATAAATACATGGTGGAGCCGAAATACCTGGAGTTGGAGTTGACTGAGTCTCTTTCCATGCTGGACCCGATTACCTCTATCTCTCTAATGCAACGGCTCAAGGATATCGGTGTGTCCCTGTCCATTGACGACTTTGGCACCGGGTACTCCAACCTCAGTTACCTGAAGCGCTTTCCCGTTAACAAGCTGAAAATTGATAAATCCTTTGTGTCAGGGCTGACCAATAACCCGGACGATTACTCCATCGTCAAAGCCATTATCCGCATGTCCCAGAGCCTGGGCTTAAAGACGATTGCGGAAGGGGCGGAAACGGCGGGCCAGATCGCGCTGCTGGCGGCGGAAAACTGCGATGCGATACAGGGCTTCTATTTCAGTCGCCCGCTGCCTGAAGAACAAATCTGCGCCATGCTCAAAGAGCGCCCGCGCCTGGACATCAGCGAGTTTGGTCGCAGCCGGGACAGAGGCGCGGTGCTGGTGGTGGACGATGACGCCAATATCCTGCGCAGCATCAAGCGCATTCTGCGGGATGAGGCCTACGAAGTTCTGGTGGCGAGCAATACGGAAGACGCCTATGAAGTGCTGGCGCGGCGCGAAGTGGCGGTGATCGTTTCCGATTTGCAGATGCCAGGGGAAAGCGGCGTGCAGTTTTTCTCCAAAATCAAAACCATGCATCCGCGGTCATTGCGCATTCTGCTCACGGGGCATGGCTCGTCGGAAAGTCTGGAGCGGGCGATCAATCAGGGGGAAATCTACCGCTATATCTCCAAACCCTGGGACAATACGCATTTGCTGGATACGCTTAGCGCCGCTTTCAAACAATATGAAAAAGGCGTCGGATGACGCCTTGATCTTTATCTGCCCGCCCTGTCTGGTCTGATTCCGATCCGTTCCCTGTTTTAACTTTTCCCGGTGAGAAGTCTTCGTTGACGCCCGCCTATTTGGCGCTGCGGTCGGCGATGCGCGCTTTGGCGGTGGGCAACCAGCGCGCCAGTGACGCGTACAGTTGCTGGATATTGAAAGGTTTGGCGAGGAAGTCGTCCATCCCGGAATCCATGCAGCGCTGCTGGTCCCCTGGGAGGGCGTTGGCGGTCAGCGCCACTATCGGCAGGCGTCGGCTGCCGGGGTGGGATTGCTCCGCGGCGCGAATGGCCATGGCGGTTTCGTAGCCGTCCATAACCGGCATCTGGCAATCCATCAACACCATGTCGTAGTGGTTCTTGGCCAGGCGCGTCAGCGCTTCGCGACCATTCTCGGCGATGTCCGCGGTGATGCCGATCATATTCAGCAGCTCCACCGCATATTCCTGGTTGATGGGGTGATCCTCCACCAATAAAACGCGGCCGCTAAGCGGCGGATTCTGAGTGCGGCCAGTTGCGCCGCCGCCGGTTTTGGTGGTCAAGGTGGAGACGCCGCTGGTGGTGGGATCTTTTTCCAGCCATACGGAAAACCAGAACGTGGAGCCTTCGCCGGGACGACTTTCCACGCCCAGCTCGCCGCCCATCAGTTCCACCAGGCTCTTGGAGATGCTCAAGCCAAGTCCGGTGCCGCCGTAGGTGCGGGTGGTGGAGCCGTCAGCCTGAGAGAAGGATTCGAAGATCTTTTCCTGTTTCTCCAGGGGGATGCCAATGCCAGTGTCGCTGACCGATATTTTCAGCTTCATGTTGCGGGCGTCTTCATCGCTGATTTCCACGATGATCTGAATGCTGCCCTGCTGAGTGAATTTAAGGGCGTTGCCCACCAGGTTGGTGAGGATCTGCCGCAGGCGGCCGCTGTCGCCGATCAGGGTTTCAGGAATGCCGTCGCTGAGGGCGCAACCCAGTTCTATGTCCTTGCTGTGCGCCCGGGGCGAGAAGATATCCACGAGATAGTTGAGCAACTCCGGCAGCTTGAACGCATGATTATCCAGCTCCAGCTTGCCAGCTTCGATCTTGGAGAAGTCCAGAATGTCGTTGATGATATTCAGCAGCGACTCCCCGGAACTGACGATGGTGTCCAGGTATTTGCGCTGTTTCTCCGATAATGGCGTATCCGCGAGTATGCTCGCCATGCCCAGTACGCCATTCATCGGCGTACGGATTTCGTGACTCATTCTGGCCAGGAACTCGCTTTTCGCCTGATTGGCCTGTTCCGCCGCTTCTTTCTCGCGACAGGCTTCCTTGATGTTCTTTTTCAGCTCCACTTCCATGAAGATGAACGACTCCGCCAGACGTCCCACCTCATCGCGAGAGCGCACCGCCAACGATTGAATCGTGCTGTTCGGCTGGTCGTCCTTGAGGAAGTCCTGCGACGGTAATTGTTTGGCGTAATTGGTGAGGAAGTCCAATGGCCGGGAAATACGCGACACCCAGATGAAGGCCACGAGAATGCTGCCAATGAAGAAAAAGGCGATGACAAGGCTCTGGCTCTTCACCAGATTCTCCGCCGGCGCGGAGATTTCCTCAACCGGCACCACCACGGAGAGATACCAGTCGAAAGGTTTGAAATAGCTGACGTAGGCTACGACTTGACGTTCTTCATCGCGTTTGGAGCCAGCCACAAAGGGGTCGTGGTAGTGATACACCACCTGGCCGATTTGCTCCTGCGCCCCAATTTGCCCGATCAATTCGGCCAGCAGATCCCGTTGCTCACCATTCAATGGCTTGGGCGCTTCGCCTTCTCCGCTGGCGCCTGGAGGCGGCACCAGCACTTCGCTCTGGCCGTCAAACAGGTAGGCGTAGCCGGTGTTGGCGACTTTGATGTCAGGGAACGTCTTACGCAGACTGTCGATAATAGCGCTCATTTTCTTGCGGCTTTCCGCTTCGACGTATTCGAAGTCCACCATGGCGACGAGGGTCAGTTTCCAGTCGGGCAGGGGAAGAAAGTAGCCGATATGGCGGCTGTCGCGGTCGCTGCCGGGTTTGCGCCAGTTGAAGATGGCTTTGTCGCCGGAAGAGTCCAGATTGTCGTCCGACATGGTCTGGTAGATGACGCGGCCTTTAAAATCTCGCAGTGAAGTGATGTACGTCGCTTCCACGCTGGGGTCCGGGTGCGCCATGACCCCGCCCTGGCGGTTGAACACAAAGACTTCCACTTCGCCGAAGCGCACGTCCCGCAGCCACTTGAACGCCATGGCCTCGGCCTCTTCCTGGGAGACCTTGCCTGACTTGTACAAATCCCCGTACACCTTGAAAGAGGACTGCGCGATTTCAGACACGCTCTGCAAGTCGCTTTGCAGATTGGAGAGGATTTCTATTTTGTCGCCGGTCAGCTGATCGTAACCGGCTTTGATATTCAGCTCGACCAGCTTTAATACGTTTTGCGCGGAGGATTCTTCAGCGTGAAGCATCGCGCGTCCCACGTCACGATGCGTGAAATAAAGAATCGACAGCGCCGCTATGGACATGATCAACAGGATGAGAGAAATGATCCTGGTTCTTAGCGAGTAAAAACGGTAGCGGCTGAAAAAACGGCTGTTAGCTCGAACCATGTTTAATCGGGAACCTGTATTTCTCGAAAGATTTCGTCTGCAGCGGCAAGCCAGTCTGCGCGCAGGTAGATGCCAATGACTTCCGCCGTCTTAAGGTTAAGGGATATATTGGTCTTCTCCTCAAACAATTGTTTCAGGGCTCTGGGGCTCGCCCCGTTTATAACCTGACCCAGGCAGGAAGCCAGGTAATTACCGACGGATTCGAAGTCCGGCCGCGACATACTCATCAAAACGCCATATTTTACTTCTTCCGAGCCCAGTTGGGAAAAAGTGGGCAATTTATGCTTATTGGCGATCTTAACTATTTTCGGAATGCTGCGCTCATTTACGCCGCCTTGCATGGTAATGTACAGCGCGTCCACCTCCGGCGCCAGCTTGTCGATGCATGAAAGTACGCTTTCCACCGCCTTGCTGTTGTCCGGAATATCGCTTAGGGTATAACAACTTACCACTTTGAAGCGATTCTCCTTGGCGACTTTTTCGATATTCTCCAGCGCCGCATAGGCGCGCCCATCCACGGAGTTTTCGTAGGCCACCCCGAGGCGCTTGAAGCCCACCGCTTCGTGAAACACCCGCAGTTGCTTCTCGTATCGCTGAGGCGACACCCGGGCGAACACGTGATCATAGCCGGAATCTTCGGCGCTTTTGATGATGCCGGACTGAATCGGATCGCTGGCGGAAATCACGAAAATGGGGGTGTGGTGGCGATTATTGGCCAAATCCTGACCCGCCCAGGTGCCCATGGCGAAGACCAGATCGATATCTTTCTGCCGGTTCATCCTGTCGATAATATCCGCACGAATTTTCTCCCTGGAATCCTGTTCCCAGTCTGCGGAGTAGTAGGCGTCGTCCAGAAACGTCAGGTACTGACTTTTGGCGTTATGCGCCAGCCAGGTCCAGAGCGTGCGGGCGTCGGCTTCGCTGCTTGGCAGCTCCACCGGTTCGATCCACCCTAGCGCTATCAGGCCGCGGATGGTGGCTTCAAGGTAGTCGTGATAGTTGCCATGGGGGCCGCCTTCGTAATAAGCCAGTCGCCATGGGGCGTGAGCGGGCGGATTTTGCGCCTGTGGCGTATCAGGCGGGTGCGAGGCGGCGGCAGGAGGCGTCATGGCGAGCAGGAGAGTGAGTCCCAGCACGCCTGTGAAGCGGAAGACAATCCTGATGATCGAATTGCGCATGAGATGCTCCATCTTGCTGGCGCCCGCTCTGCTCTGAGAGCGGGCGGTTACGCTTATTGGGGCGTTTCGACCTCTCTGTAAATCTCGTCGCTGGCGCCGAGTAACAACAGGGAGGGGTTGAACCCGATGATCTCTGCGGTCTTCAGGTTAAGCGCCATTCTCGCCGGTTCTTCAAACAACTGGGGCAGTTCGTTGGGCTTGGCGCCATTGAATATCCTGGCCATGGTCTGCGCGTGGAACTCGCCAAAATACTTGAAGTTGAACTGCGACAGACTGGCCAGCACGCCATAGCGAACTTCTTCGGAACCGGACTGGGAGAACGTGGGCACGTTGTATTTTTGAGCGGTTTTCACGATCACTGGCAAAGTCTTGCGGGTGACGCCGCCCTGTTCGGTGATGTAAATGGCGTCCACTTTCGGCGCCAGCTTCTGGAAGCAGTCGATGACGCTGTGCTCCGCCATGCTGACGTCGGCGATGTCGCTCTTGGTGTAGCAGGGCACGATGGTGAACTTGAGCTCTTTGCTCAACGCCTCGATGGTGTCCACGGCTGCGTAACTGCGGCCGTTCTGGGTATTCTCGTAGGCGATGCCGAGCTTTTTGAAACCGGTAATGTCATGGAACACTCGGATATGGCGATCATAACGGAAGGGGTCCATGGTGGCGTGCAAATGGTCATAACCGGAGTCGTCGATGCTTTTGATGATGCCGGCGGAAAGAGGGTCACTCGCGGAAAACACCAAGGTCGGCGTGCTGTGTTCGTTGTTGGCCAGGTCCAGTCCCGCCCAGGTGCCCATGGCGATCATCAGGTCGATGTCTTTCTTTTCGCTGAGCCGCTTGATGATGTCCGTCTTCATCTGGGCGCGCAGGTTGTCGTCCCAATTGGCGTTATAGTGGGCGTCTTTGACGAACTCGATATAATCGCTCTGGGCCGACTCAGAGAGCCAGCGCCATAGATCGCTGGTTTGATCGCCTTTTTGGGGAGGGATGTCCGCCTTTTTGATCCAACCCATATCCATCAACGAGCGCACCGTGACGATCAGCTCCCGTTGATAATCCGGATACTCGCCCCCTTCGTAGTAGCCAATTCGCCAACGTTGACCCTGATTGGTCGTCGGTTCCATGCTGAACTTCGAAGCGGCTTCAGCCTTGGCGGATGTGGCCGCAGTGGCGACGCTGGTGAACAGCGTCAATGTCAGTGTTGTCAGAGCGACCAGATAAAGTTTTATCCTCATTCGCTGTTCTCCTTATGCTCCCCAAACTCGTTTTCGCAATTATAGTTCCCTAACACCTCACTCGCTTTGACTGCTTTACTGCGCTACTGCAACTTTTCCATATAACCCTTTGTTTCTATTGCGCTCTTAATGGCGCACTATCAGGCATTCTCAGACCTTGATGGCGTTCTCAAGCCTCAATGGTCACCGGGACGCCCGCAAGCCGATGTCGGCACTCGCGCGCAAGGGTGGCGGCCCAGCCTTCCGGCATGGCCCCCTGACCAGTCATCACGTCCGCCGTCGTTTCCAGCAACGAGGCGATATGCGCTTGCTCCACCGTCATGGCGCGAATACGCGCCACGGCGCTGGCGTCCAGTCCGCCGGCGGCGATGATCTCAACCGGCCCTGCCGGCACGTAGCCATCGTCGCGAGTGCGGGTGACTACGGTTTGCATGCCTGACAGATAGAATCCTGTGAAGGCCTGGGCGATGGCTTGAAAGCGGGCGTCTTCGCCAAAATGGCGTTGTAGCGCGTTCAGCACGCCGCGTTGCATCCGGGGCAGGTAGGAAGCCTGATAGTAACCGCCGGCGCAGGTTACGCCGCGGGCCAGGGCGATGACAAGAAAATTCGTGAATAATGAAGGCAATAGACGACCTGAGCGCAGTTCCTGTAATAACGGGCCGGCCGTCAAGGGAACTGCATAATCGCTTTGTTGTCCGTCCACTGCACGCAATGTCGCCGCGCCTCCGTCTTCAGCCGTCAGGCCGAGTGATACTCTGCGCCCGGCGTCGTCAACGCCCCAGAACAGAAAGGTGCCGGAACCGTTGACTCCCTTAAGTTCAGCGTCCAGAGCCCGCAACAAAGGCTGCTCGAAAAAGAGAATGGAAGCGAGACTATCCGGGTTAGCCAAGTCATATTCCAGAAGCATAGTCGCTATTTTTTCCATTTCCAGATAGACCAGCGTCGGTGCGGATACGTTGGCGGCGAACAGACGGCTCCAGACACGCTGGTTCAGTATCACTGCCTGGTCCGAATAGTCTGCGGCGGCCATCACCGCTTCCGCCTCGTATTCCTCCCTCAGCAGGCTGAGAGCGGCCTCGGCCAGTCGGGGGGCGTCGTTGCTGACGGCGCGCAGGCGTTTCCGGGCGTTTTGCAGCATGGTTGCGTCCAGGGCGGGGGCGCGGGCGACGATGGTGCGCTTCAGGCGGTCGGGAAACAGGGGTATTTTCAGCGGAAAAGCGCCATTGGCGGCGCTTTCGGCGAACTTCGCCTCAGGATACAGCAACATTCCCCGGGGATAGGTGAGATTGTTGAGGGGAATATTGGCGCAGGCGAACACGGGCAGGGTAGTCGCCCCCGTGGAGAGTCCAAACAGTAGCGTGCCTTGCACGGACTGGGCGAAATAGTCCACGCCGTGGTGATTGGCGGTCAGGGCGACGGGATGACTGAGAATGTCCGCGCTGACCGCCTTTGCCACCGCTTCGCCAAGCAGGGGCGAGACATAGCGTTGCAATACGTCCGCCAGATCCTGGCGAGGCTGAAAACTGCTGGGGGCGATGCGAAATCCGCTACGGGTATAGTCACAGACCGGAGAGCGGGCATGCGCTTGCAGTGCGCCGTCGACGACGGGAAGACGCGCGCGAATCTGGGTCAGCAGCGAATCGGTCAGGCTGCTTTCCGACAGGAGTGATTCCATGATGAAGAGATCCTTATGCGGTTTTGCTGCGGCTGGAAATAGCGCTCTGGCTTTGACGGGAGGGCGACTGCTGCGACTTGGGCTGCGCCGGCGCGGCGCTTTCCTCGGTCTTGCCGCTGTCGCCGGCAGGCGTCTCCCGCGCAGCCAGTAATTGGAACAGAATGACAGTGATCAGATACGCGCCCCCCAATACCGCCACGCCGTGACGGATATCGGACAACCCCACTAGCCCGGCGAACAACATCGGGCCAAGCATCTGACCGATACGGCTGGACGCCCGGAACAGGCCGAGCGCTTTGCCTTCCCCCAGCTTTTTGCTGACGTCCAGATGCAGGACGTAGGCGCTCTGGGAGGACAGCACAAAGCAGTTGGATAATCCCAGCAGAATGACGGCGCAAGAGGTCGCAGCGACGCCCTGCAGGCCGATAAAAGAGAGAAACGCGACACTGCCAAGCAATCCCCCAATAAAAATGGGAATTTTCTTGCTTGGCATGCGATCCGCCAGTCGTCCGACCAGGGGACCGAGAAACGTCATGCAAAGCCCGAACAGCATCAGTATCTGCCCGATCTTGGCTTCCGGCGCGCCAATGCGGCTCAGATAGACCGGCGTGAAGTAGTGCATGAAGCCAATGGCGGCGATGGCGGCGGGCAGGCTGCTGAGCAGGCTGACGGCGATCACATTACGATCGCCCAGGAAGCGCCAGATGCTGATCTGTCCACCATGAGCGCCAGGAGCGCCTGAACCGGTTGCGGCGGCTTTGGGTGCGGCGGGGCCGGATACGCCCCGGCGCAAGTAGATCACAGCATAGGCGACGACGGTGAACACCAGCAGCGCGCCAGTAAGGAACACCGCCTCGTAGCCAAAGCGTTCGGCGATCAGGGCCCCGGTGGCGGCGCCGCAGATACTGCCTGAATAAAGGCCGGCGAACAGATGCGCCAGCCCCTGGGTTTTGGTGCGGGTGTCGGTGTGACGCACGACGAAGCCCTGCGCCGCCAGCAACGTCAGTCCGTAACCGAAGCCCAGAATGGCGCGGGACAGCACGAATTGCAGCGCATCCGGCGCCTGCCAGGAGTACAGACCGCCCGCCAGCGTCAGCAACAGCCCTACTGCGAAGGGCGGAACCCAGCCTTTGCGGTCCAGCCAGGCGCCGGAAACAAAGATGGCGACGCCAACGCATAAAAACTCCACCGCAACAGGCAACCCGAGCGCAAACTCTCTGGACACGCCGGGAATGACGTCATACAGCCGCTCCATGTGCAAAGGCAGTATCGACATGGACAGGTCCACGCCGAACAGAAACAGGAAAATCGCCGGCCGCATGGCTTTGTACAGCTCAGATGCAGCGGGTTGGGACGCAGGAGGCGCAGGGGCAGGGGGATGTGAGGGCTCCGCCGGCGTGCGTCCGGCGAACAAAACCACAGACATTTCCACTGCGATCAGCAAGACGATCAACATGATGGTGGCGTTATCCGCCACCAGCGCAATGAACTCCGCGCCGCTGTAGGCGGCGTCGCCCTGCGCCGAGGTCAGGTCAGCCTGAATGGCGAGCCAGGCGGTGACGAACAATGCTCCATGGGCGCTGGCGGCGGTGAGAATGCCGGCCCCGGCGCGTGCGAGTCGGGCGAAACGACGGGCGCCTTTACTGTCGCCTTCCTCAATCGAAGTGTTGGCGACGCGATTCAGCAAAACCAGCAGCAGCGTCATGCCCGCCAGTACGGCGAACCCCGCTGCGAATCCTCGCGCCAGACTTTCCCACACCTGACGTGCGTGCTGTTCGCTATTAGCCGCGGTAACGGCCTTGTCCAGGGTCACCATGAGGGTGACGTCAAAATCTGGCTGCGTCGAAGAAAGAATGATTTCGAATCGATCCTGGGTGGTTGCGTACTTCAGTTCGTCGCCAGGAAGCCGCTTTAAGCGGTAAGCATTGGGAAGGTCGGCGCCGATCTGGCTGGCGTCAGTGCTCAGGGTGACGACGCCGTTCCGGGCCAGAGCAAGCTCCGGCCCGGCGAAGGAGGACGCATCGCCTGTCTGTTGGCCCACATTCTGGACGGCGGCCTTGAACACGGCGGAGGCGCGCAGTTTTTCCGACAACTCGGTTTGACGTTGACTCAGATCCTCAAGATCTGTCGTATTTTGGATACGGCTCTCTTTGATTCCCGCGTCAAACAGCGACGCGGACAGAAAGTGCTGCTCGTGCAAACGCTCGAACACAACATAAGAAAGGAAAGCGCTGAGGGGCAGTGTGAGAATCAGCAATAACGTCATTCTTGCGGAAAACCGCATCGGGTTTAGCGCGTCCATTTAGTGACGGTCCTCATAGCTAAGTGTGGCGATCGTAACTCATTGAAATACCTCCAGGCTACTACGGAAAAATCAGATTACTGCTTAGTCATCAAACGCTTACGGATGATGGACGAATTCGCCGCCTCCAGGGTGAGCTGCTGTTTGTATAAACGCGCTTCGCTTTCCGCCATCAGGTACTCGTTGGCGGATTGCGCCACCACATTGATCGGCTGCATACGGTATTGGCCTTCAAACAACATGTAAGGCTTGGTCGTCAGCACCCAACCGTTTTCCGTCTGCTGAATATTGATCACCGCATCGGGATCTTCCTCCCGGCAGCGGATAGGCAGCAGGTTGATGTTGGTGATCGGCATGGAGAACAACTGTTGCACCACGTAGGCCACCGCCAGAGCGCCGGTGCTGCAGGCCAGGGTCTCACGATTGATGCCGCGTTCGAAGCAACGGTTGGAGACGGAGTCCAGGTTGTGAATACGGGCGAAGTTGACGCTGACGCCTTCAGGGAAAATGTGTCGGCAGCGGCTGTTAATAAAAGAACCGATGCGATGCACCAGCCAGGCGCCCAGACCGCGGCGTCTGTCTTCCGGCGCATGACCTTCAGGTGTGGCGCCGAAAATGAAGTTGGCCAGCTCGGGCACGGAGAAGTCATGATCCGGGAAAATCACCAGATGGGGTTCACCGGTGAACACCAGATAGCCTTTAATGGTCAGCGTGGATTCATCCGTATAGGGCTTCAGATCGTCGCGACGGAACTGAATGGTGAGTTCCTCGATAACGTCGATCGTGTCGTCCAGCGGATGCAGGCTGTCGCGGTTGACCAACTGGGTTGGCGTATGGCGGGGCATGCCCAGGTTGACCCAGCTGCCGTCGTAACCGAGGCTGCCGATGGAAATGATGTTGGGAGTGGACAACGGGATTTCAGTGGCGATATTGGACACTGTCACGCCGTGCTTGCGGCGCAAAAAATCAGCGATGCATATCAAGCCATTGCCGCAGCAGGCGGCTTCTTCGCCGTTGGGCTCAAACATTCTGAAAACATAGTCCGCAGCGGATAAATCCGGCTTTGCGTCCCAGTAGTTTCTATCCTTAGCGATCGCGTCCAGCGTCCGTGCATTTGATCGTTGCACTACCAGCAGATTGTCGCAACCAATGCCAAAAGTCGTGCTTGTGGCCTTGGGAGCGAAAGCCGACCATTCCATTTCGGCCAATACGCTGTCCTCGGTAGCGTCAACAATAACGAAGTTATTGCCGCAGGAAGTGTATTTGACGAAGGGAACAGTTTTCGCGGCTACGTCTGCTGTTTCGTTCTTATCTATGAACATCTGGAGTGACCTCACTTGGTGACAAACAGTACAAATCCGCCATAGAAAATAGCATGGTCTAAATTCTTCGCCATTGCATAACGGCGATAATTGGAAATGATTAGTAAACTTAGATTATTAACTGTGATCGCGAAGGGCGCGAGGAAGTGATGGAAGTTTTGTGAGACATGTATTGTCAAATTCTGATACATAAGACGATTCAGCTCCCTATCTGTGTATCCGGACGGGGGATAGCGCTTGCAAATTTCCACACAGGCTTACAGTCATTTGCGTTCGCTCTGCTATATCTTAGCGGCCTGCTGACATTCTGCAGTTGTGAGCGGTAAGCTAATTTTTATTATGATTATCGGCGACGCCCGCATAGCCGAAGGAGTCTGACATGCTGAGCTTGTACGCTAAAGATTCAATGGTGGATTTTTTAGTACAGAAATTGGACTACAAAATTCGTTGCGCGCTTTCCCCCTTTCCGGTGGCGAAGGAGTACAAAGCGCACCTGGACACCTTGAACAGGGACGGTTGTGTGGTATTCGAGGAATACTTTTCGCCGGAGCAGGTGGACGAGTTCCTGGAGGACATAGAGGCCGCCAAGAGACGTCAGGATCTTACCCTGGTCGCCAATGGCCACATCGATACGGGTATTTCGCGGGTTTATGATGTCGCCACTGTGGCGCCAATGACCCGTAAGATTTTCGAGGACCCGATGATCCTCAGCCTGATCAAAGGCTATTGCTCCAGTAAGTGTGAGCTGCTGAAAACGTTCTATGAAGAGAAGAGGGAAGTGGGGACATCCTCCCAGTCCAACCACCACCACTTTGACGACTGGCGTCATCGCATTAAAGTGTGGGTGTACCTGACTGATGTAACAGAAAACCAGGCGCCGACTACGATTACCCTGGGCAGCCACAAGAACCATCTGTGGCGTTACTGGCCGGAATACAATTATTTTCTGCACTTCCGCACCGACGAAAATAACCGCTACACAGAAATGACCGACTATTCCGGCATGTTCTGGCCCCATGAAGCGGCGACGATTCGAAAACTTTGGAAATATAAAGAAAAGACCATTACCGGCAAGAAAGGGACGATGTTTATCTTCGATTCCCGCGCATTACACCGCTCAACTGTATTGAAAGAAGGCGAACGCAAGATTATTACCGGTTATTACACTTATAAAGGTCTGGGCCTGTAGCCGAACCGAACCGCCTAAAAGACAAGTTCAGGATAAAGAAAGCGACGCGACGTAACACAGGAAAGCGAAGCGGATAAAACGGGTAATTAAGACCAGGCGCTGAAAAAAAAGCCACTCCCGACAATGAATAAGTAGCAAACCGTAATGCGTCGGGAGCGGTCGATCGAAATCGTTGAAGGGGGTTATTGCGCGGAGACAATCTCTCCTTTGCGGCGTTGAACTTTAAATTCGCCTCTAATGTCGCCTTGCGCGTATCTGACCCAGCCGGTGTCGATGGCGTCGACAGTCGGCAGCTCCCGCACGAAAAGGTCCGCAGAGTCTTGTGCGCCAGCCAGTACGGCGAAATCGCCTTTTCCCACTACGTTCAGCCAGATCCCGCCATCAGGATTAACTTTCATCAGATTGGGCGAGTTCTTTTGCGGCCTGATGTAATCATGAGACGCCTCGCCACTGAGGTGATAGGCGGTTCCGTCCACGGTCATCGTCATGCCTGGCAGCAGATCGATACGCAAGTCCAGCGGATACTGATCCTGTGTCAATGTACCGACAGACACGCGCAGCTTGCCGGAGAAGTTGAACGCCTTGCCGTCGATGTTGAGCGCGACATTGTCATAGGTGACGCCCACCTCATCGGTGCTGGGCGTCCACAAGGTTTCCGACCACATTTCCAGGTCGCGGACGCCGCTGACGAACTCAACGAGGCCATCCACTCCGACGTTCAGCACACAGCCGTGAAAGCTCTGGCTGTAGAGTTTTTTCACCCTGCGACCGTCGTTGCGTTCGCCTTTGTAAGCGATGTCGTAATAGCCGCCGTTGGGGCAGTTGGTGGTAACCTCTGTCTGTATCTCGTCGGGGAGATCCGCGAATGCGTTCTGCATGGCGGAGAAGCTATACAGACGACTCTCGGCGATGGTCACATAGGATACGTGATACGCCTTGCGCGCCAGGGACGCCAGTTCGTTGCGTTGACTGTCTTCGGAAGAGGAGGCGGAGCCCCCTCCGCCGCAGCCGGAGAGCGACGTTAATGCAAGTAGAAGCAAGTGACTGAACTTCATGGTTGCTTAGTACCAGCTGATGTGGTCGTTGATGCGAGAGGTGTTGATGTCTGTTCCTCTGCCATCTGTGGTGCTAAAGCGCACCCAGCCAGTATCCATCGTGAACAAAATTGCACTCTCACCAGGAAATGCTGAGGGCGGGCCACTTGAAATACCTGGGAGTACAGCAATTTCTTTCAGGCCAGTTGTAGTGAGCCAAATTCCTCCGACCGGCTCGACTTTCATCTCGTACGGCAAAACCAGGTTGGGCTTGATCATAAAGTAAGGTGAACTGTTCAGGTGAGTGGCGCTGAGGCTGAATGTCGTGGCGCCTGACGTTAACAAGCTGTCAGCGGACAAAGACGTCATCATCTTGATTGGATATTTGTCGTCAAATGATCGGGATGTGTCCGATTTCACCGTTCCTGAGTATTCAAAGAAGAGGCCGTCAAGAGAGATTGCGACGTCGTCATACACGGATGTAAAAGTAGTTTTTAGAAGATCAACGCTAATGACTTTTAGCGTCACCTCGCGAGTTCCTGAGATAAATGTCAGGGTGTCGCCAATACTGTATTCCATAGAACAGACAGTAAAGCTTTGCTTGAACACCAGGGCGCCATCCTTCTCCCCGAGATTCTGCACAGTGTAATACCCTCCGTTGGGGCATGACGTTGTCTTCGTTTCACCCACTATTGTCGGAAGGTCTTTGCTCTTCATTTCGATTGAGGAAAGTGTGTAGAGCCGGGCTTCCGCAATAGGAACATAAACCGCGCTGTATGCCTTTGAAGCCAAAGACTTTTCCTGATCGTTAACGCCCCTGGGAGCCGTTGATCCGCCGCCCCCGCCGCCACATCCTGTGAGCAAAGCCAAAACCGATACCAAAGCAATGCTACGTGTTTTCATTCGTTATAATTTCCAGAGAACCAAAATAGAGATGTATACCGCGCACTAACCGCGCAGCCCTTGTTACCAGGGAGTTGAACTTTAATTACCTTTCTGTAACACATCCCATACGTAAAATTACTAAAACGTTTAAGCTGGTATGCGCTATGCTTATTGGAAGAAACGAGAGGTGGAAAGGCTTCCGAGTTATGAAAGCGTTTCCTTTTTTATAAATTTACACTGTTAAGTTTTCTATTAAAAATGTGACCTGTGTCGCAAAAAGTGATGGACGGGATTCAACCAAAGGATTAATAATCTAATCATATGGAGTAATGCCGTTCGAAGATCTTGGAACAACCAGGAAGCGCTTTTGCGGTTTACAAGGAAAGGACACCATGAAAACAATATCGCTATGGCTTTTATTGTTATTGGCGTGGGACGCGGAAGCGGCTTATGTCACCTCTACGGACTCTGCGGAGTACGATCTAAAACGCCCCCTCGAAAGCATGAATATCAAGTATGGCTATGAAGAGCCGCAGCTTGATCGTTTACCTGCAGGCAAGTGCGGAATCGGCGGTGGGCTATACGTAAACACAGATTTCTGCAAAACCTCCGACCTTGGGTCGACAGGCGCCGCGATCACGGCGACAGAGTCGGTGTCAGGCTCCTCGGCGTCCGCCAATCCGACTGTGGCGGCGGTGTTCGGGCTCAGCCTTATCGGCTTGGGATTATTGGGTTTGGGAGCGCTGCAAATACGGTCATAAGAGATAACAAACCGTTTCCCTAATTTACCAAATCCTCGCTTACTATCCGGGGACTGAGGCCTAGACTTGAATCACAATCAGGTGAAAGAGGGTGATTCTATGAACGGCGCAGTCCTTTTGGTTGATGATGAACCCGGGGTGACTCAATCCCTGACCCGTCTACTCCACCGACGAGGTTACCGCACTCATTCCGCTCATGATGGCGTGGCTGCGCTGCGGCTAATGCAGCAGCACGATTTCGACGTGGTGATCACTGACTTCAACATGCCCTACATGAACGGGGTAGAGTTTCTGCAAAAAGTCGGTCACAAGTACCCACGCATCGAGAGAGTGTTGATGAGCGGGTTAAGTGAATTCTCCATGTTGCGGGACGCCGTCAACAGCGCCCGCGTCAGCACTTTTATAACCAAACCCTGGGACGACGAAGACCTGGTGCGCGTGGTGACCCAGTCGTTGCGTTCCGCGGCGGGACGGGAGGATGCGCAGACGTTTCGCGATATTCTCGACAACGCCAGGGAAGGGGTGGTGGTGATCGATCGCAGCGGCGTGGTGACCGATATCAATGAAAAGCTGTGCTTCTGGCTGGGGTATGAAGCCCATGAGCTGATTGGCGTGGCTTCTTCCACCATGCGGTCGGACCAGCAGCCGCGCGAAGCCTATCAGGCGCTCTACGCCGATGTGGTGGACAGGGGATGTTGGGAGGGTGAGCTGCATCTGCGTCGCAAGGACGGCGGTTCACTGAAAACCGAGACTCTGATCAAGCCTTTCCGGGACGGAGACGGCTGCATCGAACGCATTGTCTTCTACGTCTTCCCGTCGGAATTTCAGTAAAAGTCACACAGGACAATAACCAAAACCGGGACAGTAAGTCCCGGTTTTGTCCATAGCAGCCAGTAGGAGCGTCATTTTAGTATCTAGGCTCAGTTGCAATTAACGCCTGGTAACTTCTATGACGATACAAGCGCCGCGTAAGAAATTCATTTGGGTTTGGCTGTTATGGCTGGTTGGTTTTTATAGCATCTGGGCGTTCCTGGTGTTCGGCCTCGATCAATGGGGAGCGGTGACGGAACACTGGCCTATCGCTCTGGCGATGGCGCTGGGGAGTTACGCCGCTGGTTCTACGCCCATGGGCGGCGGCACTGTTGGGTTTCCTGTGTTGGTGTTGTTGTTTGATATGCCGGCGACCTTGGGGCGGGACTTCAGTTTCGCCGTACAGGCGATCGGGATGACCAGCGCCAGCATTTTCATACTGGCTCGTCGCCAGCCTCTCGCCTGGTCCATGCTGTTCGGCGCTATGTTTGGCGCACTGATCGGCACGCCTTTGGGAATTTTCTTCATCGCCCCTTATGTTCCTGGCTTGTTGATTAAGGTCGTGTTTGCGGTGATCTGGGCCAGTTTCGGCATATTGCACCTGTATCGTATTCGTGAGATCGCCGGCCATAGCGGCATGACCGAGTTTGATGAGAACTGGGATTTTCGTGTCGGCGCCATGCTTGGCCTGTGCGCTGGCGCATCGGTCGCTTCCGTCACTGGCGTTGGCATCGACATGGTGATTTATAGCGCGCTGGTGTTGCTGTGCCGCGCGGACCTCAAGATCGCGATTCCGACCTCCGTTGTGATTATGGCGTTCACTTCCGTGCTGGGCGTGGTGGTGAAAAATCTATCTACCGGCATGCAGCCGGGCGTGTATGAAAACTGGCTGGCGGCGGCGCCGATTGTCGCACTGGGGGCTCCTTTGGGCGCCTATATCGTAGATTTGATTGGACGTAAGCCAACGCTGTTATTCGTAGCCGTGTTGTGTGTGGGACAGTTTATCTGGACCTGCTCCGTAGAGCGTCACACCCTTGGCGTAGCTGGCGTTCTGATGGCGGTGGGCGCGGTAGGCGTCTGTCTGTATGGCTTTGAGCGTCTGCGCGCCTGGGGAGCGGTTCTGGTAGGAGAAGCTAAAGAGAAGCAGGCCGCGAAGACTCGTCTGGCGTATCTGGCGGAAATGTCCGGACAGTCTTTGTCTCAGAACCCTTACCCACCTCAGGGGCGTCCGGTGAAACAGGTGGAAGCGGCGGACGTAAGCTGAGGCGACTCTTCATAGACGGACATCTTAGACAATCTCGTAGGCGGACATCACCAACAATCCAGGTCCACGTAATGGCGAAAAGCGGCGGGAAAGCCACCAGCCGCTTTTTCATGTTTCCATCAATGAAATAGCCGGTTTGTTTAGACCACTCACTTTGACTTGGCGTTATTGCGCTCCTACCTTTAGTTAATCAGGACCTCGGATTATGCCTGTCACAGGTTGATCTCCGGCTCCGCTTCAATTGCAAAAATCAGATCGCCCGGGATTGGCGCATTACCCTGATTAGGGGAACCTGCGATGCGTTACAGGCTGTTGTTGTCGATTTTTATGCTCGCCTTGATGTCCTCTCCGCTACAGGCTGAACCGCGCCTGATCGCCGGCGAAGCGCCATTATTCTGCTATATGGAAAGAGATAAAGTGCGCGGCGTGGCCTGTGACCTGTTGCGTGAGATGGCGCAGCGAGTGGGCCACTCCGGGGAAATTGAGTTGATGCCTTTCAAGCGGGCGTTGCATGAGACCAAAAATACTCAGGATGCGCTGATGGTTCCGGTGGCCCGCACAGACGAACGAGCGCGGGATTACCAATGGCTGACGGAAATACTGCAGGAAGAGTTTCTGCTGGCGGCCTTGCGTGAAAGTCAGGCGGACATTTCCAATTTCGACGCGGCCAGGAAGCTGAATATTGGCGTATTAATTGGCGGCGCTGCCGCTCAGATCATCAAGGATCAGCATTTGGTTCATGTGCAGGAAGTCTACACGGAAGAGCTGAACGTGCGGAAACTGGCGGCGGGGCGCATTGACGCCTGGCTGGGTTCCTGGAATGTCATGCGGCAGGCGCAACGGGACCTGGGATATCCTGACGATGCACTACGCCGCGGCGCCGTGGGCATTCGGGTGCGCATTTATCTGGCGGGCTCGCCAGGGTTGGGGCCGTTGGAAGCGGCGAAGTGGCTCACCGCCTTCAAATCCATGCAGGACGACGGCGTGTACGCCCGTATTCTGGAACGCTATCGCTACCAACAGCCCTCGCAGCAGTAAGCTCGCGGCGATCTCACATGTGAGACTGCAGGTAATTCTGCTCGCCCACTTTGTCCATCAGATCCAGCTGAGTCTCCAGCCAGTCGATGTGTTCTTCCTCATCTTCAAGAATGTCCTGGAACAGGTCCCGACTCACATAATCCGCATGTTTTTCACAGTAAGCGATGGCGGCGCGCAGGTCTTTGGCGGCGTCCATTTCCAGGCTGAGATCGCAGGACAGCATTTCGCGCACGTTTTCGCCAATGCGCAACTTGCCGAGTTTTTGTAGATTGGGCAGGCCTTCCAGAAACAGGATGCGGTTAACCAGATTGTCCGCATGCTTCATTTCATCGATGGACTCTTTGTATTCGTGCTCATTGAGCTCTTCCAGGCCCCAGTTCTTATACATGCGGGCGTGCAGGAAATATTGATTGATGGCGATTAATTCGTTGCCCAAAACAGTGTTCAGATGCGTGATGACTTTCGGGTCGCTTTTCATCGTCGTAACCTCCCTCCCATTGATCCTCAGGGGATAAAAGTCGACGCCCCTGAGGGATATGTCTCGTTGATCGCGGTTTGATCATTATAGGCTAGTTGTCGCCATGCATAAAATGTAACCAGCTGATATATAAACAAAAATAGTGGTAGATTCGATTCTCATTCGTGTTAGATTTCTCTTTTGTCGAAATCCGAGTTGGAGAGAGGAATAAGTGGTTTCAGGGATATGAAGATATGGCTGTTTGTCTGTCTGGTCACGACACTGGCGCATACCTCGCAAGCCGTTGCTGCATCGCCAGCCATGGGCGAACTGACGCTGGATAAACAGGTGACATTGTCTGAGCAGACGATGCTGGATGAGCAGACGATGCTGAATGAACAGACACTAGCAGCAGCGCTGTCCGACCAAAAGACGCGACCATTTAGCGGCGTTGTGGTGATCGCACAAGGAGAGCGTATTCTGTTCAGCTACGCCCATGGCGCGAGTACGCCAATCATTCTAAACAGCCGCTTCCTTATCGGTTCGTTGAGTAAGCAAATCACCGCCGTTCTGACGCTGCAGCAGGCGCAAGCTGCAGCGCTCCGATTAAATGCGTCTCTCGCTGACTATGACTTGTCGCTATCTGAACCCTGGTTGAAGCAAGTGCGGGTAGGCAAGTTGCTTAATCATACGTCCGGCGTCACTCGTCCTGGCGCGCCTCTGAAATTTCAGCCCGGCGACAGCTTCGCGTATTCCAATTATGGATATGAGATTCTGGGCGAACTGATTGAGCGAGTCTCCGGACGTTCTTATCGCGAGTTGGCGACGAAATTGTTTGAGCGTTGCGGCATGACGGAAAGCGTCGTTCCAGAGGCGAATAATGCGATCTATCCCGACGGATTGGCGCAGGGCTACAGCGAGGACGAGCAAGGCGGTTTGGCTGCGGCGGATATAAAAGGCTCTTTTCAGCATGCGCCGTCTTCGGGCGTCGTCTCTACGGCGATGGATTTGGTCCGCTGGAATCAGTGCTTGCATGAAGGCGTCGCTTTGGCGCCGGAGTGGTATGGGAAGATGACGCAAGCGTCAGCCACGCGCAGCCACCGCTGGGGAGAGCTGGGATACGGGTATGGCGTGCAAGTGTCGCGACAGGGGCCGCGTGAATACAGTCATAGCGGTTATGTGCCGGGCTATATCTCAACCTTGTCTTACTTCCCGGAACGCAAAATCAGTTTGGTGGTATTGGAGAATGTCTCCTGGTCGGTACGTGATATGGGCAGGGTATTTCATCACCATGACCAGGTGCGCAGCCTGTTAATGCAGGCGTTGCAAGCGTCTCCAGCTACCGTGGCCACCCAGGAGAGGCAGTAAACCTCGTGCCTGTTTGGTCTCGGACACAAGTGTGAGCTACTCTTTGATTTAAGTGGAAAATTTGTGGGTCTGTTGTGTTTAGGGAGGTGAGCGGCGCGAAAGTGGGAATGTAGGGATAGGTATCAGAAAATGTCAGTCAACAGGAGTGATAAGGATGATGCGTCAAATCATGTTAATCGCAGCCGCGCTTATACTGTCCGGGTGTGAGTCCATCGCCAAAAATTATCTGCCCGGTGAGTTGATTCTGCCGGCGAAAAATTCCTCATCCCATCCCTATATCACCGATGAAGGGATGATCGACTTGTCTCAGTTGAACCTGAAAAGCAACAGTAAAACCTATCGCAATCAGGTGATGTCTCAAGCGATCGCGCTATCCGATAGAAAATGCACCCTGCACAAGGCGGGCATTATCTCAAACGCCAACGCCTGGAACGTGGGCACGGGCTCGGCCGCCATGTTGTTCTCAGGAACCGCCTCCGTGCTGTCTCACGCCAAAACCGCCGGCAATCTGGCCGCAGCCGCCACCGCCACGTCCGGCATTCAATCTTTAGTGAACAAAGAAGTCTACGCAGACGCCCTGGGCACGACCATACTGCGCTCCATCGACGTGGCCCGCTCCAAACACAAAGCCGTGCTGGAAGCCGGTATGAAAAACACCACCGCGGACTACCCACTGTCCCTGGCCGTCCTGGACATGCAAGCCTACCACGACAGCTGCTCCCTCATGGCGGGCCTGGTGGAAGTCACCAAAGCCTTCGAAAACCGCAGCCCCTCGCGTAATGAGTTGAAAAGGGACATCAATTACCTCGGCGAAAGAATCGCCTCAATCAGGGAAGCGCAACGCAGCGGCGTCACCCTGACAAAAGACGAACAAGACAGCCTCGACGAATTCACCCGCGTGCTTAAGATGAAGGAACTACAGTATGTCGGGGAGGGAGGGGCGTCTAAGGATTAGGGGGCTCCTATGTTTGTAAGAATCAAAATGACTATTGGATGGAATTGAACATGAGCGCCAGACACCACGGCTCTTGCCTATGCGGTGAAGTACGATTTGAGATAGAGGGCGATTTTGAAAGTTTCTATCTCTGCCACTGCGAGCATTGCCGCAAAGACACCGGGTCGGCGCACGCTTCAAACTTATTTTCTACCTCGGCGCAATTGGTGTGGCTGAGCGGTGAAGAGCAGGTCAAAACGTTCATGCTGCCAGGAACCCAACACTGCAAAAGCTTTTGTTCACACTGCGGTTCAGCGTTGCCGAATATTCAGATGAATGGCCAACTCCTGGCCGTTCCCGCCGGCAGCCTTGATAGCAAAGTCACGATAAAACCGAATGCGCATATCTTTGTCGAGAGTAGGGCTGAGTGGGATACAGAGTTGGAGAAGGCGCCGATGGTGGAGAGGGCTCTAAAGTGAAGAACATACATGCCAAGCATAATTACGCTGAGGTATGTAGCTGCATTAAAACTTCTTTGGAAGGAAAAGGAAGGGGCTTCTGTATGTACCACAATACCTACAGAGCCAAGAGAAATTGAAGAAGTTCGTCCATTTCCTCTTTTGTTGAAATATCTATAAATCCAAGCATTTCTGATCGTGTGGATAGAATTTTTCCGTACTGTAGTAATTCGCGCTTGGAAGTCCATCCGTTTTCAGCAAAGTATGGAATTGGATTAATGTGAAAGAGAACGATCTCCTCTATTGTCTTAAATTCTCCGTTGTGCCCATAGGGGGCTGTTTTTGTAACATGAATGAGAGGAGGAGTCCGGAATCTAAAGCGATCTTCAAGGCGGTAAGTGACATTTGCGCGTCCAATATCCTGACGATGTATATATGGACCAAACTCACCCTGCGGGGCGCCTATTGAGTGAAATTTAAAGTCGGTAAATAGGCTTCCACTATGGCAACCTGCACAACGACCTTTTCCGTAAAAGATAACAGCGCCTTGTTTTTGCTTATCAGTTAATGCACTTGACTCACCAGAAATATATTTGTCCCAGTGAGTCGGCTGGCATTGCTGAACTCTTTTGGCGATAAAGCTAGCAAGGGAGTTGCCTATAGTCTGTATGTCGGGTTCTTTAACTCCTGCTTCTAACAGAGCTTGCGCCAACTTTTTACTGTTTTCGTCCTTCGGAGCCGAGACAATTTGTCTCAGAACATTATTGGCGGCACCTAGCTTTTCTCCGTAGTAGACCTCGTTAATCTGATTCAGATTTGGGTTGGACTGAGTTAATGATTGCAAGCCAAGGAATTCATCTCTAGCGAGAATTGGCAATACCGCCGCGACGGCAAGGGTGGAACCAAAACCTAGAGCGTATCCTTCACCTATCGGCGAGTAGATCTTTCCGTTAACCTCTTGGACTTTCCCATCCCAGAAGAAGGTCTGGTAGTGCGAGGAGGCCCGGCCGAATAAGGTGAAGGAGTTTCGAGGGACAATTATGCCTCCACTGCTCATTCGTAGTTGCCCCTCTCCATCGCCTCCTACGCCGATAGAGATAGAGAGCCCATCAGTAAGATGCTTATTTTCTATATGACAAGTAGAACAGGATGTATCCTTATTTCCGCTGAGAACAGGTGTATTGAATACTATCTCTCCAATAGGCGTCAGTCGTTCATTGATCAGGTCTTTATTGATACTGCAAGTCTCTGATTTTAAATCATACTCGTTAATAATAAGTCTAAGTTGTTGGTCTAAAGACAAAGCTAGAGCATTGAATGTGATGAAAACAAGAAGAAATGTGATGAAAACACGACTAGACAATGTGTTTATCTCTCTCTGAAACGATGTTGTTCTACCAGCTCATCTGTTGAACGCTAGTTAATTTCCAGTGCCTTTAAGCCAAGATAAGATAGAACATTCTCATTGAGGCCCATAATAAGCATTATCTTGCGGGTCTTATCATATTCATGGCAGCTAAGTAGATGGACCTTTGTAGTTTTGTTCAGTTCAGGAGAGTTTTCCTGTTCCGCAAACCAGCCTTCATCCATAGCATCAGCGCAAGCAGAAGCTAGCCTCATGTAATCACTATGAAAATAAATATAAGCGCTAACAGGAGCCAGAGCATTTTTGGCTAGCCACACCAAGCAAAAAGCTCCGACGATATATCTGAATACGGTCCCCTTCATGGCGCTGCGATTCCCAGTGAGTTCAACAGCTCTGAATCAATAGTCTCTACACGATTCAGGCCTTTATCCCATCGGTAACGTACTATCGCACTTCTTGTCCGGGGCCCAAGAATTCCGTCGATAGAGCCAACGTAGTAACCCAAAATGCTAAGAGATAGCTGGACCCTTTTGATCAATGTTTCTCGCTCTATTTGCTGCTGTTTCTTTAGCTCGGCTTGGCTGGGGGTGGTGTAGCTGGGTGTGCTCGGTTGACCTAAAGGATCAGAATTATATGAAGGAGAAGTTTGGGGTGGGGTAGATGAGGAGGGAGAAGTAGATTCTGACGGAGGCGGGCTATAACTACGGCTGCCTGAGCCGGCTGACGACCTATGGGAGCTATGTGAACTGTGGCTGCTATGTCCAGATGATCCAGAAGAAGAACGATGAGAGCTATGGCTGCTGTGACTGCGATGCCCAGCAATATATAACGGTGTTTCTACATTTAATGGAGCAATCACTATCCCTTTTAGGCCAATCTCACTTGTCCCCGGCTTTGATTCATCTGCTGGATAATTAGATGCTCCAGATGTGTTTAATGTTAGAAAACCTGGCAAAAGCGCCGCTAAACTCCATTTCTTTTTCATGGTACTTTCCTTGCGCTCTGATGAAAAACGCCACGTGAGGATACGAAATAGCCCCCGCATTGATTTCTTAGCCTGCAGCCTTCACATTCTTCAGGGTAATAATTTTTCCAATCTGAGATTGATTTGACTGCATAGTGATGTAGCTCGGTTGGTAGATGGCAGAGAGGGAAGTTGTATAAGCAAATTGGTATGTGAGCTCTTTCAGCCGCATCAATTGCGCTGGCTAACTCTCTGATGTAACGGACGGGCTCAACATATAGATCATGCCAATTTTGCTTTGCCCATCCTGTGGGCTCTAAGTTCATTATTGATATCTGTGATAGGTTAGAAAGGCATCTGGAAACCAGCAGGACAGTCGCTTCTAGGTCACTTAAGTTGTATTTGGTTGGAATTATTCTGAGCTCTATAGGAATGCCGCTGTTTCCAGCATTGATTAATCCCTTAATTGTTTCCCGAAATGCGCCCCTAATTCCCACCAAATAATCGTGACTTTCGGCTACTGACGAGTAAAGAGGTATGCCAAAACTATGCAGTTTATCTTGACATTGATAAGCGACGTCGAGTGTGAAGTCTAAGTCGGAAAAGGCCCTTCCGTTGCTTAGTATGTGGAGAGGTGTTTTAGGGCTGTGCTCTGCAATAAATTTCAAAAATCGAATAAAGCTGCTTCGATATATTAAAGGTTCTCCTCCACTTATGCCTACCTGCGATGAAGTGTTGAATGCAGCAAGCGCCATGGCAGCTTGAACCAGAAGCCAATCATCATTCCGATTCTTGGGAGGTTGTGAGCAGAACTTACAGAAATTATCGCAACGTTCTGTCACAAGCAAAGTATTGTGGTTAGCTCGACTGGTTAACGCAACTCGCAGAAACCCTCTGCCGGTAAATAAACCAATATCGCCATCATTAACAGATGCATAAAGATCTGGGTCAATTAGATATCTGGAAATGAATGAGTGATCCCTTTTAGAAACTGAACTCTCTGAAGGCGAAATTAAAACTTGTTCTAGAAATAAGCTTTCATTCGTCGGCGGTGCTTTACGGAGGATTACGTATGTCGCTGATGAACCTGCTCCTTTGGGTAAACTAAACATATCTTGGCGGAGCGCTTTAACCATGACTCCATTCCTTAAGTAATTTGTGGCTGGCGGCGTCATTATGGAATTCGTTAAGTAGAAATCGGAACATAGCCTTATGGTATTGGCAGAACAACGAAAAGGACTTGTCGCCTATGGGCTCACCTTGAACACTGATTGACTGGCATGGGTCGGAGCCGCAAAAGGGTTGATAGGCGCATTGCTCACACCCTGGATGAAGTAGATTTAAGGTGTTGCCGAGAATGTTTGTATATAGTGTATTATCCTCTAGCTTCATTGCGTTGATGTCACCACAGGATAAATCGACACCAACAAGAACACGCTGGAGCATTCTCGCTTCATCGCTGCCGTAGACTTTGCCATCATAGTTAAATAGCAGGCAGTTTAATATTAGTCCACTTGGAGATTTTAAGTCTGCATATAGACTGAATCCCGGGTTAAGAATGCGTTTTATATGGATCGCTGCGGAATGCTCAATTAAGGTTTCACCCTCTCTAGTGTGAGATTTTATGCAATTAAAAAGATGACGGTAGAACTGCATATATTCTGGTATCGAATAGGATGGAGCAGAATTTGTATTTGCGAATCCATATGGACTGATTGGCCTAACGAATAGGTCATAAAGCCCCATTTCAAGATGAGCTGCCACCAGAGCTTCTGGATCTTTTAGCAACTCTCTGGTCACTGTTGTGACAGTCGCTACTCTGTCTGCGCCTAACTCAGTTTGTATTTGAGCGACTCCCCACTTTACACGTTGAAAGGAGTTATCACTGTGCAGAATACGGTTCGCATTATGGATGACGGCGTCGCCATCCAATGAGGTAGAAAAGTAAACGTTTCGATACTTCGCCCAAGATAAGGTGTTCTCATCAAGTAGGGAAAGACTGGTTGCAATAACAAACTCAAAGGTGTCCGTGCCGAGTTGCTCTTCAGCTTCACTATAGAGTCTATTGATAAGGTCAAACCTAATTAAAGGCTCACCACCTTGAATCTCTAATTTATATGGCGGGCTGGAGAGTTTTTTTATAGCCCCTATGATATTCGGAATGGCATCAATAGCTAAGTCGTAGTTGAGTCCGTTTTTTGGAGCACGACTTACTTGGCAATAGCGACATGTGTGATCGCATCGTAGTGTGGGGACGATCATAAAGGTTGGTTTGAACTGAAATTCAAGTTGAAGCTTTCGGGCGAGGGCTGAAGCCATTGCAGCAACTGATGCGTCCGCACTTTCCTCAGGCGCAATAAACAAGCTGCTTTGTAGGTGCTTACTGGTAGATGGACATGAAGCGTTCGAAAAATCAATTAGCTCATGTAGTTCCTTTGGGGCCAAGAAACTGTGAAAGCCAGCCATATTGCTGAGAAAGTAATCGCCGCTTTCCAATCGATCAAAGTTGAAGGGTAGGAGCTTCACTTTGCAAGCCGTCTCTGAATGTCACAAAGTACAGAGGTAGCGATCGATTGACGGATGGAGTCTGTTTGCAACATCAGACGCTCGCGTAGCACGTAGTCGTTAAGAAGGCGGCTTAATTCCTGTTCGGATTCACTGCCAGATTTGCCTAGGGTTATCTCCCAGTGAGTAGCGGTTTCTTCGAGCTTCCAAGTTGACACGGCAGTCAACCAGTACAGAGAGTTTCTAATAACCCATTCGGAATAGCGGGATTTATCAAGTGATGTGACATCCATATTGAGAGAGCTCCTGCATACTTTTTAGCAAGTATAGAACAGTGTCAGTCTTCTTTTTGATAAGTGCATGGCTGTCAAGAGGTTGAGGGAAGTGCATTTACTCAGGTTTTTGAGCGAATATAGCAACATATTAGGGCGCAAATAGCGCTGCTTCTACATGGTACGAAAGAGAATTAATTACTCAAACGTAGGATCATTAAACCTGCTAAACAGCTCCTTTAGCTTCCCACTCTCCATCAAGCGATCCATCTCCCTATCCCATATTTCCGCGAATTTTCGTCCTTCGTCATCGTATCTGAATCCGAGGTAGAATTTTGCGCCTGGGATGACGTCTTTCTGGATGACGACGCGGTGGGCCAGGCGGGTGTCGATGACGGCGTCGACGAGGCGTTCTTCGTAGTCGAGGATGTAGTCGATGCGTCTGAGGTCGAGCATTTTCAGGGCGGCGTCTATGTCGACGAATTCGTGGACCTGGACGGGAACGGTCAGGATGCCGCTTTGGTCGAATCCAGAGTTGGGTTCCCAGGAGACGCGTTGTCCTCTCAATTGCTCCTGGCCGATCCAGTGATCTATTGTTCCCTTGAGGTGAGCGACGGAGAGGCTGCCCACATAGATGTGCCAGCGAGGCAGATAAATGTCCCGCATGCCTTTGTAAGCGCCGGGAAAGGCGTCGAAGTTGAGTTTTGCGGTTTGCACGTTGGCCTGGCATCGTTTGGGAGGCATGTAACTCACTTCCACAGAGACGCCGTTGTCCTCGTAAATAAGCTTCCACAGTTCGTGATATAACCCCGTGCCATCCGGGTTGGTGTAGCCCTCCCAGATGGGTGTGCAGATGCGAATGGTGGAGTCGGCGGCGAAGGTGGGTCGCCATAAGCTGCATGCCAGCAGGATGGCGAAGGCGCTGAGTCCGCGCAAGGGTGTAATGAATCGCATAAGAGGCATGAACGTACTCGATTTGCGCGCTCTAACAAACGCCGAAAATATCGGACAAACTGGGTTCGGTAGAAGTATAGCAGTCGGTCGCTTGAGGAAGGCTACGACATTGAAATAGGCGCCAGAGAAAGTGTGATTGAGAAAACGTGACAGAGAAAGGGCGCAAAAAAACGCCCCCGACAGGCGAGTGCGGAAGGGCCCGGTCGGGGACGAAGGGTTAAATCGGTCAGTCGCGTCGTCTTTCGGTCAAGCCGGCGAGGTAGTTCATGACGAAGTGGGCGGCGACTTCTGCGGTGTTGGAGGCGTCGTCCAGGGGCGGGCTGACTTCCACGATATCCAGCCCGATGGTTTTGGTTTTGCGGGCGATTTCATAGAGCGCGTCGGCCACTTCGTACGCCATCAGGCCGCAGCCGTTAGGGACGCTGGTGCCCTGGGCGAAGGCGCGGTCGAGGCAGTCGATATCTACGGACACGTAGACGCCGTCAGTATCGCGGGAGGCGTGGGCGATGGCTTCCTCCAGCGTGTTACGCCAGCCGTCGCGGCGGATCTCATAGGGCGTGCGCACCATGACGCCGGCCTGTTCCGCCCGCTCCATATATTCCCGCGAATAAATCGGCGCGTTGACGCCCAGCTGTACGCTGCTGGCGTGGCTGTACACGTCTTGCACCGTATACATCCAATGCCCCGAGTGCTCCTGACCTTTCACCGGGGGACGGGAGTCGAAATGGGCGTCAAACACGATCAGACCGAAACGCTGACCGCCGGAACGTTTAAGAAGTCCGCGCAGTATCGGATCAGTGACGGAATGATCGCCGCCCAGGAATACCGGCATGGTCGAGGGCGGCAGGGCCGTGACGGCTTCTTCGATGCGGGAATAGGTCTGGTGAATGTCATTGCTGACGGGCACCGGCGCGCCGCGACGAAAACGCAGGGAAGAAAGGTCCGCGCGCTTGTCCGTGCAATAAAGACTGAAACCGTTCAGCGCCTCCAAAATGGCTGCGGGTCCGAATCGGGTTCCGGGTCGATGGCTCACGGCGAAATCGAAAGGAATCTCCACAAAGGTGATCAAGTCTGAACCGAAGTCGGCGCCGGCGGCGTCCTCTACATCCTTGACCCAGGCCTCGGACACCCATTTCAGCGACTGATCGTTGACAACTCTCTCGTACATGGCGGCTTCCTCATCACACCGGTTGCGTTGTTTGCGTTTTCACCATGGCCCCCTTGCGCGTCAGCTCCACGTGGCCAATGCCGACCGCCTGTTTAGCCCTTTCCACCACTGCGTCGTCGCCGTGTTTGGCGCGCCAGCGTTCGTATTCTTCAACTTTGCGGTTCATGGCGGACAGGTCGCGGCCTTGCCATTGGCGCTCCCGCACAAGGCAGAAGCCGTTTTGATCCGGCGTGCGGATTTTTTCCGCATAGGCGGAGTTCCATACATTTTCCAGCGAATCCTGACGCAAATGGCCGACCAGTCGGGACAGACCGTTGCAGTCGTACACTTCGCCAAACAGATTCACGAACAGGCCGCAGTTAACCTGCCGGCAGCGATATCCGCCGCCCATGGGACGACTGGGGGAATAGATCAGCCCGTATTCCTCTTCGTCGATTTTGCGCATCATCTCAATCAGGTCGTTGGCGCGCTCTTTCTCCAGCAACAGGGATTTATGATCCGCCATGCCTTCGGGGATCAGCGTCATGATGTAGCTGTGCACGTTGTTGTCCCGGCACCAGCGAAACAGGTCCGCCACATCGTCCAAGTCGTGAAATTTCGGTGTCACTACCACGTCGATGGCGAGGCGGGTGGGAATCGACTGGTTGAAACCCCGATCCAACAGCAGACCCATGGCGCTGCGCGCTTTGTCCCCATAGCCGCGTACGCCCACCATGCGATCCTGCACGGCGGTGTCGATGTTGTTGTACTTGAGGAAAACGGATGCGCCCAGTTCATAGAGGCGATCCGCTCCGGCGGCGTCCAAATGGTAGCCGCTGGTGAACAGGACAGTGGTCATGCCCAGACTATGAATGTATTCGACGATCTCCCAGAAGCCGGGATCGATCATTGGCTCGCCGGCGCCGGGAAACTCCACCGTTGTGGCGCCCAGGCGGCGCGCCTGCAGAATAATGTCCTTGCGCTCCTCCGTGTTCAGCTCTATCCGGTCCGGCACATCACTGTAGCGGTCCGGGGTGCGGTCGCAATAGAAACACTTCAGCTTGCACTCGCCGGTCATATCAATGTCCAGGTGCAACAGGCGATTCTCCGCCTGAGCCCGGCGAATCGTCTCCTGGCAGTAATCCGTACCCATCGCCCACAGGTTCTCCAGCCGGCTCTGCGCAGCCTGGATATGCGGGAGGGATTTGCGGTCTACATCGGGGGAGAGACGCAGACTCGGAAGATTATCAGTCCGCTCTTCGGCGGCGTCGATCAGATGTACGTTCAACAGCGTTGAGTGATTCTTATCCATGACTAAATTCCTTTTTGATCCGTTTGTGTTACTGCTATTCCATGAGGCGTATCCCTTTCGTCTTCAGCGCCGTGAGCCCGTGGCGGGCATTGGCGGCTGTGGATTTAGTAGGCGTTCTGAGTGGGTTCTTGCAGCGTCCCTGAGGACTCGTCCAGTTCCTTTTTCGCTTTGTTTTTCTGGGACGAGGACTGGGCGTTTTTTTCTTTTATTGTGATAAGGCAGACGGCGACGATGATGACGCCGATACCGACCATATTGACGACGGTCAGGCGTTCGCCCACCAGCGCGTAAGCGGCCAGCCCGGCCACCAGAGGATCGAACATGCCGATAATGGTGGCGGGTAGGGCGTCTACGTGACGCAATCCGTACATCAACAGCCAATACGGAATGATGGTGGCGATAATCGCGATGAACGCGATGTAGAGGACAACGTCCCCGGAGTAATCAATGGTATGAACGCTGAGCGCGGGCAGCGCAGCGAGCCACAGCAGGGAGCTGACCAGAAACGCATAGAGCGTCACCGTGCTGGCGCCGACGCCCCGTTGCTTACAGGCGTTGCCGAGCATATTGAAGATGGCGAACGCCAGACCGCAGGCCAACCCCACCAGCACTCCCGCGTTGAGGGAGAACAACTCCGCTTCGCCGCCGGTGAGCAGGAAGCAGCCCGCCACGCTCAAAGCGACGATGCCTGCGTCGCGAAAGTCAACGCGGCGTGAGGCGAAAGCGACGCTGATCAACAGCACGAAAAATGGCGCGGTGTATTCCAGGGTGATGGCCGCCGCCACGCTGATCATGCTGATGGCGTAGTAAAAAGTGATGTTCACGGCGGTGAAAGCCAGGCCGGTGGCGATCAGCAGGGGAATCGCCGATTTACTGACCCGAAAGGTGGCGGGCTGCGTCAGCAGCATGGCCAGCGAAAATACTGCGCAGGCGACCAGGGAACGCACCGCCGTTAGATCCAGAGGCGAGATATTCGCATGGAACAGTACTTTGGCGAGAGCGCCGGCGACGCCGAACAAAATCGCCGCGACAGTGATCGCGGTAATGCCGAGAGCAAAAGGGTGATTTCGCCACATATCGAGTTCCTTCCGTTGCAATCCATGTTTCTGGCAGCGATATACGGGCTTCGTAAGCCGCCCCGCCTGTTACGCCACACGCGCCGAACCCTATCGACGATGTTGCAGCGACCCCGTCAGGCGACGCTATCGTTGCGCGACAAGGCGAATAAAAAGGGGGACGAATTCATACTACGCCTGTTTCCAGCTCGCTGGCAACAGGCAAAGTTGTCACTAAAAACAAACGCTTAGGATCTTAGTTAGAGGCGTTTTCAGAGCGCCATGGCCTCCTGCAGACATTCCTCTATCACCGACATCAGCCAGCGCAGGGCCGGGTCTTTATCGCGGGTGGCGCGCCATACTAAATCCACGCTGGTGTCCGCCAGCGCCAGTGGCGGCTCCGTCGCGCGCAGCCCCGACGCGGCGCACATGCAACTGGCGACGACCTTGGGTACGGTGGCGAGGGCGGGAATCCGCTTGAGGATCGGGGGCAGGGTGGAAAAGCGCGGCAGCGCGAACTGAACGGTGCGCCGCAGGCCCATTTCCGCCAGAGCGACGTCCACATTGCTTTCAAACGCGCCTTTGTAAGTCACCATCAAATGCGGGTGACTGACATATTGCTCCAGCGTGAGGGGCTCTGTGATGGCGACCTGGGCGGGATCGTAAACGGAAAGAAAGCCCATGGAGCACAGGCGTTTGCGCAGCATCCAGGCGGGTCCGCCGTCCATGAAGCAGGAAACGCCCAGGTCCATGCCATTCTGCTCCAGCATGGCGGGTCCCTGAAAAGGGTCGACGGATTTAATGGCGAGGCGGATCGCCGGCGCCATCTGATGCAGCTTGGCGATTAGACGCGGCCCCAGCCAGACTTCCACCCAGTCCGACATGCCTACAGTGAAGACGCCTTCGCTGGTGACGGGGTCGAAGGTCGACGGCTCGAACAGGGCGGAATGGATTTTCCCCAACGCCGGCAGCAACTCTGCTTCCAGTTGCAGCGCTTTCACCGTGGGGGACATGCCCTGCGCGGTGCGCACCAGAATCGGATCGTCAAACAGCTCGCGCAGTCGCGACAGCGCCCCGCTTACCGCAGGTTGCCCCAGATGCAGTTTTTCCGCCGCACGGGTGACGCTGCGCTCACGCAGCAAAACCAGCAGGGTGACCAGTAAATTAAGGTCGACGCCCCTAAAATCTCTTTCAGTGATATTCATTATTGTAACAATCGATTTGAGTGATAACTGCGAATATTGAATCATTGCATCCGGTCAAAGGCAATGGCGAAATCGCCGCGCCGCAGTAAAAATTTTTTAAGGAAATACTATGTCTACCTCTTCTTTCCGCACCCCTTTCCATACTTCCCACACCGCTCAAAAAACACCCCTGGCGCGCAGTTTGTTTCTGGGCGCTGCGTTACTGACCGCCGGAGTATCTATGACGACGCTATCCGCTTACGCTGAATCCGCTACGAACGCCAAATCCACCCAGGCTGTTGCGGCGGCGCAAAGCAACCCTGGCTATTACGGCATGAAGCTGGGCGACTTCAAAATTACGGCGGTTTCCGACGGCTCCGTGATGGTCGACTTCACCAAACTGATGAACAACACCACGCCGGAAGAAGTGACGCGGCTGCTGGCCCGCCATTATCTGGGGCCGCAGGTGGAAACCTCCATTAACACCTTCGTGATCGACACCGGCGACCATGTGGCCATCGTGGACACTGGCGCAGGGGATATCTTCGGCGACAAGGGCGGCCACTTGCTGGACAACCTGAAAGCCGCCGGATACCAGCCGGAGCAGATCGACGCCGTACTGCTGACCCACATCCACGGCGATCACTCTTCCGGGCTGACTCGCAATGGCAAGATGGCGTTCCCCAATGCGACGGTCTATGTGGATCAGCACGATGTGGATTTCTGGATGAATCCAGCCAACAAAGCCAAGGTGAATGACACCCTGAAACGCGGCTTCGACTGGGCGGAGAAATCCGTCAGGCCCTATATGAACGCCAATAAAATGAAAACCTTTAACAGCGATGGCGAGTTGTTCCCAGGCGTCAAAACCGTCGCCACGCATGGCCACACGCCCGGACACACGGTGTACGAAGTGGAAAGCCAGGGACAGCGCATCCGTTTCCTGGGAGATCTGCTGCATATCCGGGACATCCAGTTCGCCAGACCGGAAATCACCATCGATTTCGACGTCGACTCGCCAGAAGCCGCCCGTCAACGACTCGCCGCCTTCAACGATGCGGTGGAAGACGGTTACCTGGTGGGCGCAGCGCACATTCCATTCCCTGGCGTCGGCCATGTGCAGCGGGACGGCGGCGCGTTTGAGTGGATTCCGGTGAACTACAGCGCGCAAGTGAAATAGCGCCCGTTTTATCTCTTAACAGGGTCTGAGCGTTTCAGGCCCTGTCTTGCCTGCGCCTGCTCCCCGGCATGGGGGAATCCCCCTCACAAAACAACTTCTTCATCTATACTAAAACTAACGCCTTTCCTGGGCGCCGGATGTATTTGCGGGCTGTAGGCGATGGACGCGAAGGGAAGTTCAGCAGCCGATGCGGGATGAACCTTCGCCGTTATGGAAGGCGGCTTCTGAGAACATGTCATGGCAGGGTCAGCTTGAAGGAGGTGCGCATGTTCATTTCCAAAAACCATATCATCCACTTGGCGGACGGGCGATTACAGCCTGCATCCACCACCTCTGCGGCGGACGTGCGCCATATCGTGCGTCAGGCGCTGCAACAGAACCCGGCGGCGGGAATCGTCATCCACTTTCACGGCGGACTGGTCAGCGAAAACAGCGCCAGGGAAACGGCCGAGCAGCGACTGTATCCCTTATATGCCGATAAAGCCGGCGCTTATCCCATATTCTTTGTGTGGGAATCTGGATTTTTCGAAGCCCCCCTGAATAACCTGAAGGAAATCGCCAACGAAAAAATCTTCAGGGAATTCGTGAAAAAAATCTCCGAATGGGTGCTGAAGAAGCTTCCCGCAAGCGTTGGTATAAAAGGCGCAGGGGGAGTGGGGGTTAATGAAATCAAGCTGCGGCAGGAGTTCGACGACTGGTTCGCCGGGCGCAGAGACACACCGCCTGACGCCCTGCATAAATCCGCCGGCCTGTCTGACGCGGTGATCGCCGCCAATACCCGCAGCGCAGTGCTGGATGTGGACGAACTGAACGCGGATATTACCGATAGCATAGAGGGTGATCCGGTCTTTCAGGAGGCGGTGACGGAAGTCTATAACGGCCTGCAGCCGCGAAATGGTCTGCAATCGGCCACGCGGTCAGAGGGGACAAGGGTGGCCTCCAATTCGCAGATCAGCAAGGAAGCGGCGGATCGCCTGTTCGAGCCTGAGCCGGCAGAAACCACCAGAGGGTTTGGCGCTATCGCCTGGTGGAAAGTCGCCAAGGTGGTCGCCGCTATAGTTCTGCGCGTTATTCGGCGTTTTCGCGCCGGGCGGGCGCACGGGCCCTACGTTACTCTGGTGGAGGAGGCATTGCGAGAACTGTATATCGACAAAATTGGACGCTCGCTCTGGTGGGACCGAATGAAGAAAGACACCGCCGACGCCTTTGCTGAAGGAAATGAATATGGCGGCCATGTCTTTCTGTCTGCGCTGAAGGAAGAACTGGAGGGCGTGCAGACGCCGCCCAGAATCACGTTGGTCGGACACAGCACCGGCGCCATCTATATCTGTCATCTGTTGAGAAGCGCCGCCCGTCTGTTGCCCAATCAGCAGTTTGACGTCCTATTCGAAGCGCCGGCCGCCACCCATGCGCTGATGGCGGCGACGGTCGCTGAACATGGCGGCAGGATCAGTCATTTCCGCCAGTTCGCCATGTGCGATGAGCGTGAGGCGGGAGATACTCTGGTTCCCATACTGTATTGCAGCTCATTGCTGTACTTCGTCTCAGGCATGCTGGAGAACGAACCGGACGAGCCGCTGGTCGGCATGCAGCGCTATCTGAGCGAGAGCGACGTCTACAACGCCGATGCCTTCCCGAATATCCAGGCCTGTCGCGAGTTTTACGCCAAATACCCCAACAGCCTGGTGTGGTCGCCCAGCGTTGCAGGGGATGGCCGCAATAGCGACGGCCGAAAGCATGGGGACTTTGATGACGAGGACCCCTGCACCATGGGGAGCGTGGCGTACATTCTTCAACATGGGTACTAAGCGCCATGGCCACTAATGATTACGCTATTCTGGTGGGCATCAGCCGATATGCGGACCCTGATCGCCTGCCTGACCTGAAAGGCCCGGTTCGTGACGTTGAGCTGATGCGCAACTGGCTGACGTCGCCTGCCGGCGGGGATGTGCCGGCGGCTCAGGTCATAGAAATCGTATCCGACGAAACCGGCATGACGCTGGCTGATCTGACAGCGAAGGATGACGGCGACGACAGCGCCATGCCGCCGCTGTTCCAGGATTTCTTCAAGAAGTTTCTCAAACTGATCAGCAAGCCCGATCGCAGCGGCTACGTTTATCGCCAAGGTCGGCTTTATCTGTATTTCTCCGGGCACGGCTTTTGTGAGAAATATCGCCGTGAAGCCCATGCTGCGTTATTCGTAGGTAATAGCAGTCCGATAGAAAACTGGAATATCTACGGCACCTATTTTGCGCAATGGACCAAGGATCAGGGGCTGTTTTCTGAGATCGTGCTGATCATGGACTGCTGCCGTGACGCGAAATTAACGCAACGACCTATGCCGCCGCCCCTGCCGCAACCCACCAATATCGGCGTCAGCGTCGCGCCAAAGCTGTTTGAACTGTATGGGGCGCCGCGAGGAGGCAAGGCGCAGGAGCGCGCCATCGCCGCTCGCAATGGCGAGGTGCACGGGCTGCTGACACACGCTTTTCTGGATGCGCTGGAGCATGCGGAGTGGGGAAAAACGGAGGTGCCTTCCCAGGCGGTGAAGAATTATCTGGAAAGTCAGTGGAGCATACTTTGCGAGGGAAGTCCGGCGGACCCGCCGGAGGTGGTGGTTCCCACCATTGGCGAAATCCATTTCCAGCGCAAGGCCGGTAAGTTGAAGCCGCAGCGCTTCAAAGTGAAGAACTGGAGCGATGGCGAGAAAGTCCGAATCGTGAACGGCCAGTTTGAAGTGGTCGCCGAGCTGATACTTAACGGGGATCAGGTAAAAGTTAAGCGTGAGGCCCAGTTTGGAGGCGACGACAGCGAGGAGCTGGTTATTGCCGTCGTCGATGGCGAGTTTGAACTGCCGTTGCCAGTTTCTCTATTGATGGCGACCGGCGGCGCTTCGATTCAACAGAAATTTGAAACCGGAGGTGACGATGTCGAACTCTAAAGCATCCGTTACCGTCAATATCGCCGACCGCCAGGGTGAAATCGAAGTGGTGGACAGCGCTTTTCAGGTGGTGGCTAACGGGTTTGGCGCATTGACGGTGGATCTGGCGCCGGGACTGTATAAAGCGCGCGCGCAGGCTGGCGGCGGCCGCACGGAATCATTGTTCCTGGTTGAGCCGCAAGCAAAGACGCTGACAGTGCCTCTGAACGCTATCGACTTCGCCAACCCTGCGCCGGTGCAGGAGGGCGAGGATTGGACCAGGCGTCAACAATCGGCGTTGTTTGATCTGGTTGCAAGTGAACCAGAGGATGTGGGACTGGGATGGGACGGCGGACTGTTACTGAGTCTGCGCCAGGACATACATCCCGATCACGACGAGGGGCGAAGCGCGGACCGTTTGCGCACCGTCATGGATCGACTGCAGCTGCGGGACGCCATGGGTAATCAGCTCGCTGACTTTCGCCGCAAGGAAGTCCATTTGCCGGAGCTGGGGCTGTCCGCCGTCAACCTTAAGCTGAAGGCCGGATACTATCTGCTGGGCTATCAGGATGAGCAGGGCGAAACGGTTTTGACGCCTTTTTATGTTGTGACGGGGTGGCGCAGTCAGATCTATTTTCAGCTTCCTGACGAGGGGCCTTTTGGTTATCAGGACTTCAGCGATCGGGCTATGTTGATGACGCCTTCGGGAATGGGTCTGCCACATTACGAACTGCGACGGTATTTAAGGCTTACCGAGATTGCCCGTTATGCATTGTTGCAGGGGCGGCAGGCCATTACCCGGGAGGAAATGAACGCGCTGTTGCAAGACAAGTTCTTTAACCCGCTGTTTGGACTGTTCGCCGCCCACTTGCTGCTTTTGAGTCCGCGCCCCAATCAGGACCTGCTGGAGACGGTGATACACAACACCGCAGGAATGATCGGCGTTGATAATCCGGATATCCAGGCGTTGAGGCTGGCCTTGGCTGGGCTCAAAGGGGAATCGCCGCTCGCCTCACAGGGCGTGAGTTTTCCGCCCATGCTTAGCGCCAGTTGGAGAGCGCTGCTGGATTGCCCTGCCATGGTGGTCGCTAATCCCGTTTTGCGTGAAGTGGCGGCCAGGCAAGTCGCTCAGGGCCCTTGGCTGGCCTGGAAGCTGGAAGAGGAGGTGGGTGGTCGCATTGTGTCTCGCTCTGGCGATTCTGTGCTGTCGCCCAAAATATTGGAGCTGACCTTAAATGTCCCTTCCAAAGTATTGGAAAAACTGAATATTTTCACCAAAAACTATAATTTTACTACTCTGACCAGTCCGTCATGGGAACTGCCAGACACGACTCCCGCGTCAGAGAAAGATGTGCTGCAAGCCATCAAGGATCTTGCCTGCAATAATCCCTGGAACGAGATTATTCGGGCGCACAAGAAGGCGGTTCGCGAAGGGCAGGGAGGGCTTCATCTGACCAATCTGCAATTCTCTCTGCTGCCTATGCTGCAGCTGATCAGGGAACAGTTGGAAGAAGGAGACGATTTCACTGTGGAGGAGTTCAGGTTGATGATGTCAGGGTTGCATGTGCCCCTTGTCGTTGCAGCCGAGGCGTTACAGGATTTGACCGAAAAGCTGGCGACCATTGCAGCGCCGTCCGGCGGCTAGTCGCCTGGCGCTCAAAAAAAGGGGGCTGGGAAGCCCCCGACTGAGTGGACATCTCAGGTGGAACCGTTGTGTGATGTCTGATCGCTCTAAATGCTAAGGGTGTTGGAAAAAGTATTAAGACTGGGTGTCGTTGCTGGGCGCGTCGTCAAATATAAAGCGCTTGTGCTGAACCGCAGTGTGGCCCATTTGATTGGCGACGGAGCTGCCGGACTTCGCTGTGGAATGCGTCTTTTGTTCCGCTTTCTTTTCCCACAGGTAGCCGCCGCCTTCTTCGCTGGCGCTTGCAGTCATGGCGTAGCTGGTCGCCATCAGTGTCGCTAAAATCATTGCTTTGGTTTTCATGGTTTCAATTCTCCAGTTACAGGGTGTGTATCTCGTTAAACCTTTACGGACAGTATTTTTCGCTACGGGTTTGGCCCGGCTTAATCCGAATCCTTTTGGTTTCCGCTGCTAGCAACTCCCTCGCAACAGGCCGGCTGCGCCGGTAATTCGAAAAGGATGGCGACACTATGTCGCGTCGGCGCTGACGGAGGCATGACGCATGGATTACAGGGTCGTAATGCGGCCGTCATCTTTACGCACGGCGCCACGGGTTATCTTTGCGCCGCCGCGCCCGCACGCGCGGCTCGATTCCCCCTCACATGTCCCTTATGCGACAACCCCATGCAGCCCGGAGGCGCAACATGAAACTGCTGGTCGTGGAAGACGAAGCGAAAACCAGGGAATACCTGCGGAAAGGCCTGACGGAAGCGGGCTTTGTCGTCGATACCGCCGCCAATGGTCTGGATGGCCGGCATTTGGCCATGACGGAGCAGTTCGACCTGATCGTGATGGATATCATGTTGCCGGACCTGGACGGCTGGCGTTTGCTCGCCTCCTTGCGGGAAGCGGGCAACGCCACCCCGGTTTTGTTTCTGACCGCCCGCGACAGCGTATCGGACCGGGTGCAGGGGCTTGAATCCGGCGCCGATGATTACCTGGTGAAGCCGTTCGCCTTCTCCGAACTGCTGGCGCGTGTGCGCAATATTCTGCGGCGAGGCCTGGCGCCTTTAAGCGGAAACCAATTGAGCGTGGGTGATTTGACGTTAGACATTTCCCGTCGCAGCGCCCGTCGCGGCGACGCGGATATCCAGCTGACCACGAAAGAATTCACCTTGCTGGAGCTGTTCGTGCGGCGTCAGGGGGAGGTGTTGCCGCGGTCGCTGATCGCCTCCCAGGTGTGGGATATGAATTTCGACAGCGACACCAATGTCATTGATGTGGCGGTGCGTCGCCTGCGCATGAAAGTGGACGATGGTCATGATATTAAATTGATCCAGACCGTACGGGGCATGGGCTATCGGCTGGACGTGCGTAATGAGCTCCACTAAACGTCCTTTGCCCCTCGCGGTCCGCATCACCGCGCTGGTGGGGATCGCCATCCTGGCGGTGTTTCTGGTATTCGGCTGGCTGATCGAGCGCACCATCGACCAGCACTTCATGGAGCAGGACAGCGCGGTGCTGAAGGAAGCGGCGGCGGTGGTGGAGGACATCCTGTTCCAGCACTGGCCCGCTGAAGATATCGATATGTTGCAGCGCAAGCTGGATCGCGCGCTGCCTGGCCGCCTTGGCGTTATCTGCAAACTCAGCAAGCCCTCCAGTGAAGTCATCTATGCGTCCCCTGAGTTTCGCGGCAGAGGGTCGCCAGGGGATCTGGAAGTGCTCACGGTCATTACCGCGGACAACCTGCGTATGTGGCGGGACGGGCAGAATCTGTACCGGGGCATTCGGCTCAAATTGAGCGCGCCGGAAGCCGCGCCGTCTTCCTACTATCTGGTGACGCTGGCGCTTGAAATCAGCGCCCACCGTAAATTCATGAAGAGCTATCGCCATACCTTATGGGCGTCCACTTTATTGGCGGCGCTGGTGGGGATCTGCGGCGTTTGGGTCGGCGTGGGCAGGGGGCTCGCGCCGCTGCGGCGGGTCAGTAATCGTATTCGAGGAGTGTCTTCAGACCGGCTGCACGTTCGTTTGGAGCTGGATGCCGCGCCGATCGAACTGGTGGAGCTGGCCGCTTCTTTCAATGACATGATGCAGCGTGTGGAAACCTCCTATCAGCGCCTGTCCAATTTCGCGGCGGATATCGCCCATGAATTGCGCACCCCCGTCACCAACCTGATGACGCAAACTCAGGTGGCGTTGAGCAAAGGGCGGGGCGTGGAGGAATATCGAGAGGTGCTTTATTCCGGCCTGGAGGAGTTCGAGCGCATTTCCAAAATGATTGACGACATGCTGTTGCTGGCGCGCACCGAAAGTGGCCTGGGACGCTTGTCGCTGGAAAAAGTCAGCTTACGCCAGGAAGTGCAGGACCTGTTAGACTACTTCGAAGCCTGGGCGGAAGCCCAGGGCGTATCGCTGACCCTCAAGGGACGCTGCCGCAAAGTGCGGGGAGACCGCATGATGCTGCGCCGCGCGGTCAGCAACCTGCTGTCCAACGCCATACGCCACACTCCTGAAGGCGGAACCGTCTCAGTATCCCTGTGCGACACCCCCGGCTTCGCCGTGGTCAGCGTCGCCAACCCCGGCCCCGGCATACCGCCGGAACACCTGTCCCGCGTGTTCGACCGCTTCTACCGTGTCGACGACTCCCGCTGCCGCACCGACGAAGGCGCCGGCCTGGGACTGGCCATCGTCAAATCCATCGTAGAAGCCCACGGCGGCTGCATCGCCGCCAATTCAGAGCAAAACCACACGCAATTTGTGATGAAAATGCCGGGCAAGTAAAGCGCGCCCTCAGGGCGCCGGAGTCTTATCCCCCGTGCACCGCGGCGAACTCCGGGTAGAGAATAAAGTTATGGATGAGTAATGGAATCAGCCCGGCAAACATAATGACGGTGCTGACAACCAAAACATAACAGAGACAGATTTGAAATCTTGAAGCGTGAGCGCGAAAGTTAATGGTCTTCCTGTAAACGCTTTTCTGGTAATTGAAACGCCCATCCACAAACCTTTTGGCAAGCCCTTTAAGAGGCCTGCCTTTGTAAGGCTGCAGCAAAATACCTGATACATAGTTGAATAGTCGAATCAGGAAACTGACATAGAAGATGCCTTTCTCCAGCGTGAACTGCTGAATCTCAAACTTCTTATCGAAAGGCCTGACGATGGAGAAATAAGCCACAGGCAACTGAATAAGCAGAATTGAGAACATGACCAGCGCCCAGATAAGCAGCCCGTAATGCCAATAAATGTTCGGGCTTAACAAGAACTCTGGGGGCGACGTGGGCAATTTCTGTGACTCAAGACGGTAAAAGAGGTTAGCTATTTCGCGCTCCGGCGAAGTCAGGGTAGAGAATAAAGTCATGAATGAGCAAGGGGATTGTTCCTACAAACAATATGACGGTGCTGACCAGCATGATATAGCACAGCGCGATTTGAAACCCGGAGGCATGGGCGCGAAAGTTAACGGTCTTCTTGTAGACACGTTCCTGATAGCTGAGGCGCCCACTGACAAATCGTTGTGCGAGACCTTTCAAAGGCCTGTCTTTATAGGGCTGCACTAATATCCCCGCCACGTAATTGAAAAGCCGCAGCAAAAAGCTGACATAGAAAATTCCTTTTTCCAGCGTGTAATGTTTAATCTCAAACTTTTTATCGAAGGGCCTGACGAGCGTGAAATAGGCGACAGGAAGCTGAACTAATAATATTGAAAATAAAACCAGCCCCCAAAATACCCAATAGTAGTGCCATATTGGGTTTGGGCTGAGAAGTAGCTCAGGTGGGGCGTCAGGCAATACGTTACTCCTGTCAAAATATGCGGCGGCATGGGGCCATACTACCAGCACGGACCCAACTCATGTGCGGACTTCGATACAAATGCAGAGTAACAGCGGTCGTCATGAAGGTAGTGGAACTTTAGCCGCCATGCGCTGCAGCGAAGTCAGGGTAGAGAATAAAGTTATGGATAAGCAACGGAATCATGCCGCCGACCATCACGATAGTGCTGGCTACTAAAATGTAGCTCAGAACTATTTGAAGGGGATTGGCGGAGGATCGCATATTAATTCTCTTTTCATACAGCTGATCCTGATGACCAAACTTGCCATCAATGAGCTTTCTGGCGATTGGGTTGGAAAGCTTGCCGCGATAAGGCTCAAATACAATCCCGTGAACGTAATTGGTCAGGCGGACGATAAAGCTACCGTAGAAAATCCCCCTCTCCAGAACAATATTCTTCATTTCGAACTTCTTGTCGAAAGGTCTGACTAAGGCGAAATAAGCCAGCGGAAGCTGAATGAGCAGCACTGAAAACAAGACCAGCATCCAAAATACCCAATAGTAATGCCATAGTGGGTTTGGGCTGAGGAGCAGCTCATGTGAGGCGTCAGACAATATGTGTCCTCCTGTCATGCGCGGGTTGTCGCCGAATAGGCGAATATATCCGCCTTGTTATTAAACTACAAAAAGTTGCTATATTGATATTAAAAGCCAGGTGCAATGTGCTGTAGCCTTGGTACGTTTCGGTAATTCTGAAACTGCATATCAACAAAGTCGTATGTGTTACCAGCTGCATATTTTGCCATATAGTCCAACGATACAGCAGCTGCCCCAATCACAATAATAGCTATAATCCAGCCTAGTGGGCCGAGGGCGAGGCTGAGGGCATATAAGCCGCCTATGTAACCAACATAAAATGAAGCGCCAAAACCGGCCGCCTCCATCATCGTTTGTCGATATCGGTTGTCTGCAAGATATATGTTTCTGGCTCGGAGTCCAAGGTCGAGAAAAACTAAACCTTTTCCAACATAGTTTAATGCTTTCAGGCCGGAGGTTATTTGTCTGCCTTGAGTTGAACCTGTAAGGGTCATATATCGGCCGCGGCTTGCCAATTTCATGGCGCGTCTCGAACTATACGCAGGATGGCGGGCATGGTTTGCAGAAGCTTTTCCAATGTACCGCTGCATGATATTGCCAAAACGTTGGTTAAGTTCCTTATACGCATTTTTGATCTGCGTCTTAAGCTTGGCTTTTTGTAAGTTGGGCGCTTTTCCGTATTGTTCTAATAACACTTCAATTTCGTTAAGTGCTTTGACGAAACCTTCTGTTCTGGTGGCTGTGGCGCCTAATCCGGCTCCGCCAAATGTATTAAGATCTCCTGCGTGGCTATACCAGTCTTGATCTTTCAAAAACTCCATAATGGCTTGGATTAGGATTATTGACTCATTACCACCTAACTCTGCTATGCCATTAAACGCAGCATCAGGCATGCACTGTAGTTGAGTTCTTAGAGACTGGTATTCGTTTCTTAGAATAGGGTTGCAGTGAACGTCCTGATTCAGAATCACTAAGTCGTTTCTAGGAAAGGTGGGCGTTTTAATTAAATCTTTGTTGAACTCCATAACATAGTCCATACGCTGCTGCATGGTCATAGAGTTGTTTGCGGGGAAATCATTTGCCATTGCCCTGATCGGGTCGCCTTGTTTAGCGATATAAACGTCTGCCATTTTCCTTATTCCCTAAAGTTGAACCTAATTGGAGAAGATTGAGGGGCAAGATTTTTTCTTCCGGAAGGGGCTATCGTCAATCAAGCAAAGAGGATAGGGGAAAACCCTTGGAGGACAAAAAACCGTTAAATAACTCACGACTGAACACTAAAAGTCAAAAAAGGTAATGTGATAGGTTGTCAAATATACAGGCTTGGCTCGCCTCTCTACGGCTACCGCATCGCCGCCAACTCCGAGCAAAACCACACGCAATTTGTGATGAAAATGCCGGGTAAGTATGGGGGGCTTTTTAAGGCCCCAATCGCCTAACAGCCTTTTCTATCAAGCCGCCCGCACTCCGGTGCATTTCGGAGAGGCGCTGCAGCTGAAGAATTCGCGGCCGGCGCTGGGGCCTTTTTTGATTCGGCGGCTGACCATCTGTGCGCCGCATTGGGGGCATATTCTGATTCTGTTTGCGGGCTTGAGTTCGTTGGTCTCGGCGATGCGCATGATGGGGAGTGGCGTGGAGGTCGGCGCTTCCTCTTGCTGGGTTAGGCGTTGTATCACGCTGTTGAACCAGGAGGTTTGTAATAGGGCGATAATGACCGCCAATGGGGCTAAAAACCAGAATTTGAGCACCAGCTCAAGCGCTAATGAAGTGTCCATGTTGCTTCCTGCTTTTATCTTTCCGGATTGTTCTTGTTTTGGAGAAGTATAGCCCATCGGCATGGGGCTGGGCGGCGTTGGCCAGGCGAATCGTAGTTATTACGGTATGGATAGTGGGGTTGTACAAAATATGATCTTTTTATAAAGGCTTCGCCTGTTTATTCACGCCTATATTGATAATCGGCTCATGCAGTTTTTTGGCGCCGAAGGAGCAATCTTTCTCACTGCAAGGAGTGTGTCCCATGGCCAAATCCCACAAACAAATCATCGAAGCGATCGCCCAGCGTATGTATAGACGTCGTCTGCGGGAGGCGAACACCAGCAGAAGCGGTTTCACGATGTGTTACGCGGTATCTGCAGTTACGGGCCGCTGCTATGTCGGCTACAACATGGCGGAATTGAATACAACAGACTGGGGAACTGGCGGGTGCGCGGAAAACCGCGCGGCTTATCTGGCGATGGCCTATGGCGAGGCGCTGGATGATATGGTGTTTTTCGCCATGAACGACAACAGCGAGTATTTTAACGCCTGCACCGATTGCCAGCGCTGGCTTTGCGGAGCCCATCAAGGGCGGGGATTTCTGAAGAACCAGAGTCAGGAGTGGATGATCTGTACGACTCGATTTCATTCCGCGTCAAGCGCTTATGTTGAAGCCCCGCTGACAGAGGATGAACAGGAAACGCTGTTTGCAGCGGGGGACGAGATTGATGAGGATTCCCGCGAATTCTACAGAGATATCCGCTACAGACAGGGCTGATCCGCCAGGGAGCCTCTGAAAAACTATCTGTGGCCTCGCCAACGTTTTTCAGGGCGGCTAGTTTTTCGGATCATATTTCCCGGCCAGCAGATCCGCCATGTAGCGATCATAGATCCCCTCTGCGCGGATTTGCTTGAGTCCCTCATTGAACATCAGCATCAGACGTACGGAATCCTTGTGGACTTTGGGGAACAGCAAGCTCAGGCGGGTGGTGGCGAGGGGCTTTGGATTGTAGGTGATGGACTCTCTGATCGCCTTGGGAAACTTCTGGCGCAGCAATGTCAGGCCTGCGACCGGGCCCATCAGGCACAAGTCGATGCGATTCAACGCCAGCATATTGAAGTTCTGTTCGTCCTCGGGGACTGTGCTTACCCGCAACATGCCAGACTCCGCCGCCGCCCAAAACTCCTTTGTGTAGGTATAACCAATGGTGGCTCCGATACTGTATAGGCGAAGGTCGTCGAGAGAGTTCCAGTCGTCTAACGGTGTGGTTTTTTGGTGGAAAAAGACAATGTCTTCCTCCGCCACGGGATCGCTGCAGAAGAAATCTCTCTGGCGTTCTTCGCTGCATATCCAGTACGAAGCGGCGTTGTGCAGCCCTTGGCGCGCCTGTTCATAACTGCGCGCCCACAGATAATACTCAAACGTGACGTCGATGCCCTGGCGCCTGAAAGCCTCGGTAATAATGTGTCCGATAAAGCCGTTATGGGGACCTTTCTGAGAGGCCCAGGGAATATATTCGCCAGTGGCGATGGAAATGGTTTCCCGGGCCTGGACGACATTGGATAGCGCCGCCTGTGCTATCCCCAACATGACAAAAAAGGCGCATAAAACGTATTTAACGCAATGACGGTGCGTCTGTTTTGGAAGTACGGGGATATCCATGTGGCGCTTGCTGGCTTTGGCTGCGAGAGCGAATCTAAATGCTTGTAAGAAAAGTCTAGTTGAATTTAAGGTCGCCGTGGTCGCGCATAGGGTGCTTATCTCCTGACTTACTGATTTGTACAAGATATTGCAGATAGTTGGCTCCCAACTCCGGGCTAAAGTGATTGGCGTCTTGCCATAATCTGGGCTTATTCAGGAACTCGCGATCGTATATTTCCGAGTAAGACACCAGACTCTTATTCTCTCCCAGCACCCTGTCAATCTCCGTAATCAATTGGTCAACTTCTTCTGGGTTAAGAAGATCTGGATGTACTGGAGGGATGAAAAGAATCACGTTGGTCTTGGGGCTGGCCTTGCTTTGTATACGCTTAATCGCCAGCGCTATGTCTGTCGCATATCGTGAAATATCGCGATATTGCCGGTACACCCTTTTGTCGAATGTGCTTACTTCCGTGAAGTAGGGGCCTGCGGCGCTGGAATGGCCGCAGTCAAACTTAGTCTGAGATTTGGGCTTGAACTGATCCAATAGGGCCTGTGAAGAAATGAAGAATGTCCTCAGGCTGATCAGTTTGGCGATAAGGTCTTTTTGCGCGGACAGGATCTTCTCTGGCGGCGTGTATGGCAAAGCCTCCACAAGAATGGCGTCAAACTTGTTCAGGTTTACCGCGTAGTCGACCAGGTATTCAGTTTGCGCGGAAGTAATACTGCTGACGCCAATGTTAAGTACAGAGTTAAGAGCGCAGGTGTCGAAGCCCCTCATGACGCGAGAGGACCCTATCAGCACCTTGGTGGCGGATGTCTCCGCAAGCGCCGTTTTTATCTCTTCAAAGTCAAGGCGCGTATTTATCTCATCGTAAATCGCAGGTTCGTCTGCGACCTCCGTGACCCATCCCAGACCCAGTGGGTCCATTAAAATATTCACCGGAAGAACCACGGCGTAACAGAGGAAGACGACACAGGCGATGCACCTAATATAACGGGTCACTGGTTACCCGCCATAGCTGAAGCTGGAGCCGTTATTGGTGAAGGATAGGGAGATGCACAGCAATACCCCCGCGGCGATGGCGGCGCGCATACGATTGCTCCAACGCGCTTTCATATTGTCCTCTTCGTTTTTCTCCAACAGACCGAAAATCTGCATTGAGTTTGGGCAGTAAAACGTAATCAGGGTGACGAGCAATATATGAAGCATGCTGAGGTCCGGCGAAAGCGTCGGTTGTGCTATTTCATAACGATTGACTGTGGTGAGAGTGGGAAAAAAACTGTAGTACTCGATCCATGCTCCATGGAGATACCCTGACAGGAAATCGAGTCTGTCGGACACGAAAAGAGTAGGGTTGTGAGTCAGCATATTGGTGAAGGACTGCACTATCTCAAAGTCAGGGTGGGTGAACTTCATGGCGCAGAGGCAGATAAAGGTCAGCAAAATAGCTCTGGATAGTAGGCTTGGCGTGCGAGCTGAGGCGGGTTTACGTCTTCTAAATACAAGCGATGAGGACTCTACGCCCACGATCGTAATGGCGACGCCCAGGCTGATGGCGACTGTAACGATATCCGGCGCATGCCAGACGCCCACCACGCCGAAGGAGCAGAATACGGCCCCGGCCCAGGCGAGCAGGTAACGCGTATTCAAGTCCTTTATCGGTGTCCTTTTCAGCATTAGATAGACGGGCTGAAATACATATTGCCTGACAAACGCCATGAAGCTCATATGCCAGGACATTACATATTGCTGGGGCGTTCTGGCTTTGAGAGGCGAATTAAAATTGACGGGCAGACGCACCCCGAATAGCAGAGCGATGCCAATGGCCATGTCAGAGTAGGCGGAAAACACATAGTAAAAACTTAGCATGCCGCCCCAGAAAATGTATAAAAGTTCTGAGATGGAATAGTAGGTTTCCGGATTGATATTGCTCACCTGCAATAGTGCGCCGGTCATGCTCTCAATAGGGTCTGCGATCAGGGTTTTCTTCGCGAAGCCGAGAATGAACAGGCTGACGCCAAGGTCAATGTTATAGGGAGAAATGGACGACGAATCGTCCTGCTGCAACTGTCCCATCATGTCCTTGTAGGTAATGATTGGGCCCGAGGTCAGCGTGGCGAAGAAAAAGGAGAAGAACAGGTAATCGCTGATCTGGATTGGTTTTACCTGCCCGCTGGCGGAATCGACTATCGCTGTGACCTGCTGCAGCGAATAGAACGCCAGACCCAGTGGAAGCAGGAGAGACTGAGCCAGATCCCCATCAAAGTAGACCGTTCCGCCAAACAGTTTATAAAAGATAAGTGGCGTTAGGCTGAGCGAGACCCCGATCAGCTTATACAGGCGTTTCCGATGAGGGGAGACTTCCATGCCTCGAATCAAGTGGTAGTTGATTAATACCACGCCCAGCAAAATGCCAAATGAAACCCGATCTGCGATGGCGAGGAACAGCATCGAAGCCAGGGCGACGCAGAGTCTGCCGTATCTTGGGGCGACTCTTCTACACAGTGAGAAGAGGCAGAGGATCGCCGGAAACACCAGAAGGTAAAAGGTCAGGTAGGAGATTTTCATCCCTTCCGCGTTACCTCTTTTTCTGAATGTAATGAGCGTCCAGAAGAATCGCATCTAGGTCTGTGGACATCAGTACCGAAACGGCGTCGTGAGCCGAGTGGATAATGGGCTTTCCCATTACGTTGAAACTGGTGTTCAAGAGGACCGGCGCGTTGGTTATTTCGCTAAAAGCGTTTAGCAGACTATGGAACCAGGGCGATACGCCGGCGGAGACGCTTTGCAATCGTCCTGTCCCATCGTGGTGCACGACAGCGGGAACCAGAGAGCGCTTTTCTTCTCTCCACGGAAGCGCGAAAGACATATAGGGAGAAGGTTGTGCGTCATCAAACCAATCCTGAACCAGTTCTTCTGGTAAGGCGGGAGCGAAAGGGCGATATGACTCTCTACCTTTAATGATCCCGTTAATTCTGTCTTTCATTTCAGGCGCTCTTGGGTCCGCCAGAATGGACCGGTTTCCCAGCGCGCGTGGACCGAACTCCGCGCGCCCACGGGCCACCCCTATGACTTTTCCTGCGGCAAGCTCATGGGCGATCAAGTCCACGCTTCCTTCAGGCAGCGGAGTGACTGTAAGCCCGGAATAACGCACTACGGCGTCAATCTCTGTGGCGGCGATTGACGAACCGAGGTAAGGCGATAGATGGCCATGTGGCAATTGGGTAGTTTTGTTATCCTCGGCCCAGGCGAGGATGGCGGCGCCTAGAGAGTTGCCATCATCCGCCGGCGCTGACGGAGCATGGACTTGCTCGAAACCATGTTGTCGTTTGACGCCGCCATTGTAGAGGGAGTTCAGCGCACACCCCCCGGAGAGCAGCAGGTTGCATGCGTCTGGGTATTGATCCTTTATGTCATCGAGGATGTGGTCGACGAGTTCCTTATAGGCCTGTTGTGCGGACATCGCGAGGTGGGCTTGGCTTAAGATCGGATCTTCAGGCTTTCTGGCGAGTCGCTGCAAGGCGCTTACGACTGTCTTGATCCGGTCTTTGTCTGATAGCAGCAGCCGACCTGCGTCGACTTGCATGATTGATTTGATTTCCTCGACAAGTTTCTCATCCGCCTGGCCGTAGGCGGCTAATCCCATTACTTTCCATTCTTCGCCGTGACGGGTGCTAAACCCGCACAGCTCTGTCAGCCAACCATAAAGCGCGCCTAAACTACCGGGTCCCCACGAGCGCCAAGCCCTTCTCAGCACGCTATCGTTCAATTCGAATAAGCTGGCGGCGCCCACTTCTCCTTCGCCATCCAACACCAGGCAAAGACCGTCTGAAAACGGCGAAGAGTACAACGCGTTGGCGGCGTGACACATATGATGATCATAGTGACGCACTTCGCCCAACATGCGTTCTCCCAAAATCATTCGACAATGATTTCCCGCTCTGGCCTGAATATAGCCCTGCTGGCGCCGAATCCATTCACCGAGCGAGGCGGGCAACAGCGCATCGGATATCTGTACGGGTAGTTCCTCCTTGATGGATTTCCAGCTGGTGGCGACTAGAAACTCTGCTCGGGGGTCGGAAGCTATTAAGGGTTTCAGGACGCTCTCAATGTGTCCTATATGGTCCGGCATGACGCCCCAGGCTCTCTTGTCCTGCAGAAAGCGTTCAGTCGCCTCGGCGAAAATCACCAGCCCATCGCTATTTACAATGCTGAAAGAAGGATCATGGCCGGAGGTGGACAGTCCAATGTAATAACGACTCATACAGGCTGCGCCATCTTCAGCAGCGCGTCGGCGACTTCATTGGCGGTGCGGTATTCGAACATGACGATGGGCTCAATCTCGATTCCGAAATGATCTTCAAGACGTCCGCAAATCAACACCGCATATAATGAGTCTACGCCAATCGAAGCCAGCGGCGTATCGCCAAATAGTTGTTCTCGGGACGTCTTGGTCAGTTCAGATGCGCGATCAAGGATAAAACTAACGATATATTCTTTTTCCAGTTTCATTGATCAGGGCTCACAGTTAATAAAGTTAATGCTCTGGCGATGTGATTACTCTCGTCGTACTGCTTATTGAGGACGCGCAAGCGAGGGAACTGCTTTAAAAACCTTGGAATAAATTCACTGATAATGCGTTTGGAAAGCGGCGCGCCAATGCAGAAGTGCGCGCCATGTCCGAAGCTGTAGTGTCTCAAGCGCGACTCAGGTGCATCAGATTCCGTCAGGGCCGCTTTGGCGATATTAATCATGACGGTATCGCCCTGACGAATAACGATGTTTCCTAATCTGCGTGGTTCCGCCGCCACTCGATGAATAAATCGCGGCGCGGCGCTTTGGTGAAGTAAGAGCGGCAGGCTTTCGAGAATATGCGCTGGTTCAGAAGGGGGAGGTGGGCCATCCCGGTACAGGATCTCAATCATATTGCAAAGCGTCTGCGCCAGAGGCGCTACCGCAGCATAGAGCGTGATGACGAGAGCGATTTTCTCCTCATGAGACAGCGGCGCGTCGTCATCCGCTAATAAGCTCGCCAAAACGCCGCTGGCTGGTGTTTCCAACTTAAGTTGTTGCTGGATCTGTTGGGTTAACCATTCCAGTTCGTTATTGATACGCGCCAGATTGTTCAGGGACAGCATAGGTTCGATCAAACGCTGCAGAACCATGGCCAAGCGGTCGAACTTTTCGGCTTCGAGAGGCGCTAATCCAAGCAGTGGCTTGATGATCCGGGTAAATATGGGCTTCCCGACAAGCGCGACAACGTCAAAGGACGTATTGGGTAGTTTTTCCAGAATAAGGCCGGTTTGGGTGACGATGACGTCATCCATCTCTTTCAAAGCTTGCCCGCTGAGGTAGCGAAGGCAGATCTCTCTTAGCCGTTTATGTTTTGGACCTTCCAGGAAAAACGGCGAGTTATCGACGTACATTTTCAGAAAGCGCAAGTCCACAGGGGCGTGCGCTTCCAATTTGCGCAGGAAACCGGGGAGATCCGGGACCCTGAATGCCTTATCTGATAAAACGGTCGCGGCGTCATGATAATCGTCAAGAATGACGATGCCGTTCTTCTCTTCAAATTTGCTTCTGCGCGCCTGGATTTCTTCTTCAGCAAACATAGGCTGGGATACTCGCAGGTCGTTTGGCGAAGGTGGATTTCTTGTACTGCACAGCTTCGGGATCTATGTCGATAAGCTCCAGAGTTGAATAGATGATGGGAATCATTGCGCTAAGAACGACCTTGGCCAGATTAGCCCCAGGACATCGGTGGCTGCCGCCGCCAAAGGCGATGTGGCGGCATTGACGGCTATGCTCCAGCCCCGAAAAGCGGCTATCAGGATAATAATCGGGGTCACGGTTGGCGGAGGGGACATGGATGAGAATTTGCTCCTCCGCTGCGACGGCTAGGTCATCCAAATTGACTGGCTCTTTGGCGACGCGGGTCAAATACTCTGTAGAAGCGCAAAGCCTTACCATTCCCTCGATATGCTCTTCAACCCATTGAGGATTGCTTAGCAACACATGACGAATACCGGGCTCCTTACTGTTTTCCAGCATGATTCCCGCCAGCGTCTCCGTTGTGGTGCGAGACGCTATCACCAGCGTCGCCATGAGTATCAGCAGCTCTTCCTGATTCAGGTGGTCCCCCTGCTGTTGCATTGCGAGAAGGATTCCGGGGCTGAGCGTGCGCCATTGGCCGTTGATCATGTCCCTCAGTGATAAAAAGGCGTTTTGTAGCGCTTTCAAACGCCTTATTGGCAACAGTGGCTCGGTAATCGCGGCGGTTGCGTCGATCAACGCCAGGAATTTTTCTCGGTCTGGGATATCAAGACCAAACAGCTTGCTGATCATTGCAATAAACAGCGGGTCGCACAGGTCACTGACCAAATCCACCTGCGGCCTATGCTTTAGGCCCTGCAACAGCTCTCGCGTGACGGCCAGCAGACTTTGTTTATCCATCATCACAAGTCCCTGCTGCAGCGAGGACAGAACGACTTTCTTCAATGCGAGATGCGCAGGGCCTTCCATAAAAGACAGCATGGCGCGAACGACGCGGAGGAGGTAAGAGAAGTCCTCTCCGCTTTTCTTGTTCAGCTTTTCCACATAGTCTTCGATGGAAAATGCGGCCATCTTCTTATGGCTTAAAAGCTTGAGAGCTAACTCCTGGCTTTGTATCGCCTCTGGCCTCATACGACCTGTTCCGCGTAGCTGCGACGCACAAGTTCCGCCTGCACCTTACCGCTCGACGTTCTGGGCATTGAGCCTCTCGGAAGTATGGATACGTCGATAAGGCTGACGCCAAACTCATCAAATACCTGGCGTTTGATTAAGGCGATCTTCTCTTCATCAAACTCGGCGGTTTTGTTTTTGGTTTCAATTAACATTGTCAGACGATGGTCGGGCTCACGTTTGTATAGCACGCAGGCGTTGGGGTTCAGTGTGTGGATTATGTTGGCTGCGTTTAGCGCCAGATCATTGGTGAATATGTTTTTGCCATGGATGACTACCATGTCTTTTTCACGTCCGGTGATGAACAGGTAGTTGTCTTTGATGAAACCGATATCTCCTGTGTCCAGCCAGGTTCTTCCATTCTCCACGAATGTGGGCAATGGCGCGTTGACGTAACCTTCCGTCACGCTGTCGCTGCTGATGAAAATTTTGCCGGCTTCTCCCGCCTCCTTGTCGCTGCCTCCCTCGGCCGACAAAATTCTTATGTGATCAAACGTACGTCCAAGGTAGCAGCCTTCGCAAGTGGTGAGGTCGTTGCTGCGTTGGGCGAATACCTCAGGCAGATCTTCCCAGACCTTTTCTCCTCCCACATAAAGCGTACTCTCCGCGAGTCCATAACAAGCCAGCACAGAACGGGGATGCAGCCCGGCTGCGCTGAACCGCTTCCTGACATTCTCCAGTAGCTGATGCGGCACATAATCAGCGCCGCAATACGCCGCTTGCCAGCAGGAAAGATCCAGTCCGTTGATAAACTCATCCGGTGCGATATCCAGACATAGTTGATAAGCGAAGGCGGGCCCGCCGCTGATGGCTGCGCGGTACTTGCTGACGGCGGCCAGCCAGCGCAACGGCTGCTTGATAAAATCAACGGGGCTCATCAAGACACACTGCATGCCCGATATGAGCGGATAAATAATGCTCCCAAACAGTCCCATGTCATGGTAGTGAGGCAGCCAAGATAACATGTTCTTCTCGGGCGCGAAGCGCCACTTTTCAGCGGAAATACGCTGGTTTGCGAGGATATTTTTCTCTGTGACTTTGACGCCTCTTGGCGCTTTGGTTGAGCCGGACGTGTACTGAATAATGACGGGCTCATGAGGAAAGGCGAACGGCGTTATCGTCGGCTCTTGAACCGACGCGTTTTGCTGACCGTCGACGTCATCGCCGCTAGTGGGGATATGGATTAACTGAAGCCCCTCGGCGCTTGCGGCATTCTCCTGAAAATACGCCAGTGTGTTTGCGTCGCAGATGACATGGCGCGTACGACTGTCCTCCATGATCGCCTGCAGTCGGCTCATCTCCTTGGTTGATCGGGGCGCTGGCACAGGAATAGCCGTTGTGCCGGAAAACAGACATCCCAGCAACGCTACTACAAAGTCGCAGCCTGGCTCCATGGAGAGTAAAGCCACGTGAGCGCCATTCATAGCGCGGCGCAAGCGTTCTGCATAGGCGGCGCTTGCGGAGAGCAGCTGACTTGGTGAATAGCGGGTTTCGCCAAGCTCTCCGCCTTTGTTCAGATAGGTCAGAATGTATTCTTGTGGGCTGCTCTTCAGCCCCTCGACAAGTAATGCGGCAACAGATTTTTCTTGGTTGTTATGACGTATTTTGTCGTCCATGAAGTTCCCTTGAAAAAGTTTATTGTTATACCTGACTGCACTCTTATGACTTCTGTTAATAAATCTAGCGCCCCTTCCTGGGTTCTTCCACTTGGAGCATGAAAAAAACGCGCAGGAAGCGGCTCGTTCAGCTTGCCACATTAGCCGCTTAAAAATTGCTCAGATCTTTCGTAGGGCGTTGAATGGGCATATTAATAGCCCGGCGTAGCCTTTAATGATGGCGGGGTGTATAGGAAAGTTGACTGCGTACGCCAAAGCTGCGTGAAGGAAGCTAATCGCTTCCTGTTACGGACCGTGAAACCTAACGGCGGGTTCTCCGCTTCAGCTTTTGAAAATCCTTCTTCAACTTCATTTCAATCAGTTCACTAATGGTGACGCCTTCGGCTTTGGCGAGGGCGCTGACGATCTGGTGGGCCATGACGTTCAAGTCGACGCCGCGGGTGGGGACGGCGGTTCCTCTTTGTTTTTCTCTACGCAGGCGGGCGGCGCGGATGGCGTTTTTCATTGAGTTCCATTCTGGTGACGTCATCCACTTTTCGCACCAGGCGTTCAGGGAGCCGTGGCTGGCGGCCCGGGTCAGCGCCTTGGCGGCGCGTCTACGTCGATCGGGTGAGGCTTCGGCTCCGCCGGGGAAGGCGGCGTCGCGGAATTTATTGTCGATCCAGCGTTTGGCGTACTCATAGTCCAGCGCTTGAATGTCGTACTTCTTTCGCATTGTGGCAACCTGCTTGAGTTTTGCTCATTTTCCAATATGTTACCGGGTAACGCAATTGATTTAACTTAATACTTTAAACTACAACAATAATCCCCATTTATATCTCTGATATGCTTAGGGTATATTGCCGTTTCGATAGCAGCGGCGACGCCGAAACAACAATGAAGCTTAAGGATGCATCTCTTTTTTAGATCCAGGTGGTAATCGCTCCCATGACAGAAGAACAATTCCGGATCGCCATCTCCGGCATGGAACTGGCCGAATCCAATCGTATTATCGCGCACGACTTATTGGTCAAACGCGTTCGCAGGAAACTGATCGTGCGACGCACAGGGTTGTCGAACACCCGTATTGGCCAGATTGAAAAGAACGTACTGGCTAACTACGCCAAGCGTCTGGAAGCGCTGGGGTTGGTGCGTGTAGAGGTGTTGGTGAGTCCCGAAAACGTCGCCCAGGTGAGGGCGATGGAAGAGCTGGACCGTTTCCCGATCCACTCGGAACAGAGCGTCGAGGAAGAGGCGCTGGAAGCGGCGACCAGCTGACGCATTGACCCGCTCAAAGCTCTTATTGACGCGCAACTATTGACACCCAGCCGGGTTATGATGAAATGAGTCGCCCCCGCTGCTCTCTGCGGCGCGGGCTAAGCCGTTCCGGCTTGTCTTTCTCGTTGTCATCCATCTTCTTTATATCGCTGGTTGTCTATGTGGCCGACTATTTCTCCTGTTGTGGTGAGCGTGTCTCTGCTGCTCGTCAGTAATGTTTTTATGACCTTCGCCTGGTATGCGCATCTGAAAGAGCTGAACAACAAGCCCTGGATTATTGCGGCGCTGGTGAGTTGGGGCATCGCCTTGTTCGAGTACCTGCTGCAGGTCCCCGCCAACCGTATTGGTTACGGCGAACTCAGTTTGGGGCAACTTAAGATATTACAGGAAGTAATTACGCTAAGTGTGTTTATTCCATTCGCTTTTTTCTATATGAAAGAGCCGCTTAGACTGGATTTTCTGTGGGCGGGATTGTGTATCCTGGGCGCGGTATTTTTTATCTTCAGGCCCAGCATTATGCAGGCGCTGCAAAGCTAAAAAGTTATACTGGACCAGCGCGTCGATGTTTCAGGACGCGCTTGGAATCTTCGCTGACTCATCAAATGAAGGTCGCAGGGAGCCTCGCCTTTTATGAAATTATTCACCTGTCCGGCATGCGGTAATCTCATCTATTTTGAAAACGTCGCCTGCACCCGTTGCGGCGCAACGCTGGGTTTCGCGCCCAGTGAGATGGTCATGGCGGCGTTTACCCCCGACGGAGACCGGCTTTGGCGACGCGTAGGGGACACTCATGAGCAGTACAAGAAGTGCTCCAATTACGCCGTTCACGCCGCCTGCAACTGGATGCTGAACGCAAACGAGCCGGTGGAGTTATGCGCCGCCTGTCAGCTCAACCGGACCATTCCTGACCTGAGCATTGCGGAGAATCTTCCTTTGTGGCGGACGCTGGAGACGGAAAAGCGCCGTCTGGCGTTCACCATAATGCGTCTGGGGTTGCCATTGACGCCCCGCAGTCAGGATGACGCAGGGCTGGCGTTTGATTTTCTGGCGGACCCCGATCCCAGTTTCAATGAGCGCGGCCGAGTCATGACCGGCCATGCCCAGGGCGTTATCACCCTGAATATTGCGGAGGCGGACCCGGCGCTGCGGGTAAGCATGCGTGAGCAGATGGGCGAGCCGTATCGTACGATTCTGGGGCACTTTCGCCATGAGTCCGGGCATTATTACTGGGACCGCTTGATACGGGACAGCCACCGATTAACGGAATTCCGCCGCCAGTTTGGCGATGAAACGCAGAATTACAGCGAGGCGCTGGAGCGTCACTATCAGTCCGCGCCGCCTCAAGACTGGTCGCAGCGTTTCGTCAGCGCCTACGCCAGCAGTCACCCCTGGGAAGATTGGGCGGAAACCTGGGCGCATTACCTGCATATGATCGACACCCTGGAGACGGCCTATCAGTTCGGCCTGATGATTCATCCCCGCGCCGGCGATGACGCCAACCTGGACGTGCGCCATGACTTCGATCCCTACAATCAGCAGGCATTTTCTGTATTGGTGGACCACTGGCTGCCCCTGACTTTCGCGCTCAACAGCCTGAACCGCAGTATGGGGCACGCCCATGCGTATCCTTTTGTGCTGGGGCCGCAGGTGTTGCAGAAACTGGAGTTTGTGCACCTGACCGTGCGCGAGGCCAGTTCGGTGAATGCGTCAGGGATAAGCTGACGGTTTGTTAACAGAGCTGTGTCGATATGAGTGATAGACTGCCAAAAAATTGTAATCTATTACTTTAAAAATATGGCTTAACCATATGTTATTAAATATAAACAGGCTGCTTTTCCTGCTTACACTCTCTCTGGCGTCAGCGACGGTCGCGGCGCAGGAAGCGTGTTCCTCGGAGGTCACGCCCACCTCCCAGTTCGTACTGAAGGGCGCAGAAGTCTATGATACGAAAACCGGGCTGACCTGGAGCCGCTGCAGCATGGGGCTGACCTGGCGGGAGGGTTCAGGCTGCGTCGGCAAAGTGAAAATCTCCACCCTGGAAGGCGCGCGTCACTTTGCTGAACTGCAGGGCCACGGCTGGCGCATTCCGACTATCGAGGAGTTATACAGCCTGGTGCGACGGGGCTGCTCGGAACCGGCGATCAACGCTGAGGTTTTTCCGGATGTGCAGGACCTGGGTGAAGGCAGTCCCTACTGGAGCCAGACTCCGGTCGAAGAGGTTCCAATTCTGTATTACTTCGTCGATTTTATGACCGGCGACATAGATGGACACACGGAGAGGTTTCCGTTGGCGTTGCGACTGGTGAGAGAGAATGAGACGTCAGGGGATTAGTTTGTATTTTTTAAACAATAACTTAGGCTTGTTTTTTAAAGCATGGATAAGGAGCGTAAGATGAAAGCACAGACGCTTATCGCCGTCCGCGATGTGGCCGCCAGCAGCCGCTGGTATCAGACTTTGCTCGATTGCCGAAGCGGGCATGGCGGCCCGGAATACGAACAGCTGGTGCAGGGTGAAGAGATGTTTATGCAACTGCACGCCTGGCATGCCCACGACCATCCTAACCTGGGCGACCCGGACGCCGCGCCACATGGCTACGGCGTACTGTTATGGTTTCAGGTGGATGAGTTTGATGCGGCGGTGGTGCGGGCGAAAGAGTTACAGGCGGACATTCTTGAAGGGCCAAAACTGAACTCCCGCGCCCAGCATAGGGAAATCTGGCTGCGCGACCCGGATGGCTACGTGGTGGTGCTGGCCAGCGCTTATGGGGATGTTGAATAGGGCGCGAACGACGCTGAATAGGCGCAGTCATGCGCCTTGTGGTGAACGAGCAACTCCAACGGGAGAACTTTGTGAACGCAACGCCAACACCCACAGAAAGTCTGAATACAATCGACACGCCGTTTCTGGCGGTGGATAAGACCCGTTTCCAAGCCAACATTGCGCGCATGCGCACGTATTTGCAGCCGTTTGAGGTGCGCTTGCGGCCGCACTTGAAGACGGTCAAGTCCGTTCCCGCCGCTGAGCTGGTGATGGCGAGCAAGCAGGACCCGGCAACCGTGTCCACCTTGAAAGAGGCGGAAGCCTTTGCGGAAGCAGGGTATACGGATTTGCTCTATGCCGTCGGCATCTCCCCGCAAAAACTGCCTCGCGTGCTGGCGCTACAGCGTACAGGCGTCAATATCTCTATTCTGCTGGACAGCCGCGAGCAGGCCGAAATGGTCATCGCCTTTTGTCGGGAAAACGACGCCAATATTCCTGTGTATATCGAGGTGGATTGCGACGGCCACCGGGCTGGATTGCCCGCGGATGATCCCGAACTGGTCGCCATCGGACGCCTGTTGCATGAAGCGGGTGTGGAGGTGCGCGGTGTGATGAGTCATTCCGGCGGAGCCTATGACTGCGACACGCCGGAACAGTTGGCGACGGCCGCAGAGCAGGAACGCAGGGCGGCGGTGGCCGCGGCGCAGGCGTTGCGCAAGGCGGGCGTGGCCTGTCCCGAGGTGAGCGTCGGCTCGACGCCGGCGGCGTTGTCTTACACTCACTTGGAGGGCGTGACGGAAGTGCGGGCCGGGGTGTATACCTTCTTTGATCTGGTGATGGTGGGTATCGGTGTCTGCAAGCTGGACGAGATCGCGCTGTCGGTGGTGACCACCGTGACCGGACACAACAAAGCCAAAGGCTGGTTCTTTGTGGATGCGGGCTGGTCGGCCTTATCCAGGGATCGCGGCACGGCGGAGCAGAAAGTGGATCAGCGCTATGGCGTGGTGTGCGATGAACAGGGGCGGGTCATTGATGGCTTGTTAGTGAGCGCCGTCAACCAGGAACACGGCGTACTGAGCATGCGTGAAGGGTTGAGCATGCGTGAAGGATGCAGGGAGGCGCTCCCGGATCTGCCCATCGGAACGCGCCTGCGTATTCTACCCAACCATGCCTGCGCCACGGCGGGACAGTTTCTGCACTATCACGTGCTGGATGGCGCCAACCAACTGCTGGCAATCTGGCCCCGTATTCAGGGCTGGTAAACGCCTTTGCTTGTCAGGGGACAGTGCGACGCGCAATACGACGTAGCATCACCCTAAGTACAACTCACTAAGTCGAACAGGGCCCCAATTAATGGCGGTTCCTGACTTTCTTGACTACTCTGTGCTGTGACCCTCCAAGGATGTTCAGGAGAATCGAACAAAAATAAATCTATGTTGTATCTACTTACCGTATAACTGATTTCAGGCTGTAGAAAAATCAGTCAACACGATGTAAGTATCCAACCATCGTAAGGAGACTTCAGAATGAAAGGAGTAGACGCCTATCTCGCCGCAGTAATCACCGCCGTAACGCTCACTGGCTGCGCTTCGCAGACCGCGCTCACTGAGCAGGCCGCCTACCAGCAATATCCCGCCCTGGAAGAACTGAGAGATCAGGTCGAGCAGGGGAAATCACAGAATCTCAACGTATTATCGCCGCAGCGCTACAGCCAGGCCAGAAAGTCCTATCAGGATGCGCTGCAGTGGGCTCAGGCCGATAACGCCAAAGCCACCGGCATCGCCAGACAGGGACTGGCCTCTATCAGCGAAGCCCGCACCAATGCGGAGGTCGCCGCCTATAACCTGGAAGATGTTCTGAACGCACGGCAGAAAGCCCTGGCGGCTAATGCGGACAAAGTTATCCCCGGCGAGTTTATGAAAGCGGAGGACAATCTCGTCAAACTCACCGGCATGATTGAAAAAGGCAGCGTCGAAGACGCCAAAGCCGGTCGTGCGGAAGTGGCGCGCCTGTATTCTCAGGCGGAATTGAGTGCGCTCAAGGGCAATATTGTGGACCGCGCCCGTGACGCGCTGGAATCAGCCAGAAGCCGCGACATTGACGACCTGGCTCCTAAAACCATGGAAATGGCGCAGGAAGAATATCAACTGGCTCTGAAAACCCTGGATGCGGACAGAACCGATACCGAAAGGGCGCAGACCCACGCGCAAAAGTCCCTGTGGAACGTGATGCGCGCGGAGTACATCGCCGATACCGTCAAATACTTCGATGAATCCGACTTCAACGAAGAGGACAAAGTGCTGTGGTATCAGCAGCAACTGGCGGCGGCCGCTCGGCCGATCAATCAGCAACTGCCTTTCGATCAGCCCAACAAGGAAGTGGTGCGTCAAGTCAGCGCCAATATTCAAGGCCTGATGACGGACCGCGACTCCGCGCTGCTGGCGCTGGAAAACGCCAAGACCCGTGAGATGAGAGCGGCGTCGGAAAAAGACGAACTGATGGCGCAGCAGCAGCGGGAAGACCAGCGCAAGCAGGCCATCACTGCGAAGTTCGCTGTCGTGCAGTCTCTGTTCACGGAGAAAGAAGCCGACGTGTACAGACAGAAAGACAACGTGCTGATTCGCGCCCACGGGTTTAACTTCCCCTCTGGCAAAAGCGAGATTCAGGGAGAAAACTTCGCCCTGGTGAACAAAATCATCGAAGCGGTGAAAGAGTTCCCCAACGCCCGGGTCGTCGTGTCCGGTCATACGGATAATCGCGGCTCCACTCAGCTGAACCAGGGGCTGTCGCAACAAAGAGCGGAAGAAGTGGCCAAGATGCTGAATGAAATCGGCCGCATCCCTTCCAATAAAATCACTGCGATGGGGTACGGCGAGCAACGTCCGGTCTCCACCAATGACACCACGGAAGGCCGCGCCGATAACCGTCGGGTTGAGGTGTTGATTGTCAACGAAGGCGGCGTTGAGAAAACCTATTAAGCTCTCTGTGAAGGCGATGCGCGTGGCGTCAGGCGCGCGTCGCCTTATCTTCCTGTCCAATTAGATCTATTTCGTCGCAACCTTTTCTTACTTTTCTTTTATTGCTTTTCTTGTTCCTGCGGCGGACGCTTGCTTAGCAGCCAAAGCCGAAAGCGGGAGCCTTGTCCCGGCGTACTGTCTACCTCAATGCGGCCGCCATGGCGTTCGATGATGCTGTGGGAGATGGCCAACCCCAATCCAGTACCTTTGCCGACGGGTTTGGTAGTGAAGAACGGATCGAATATGCGTTTGCGGGTTTCCTCCGGGATGCCGGCGCCGTTGTCCTGCACTTCCACCCATACGCCTTGGTCCCAGAATCCGGTGCGCAGCCAGATTTTTCCTGAACTCTCGATCGCCTGCGCGGCGTTGACCAGCAGATTCAACAGCACTTGGTTTAATTGCCCGGGCAGGCATTCGATTTCCCCCACGTCGCCATACTCTTTGATCACCTCAGCCTTGTATTTGATTTCATTCCAGGCGATAGCCAGGGCGCTTTCCAGTTGAGCCTCAATGGGGGAGTGACGCCACTCTTCGCCCTCTCCGGCGCGGGTGAAGTCGCGCAAATCCTGTACGATCTTGCGCACCCGCTCAAGGCCATTGCGGGTTTCGGCGATGACGTCGGGAATATCCTGGCGTAAATAGTCCAGCTCCAGATCGTTGATGATGGTTTTGAAGTCGCTCCACTGCGGGTTCTCGTCATCGCTGTTTTGTCGTACGGCTTCCGCCGCGTCGATAATGCTCATCAGGTCTTTGATGTAATTCTCCAGCGAGCCCAGGTTGGAGCTGACGAAGCCGATAGGGTTGTTGATTTCATGGGCGACGCCCGCCGCCAATTGTCCGATAGAAGCTAACTTTTCACTTTGCAGAAGCTGCAAGTGGGTTTGCTCCAGCTCCTGGGTGCGGGCGACGACTTTTTCCTCCAGGGTGGCGTTGGCGTCCGCCAGTTGGTTATGCAGGCGCATATTGTGGAGGCTGATAGCGGCTTTGGCGTCGAATACTTCCAGAAGATTGCGCGCCAGCCCGTCGGGAGTATGTCCGTCCAGGTAAGCGACGAGACCTGGCTCATCGTGACGTCCAATAAAAAGCATCGTTTCGGTGGGGGAGAACTGGCTCTCGCCGGTCTGAAAGGCTGCTTTGATGGCTTCCCGTGCGGGGGCGGGTATGGGCGCCTGCGACCAGGATTCGCCTGCGGTGATCTCATCCGAGCCGCACAGGATGGTGTAGGCGTCTGGGGGCTCGGACGGCTGTGGTGGGCTCAATATCAGGCCCGTTCCTTCAAAGCCGGTGATGCGTAATAGTTGCGACAGAATGTCCTTCGCGAAATCCTGTAACGTAGTTCCCGGCTGCAGGTAATCCGGCGCTTCAATGATTTGTCGCAGCCCCCGATGATGGGTCTCCAGGGCGCACAGGCTTTCATAAGCGCGCAGAGCGCTGATGACCGAGGTGTAGAGCTTTTGCGCGTCCAGTTCGGTCTTGTTTTTGTAGTCATTAATGTCGTAACGCAGAATCACGTCCCGCTCCGGCGCCATGCCCGGCTGTCCCGTCCGCAGAATAATGCGAACGTTGTGGTTGCCCAGTTCCTCGCGGATTTGGCGGGCCAACTCCAGGCCTGCGTCGTCGCTTTCCATGACCACGTCCAGCAGGATAACGGCGACCCCCGTGTTTTCCTGCAATGCTTTCCGCGCCTCCTCCGCACTGTAGGCGCTGGCGAGTTGCAGCTTGCGGTTGTGGAACTCCACGTTGCGCAACGCCAGGCGGGTGATGGAGTGCAGGTCCTCATCGTCGTCGACGATCAATATAAGCCAGCAAGGCGGCGGCTCCGGGGGAGCGCCATCGGTGTCGCCGGAATGGCTGGAGCGTAATTTTAGTCTCGTCATTCCAAATTCTGTCAGGCTGTAAAGTCACCATCGTAGCGACGCTTATCGCCGCCGTCCCTGGGGAATTCGATTGCGAAAGCGACGCCTTGTCCGGCGCCGGTATCGGCGATTCTTACTTTCCCATTCAGGACGTTGGTCACCAGGTTATGAAGAATATGCAGGCCAAGGCCGCTACCTCCTTCATTACGTTTGCTGGTGAAAAATGGCTCAAAAACTTTGTCTCGTAAGGACTCGGGAATCCCCACGCCGTTATCGCACACCAGCAGCTCCACCTGATCGTCCACCACGTCAAAGCGGATATCCACGATACCCGGACCTCCTGCGAAGCCATGAGTGAGGGAGTTCAATATAAGGTTAGTCAATACTTGCGACAGTGCGCCAGGATGGCTGTAAACCTCCAGCTCCTGCGGGCCATGAATGCTGACGCTGGAGGAGGTTTTTTTCAGCGCCGGAGACAGGCTGGTGACGATCTCATGGAGATATTGGGAGAGGTTGAAGCGTCGCTCTTCGCCAGCGGACTGATCGACGGCGACCTGCTTGAAAGACTGGATCAGGTTGGCGGCGCGGCTGGCGTTGGCGGCGATCAGCCGGGTGGAGTCTCTGGCGGCGTCGATGTAGTCCGTCAGTTCTTCCTCCGACAATGATTCGCTGGCGTAGGTTTTGTGCAAGCGCTCGGTTTCCTCCGTCAGCAGCGTGGAGGCGGTGACGATGACGCCTATGGGCGTGTTGATCTCATGCGCCACTCCCGCCACCAGACGCCCCAGGGCGGCCATCTTTTCTCTTTGCATGAGTTGGCGTTGCGTTTCCTCCAGCATGCGATTGGTCGCCATCAGTTCTTCATTGGAGCGCTGTAACTCCTGATTGATCCGGGACAGTTGCGCCTGACTGGGAATGGAGAGGGCGGCGGGAATCAGCTTCACCAGCAGCAGGGCGGTAATCACAGAGGCCGCCGCGGTGACGGCTTTCACCACCCCGATCAGCCAGTAAGCGGGATACCAGGTCACCCAGATATTCATCACATGGGTGGCCCCGCAGGCCAGGATAAAGACGCCGAAGGACATAAACATCCAGTTGAAGGGCACGTCCTGGCGTTTACGGATGAAGTAGATCAATGTGACTGGGATGGTCATGTACGCCAGGGCGATGAGCGCGTCGGAGCTGATGTTCAGCCAGAGAATGCCGGGCTTCCAGAGGTAACAGTGTCCATGAGGCATGTACCCTTTGCCGGTGAAAAAATCGATGATGGATTCCATGGCCGCATCCTTTCTTCCCTTAACCTGTTAAACAACGTATAGCACGCTCCTGCGCTATCGCAAGATAACGGGATGTCTGCTTGGCGGCGCAGAAAGAGCGTTTCCGTTGATCTGGGTCAAAGCTGACCCGGGCTGCGCCTTAACCTCCCTAATCACTTGATCCAAATCATAATTGTTCGCCGGCAAAGGCATAGACTCCCGCCCCGTCATCAATTCTTAATTTTGCAGTTGAATGTGAAGAGTAGGGGTATGTTATGCATAAGCTAAGTAAATCTATGTTGGCTCTGGGACTGCTGGCCTGCGCGGGCTCCGCGATGGCGCACCAGCCGGGAGAGATGGTGCTGCGCGTCGGCGCCGCGATGGTGGACCCCCAGGATGACAGCTCAACCCTGCGCGTGAATGGGACTTCCGTAGACGGCACCAGCGTATCAGTGGACAACGATACACAGCTGGGTCTGACCTTCACCTATATGTTGCGCGAGCATATTGGTCTGGAAGTGTTGGCGGCGACGCCTTTCACTCATGACGTAACCGCCCATGGTCTGGGCGACGACCTGAAAACCGCGGAGGTCACGCACCTTCCTCCCACCGTCAGCGTACAGTATTACCCAATGGAAGCTGGCTCCGCCTTCCAGCCCTATGTGGGCGTTGGCGTGAACTACACCTTGTTCTTTGATGAAGAACTGACCACGGATTTTAAAGACGCCATGGGCGACGGCAAGATCAAGCTGGACAACTCCTTCGGTGCGGCGTTCCAGTTGGGCGTTGACTATCAATTGACCGATAACCTGGTGGTTAACGCGGCGGTCTGGAAGATCGGCATCGACACCACCGCCACCATCGACCTGGATTCCGGCGCGCAGATCAAAACCGACGTGGACATCGATCCGCTGGTGTACATGGTCGGCGTTGGCTACAAATTTTAATTCCAGCGACCTGTAATCGGCTTCGTGGCCAAGACTGCGGAGCCAACCGCCAATGAATTTTGCGGCCTGCGCTCAGGGATGAGAACGGGCCAGCTTCACCTCGCTTCATCCCCGCATGCGGCTCTACTTTCGCCCATGCGGTTTTTTCGTTTTCGCATCATTGCCTGCCGCTTAGTTGAGACGGGTAGAAGCAGGTAGAGCCAGATAGCCGCCGTTGCTGTTCTTCACCCTGATCTATACTTATTGCTCAAGCTTCACCATTCGTTGACTGGGTTTAACTGATATGGGGGATGGCATGGGACGTTCTTTGACTTCCGCTGTCTTTGGTCTCTTTTGCATGATGATCGGCGCGCTGGTTCAAGCCGCGACCACGGTGAAGGTGTGGACCTACTATGACTCGCCGCCGTTTGCGATTGACTCTAAAGGCGACGACCTCACGTCCACCCTGTGCCGGGTGCTGACGGAAAAAAGCGGCGGAGATTGGGTTTTCAAACCTCAGTACCTTCCCCGCAAACGCATTAATCACTATCTGGAAAGCGGCGCTGAGCAAGGGCTGGTGCTGTGGGCGAACCCCCTGTGGTTTCAGGATAAAGAGGAAACCAAATACGCCTGGAGTGACCGCGTCGTCTGGGGCGCCAATGAGATCGTGTCCCTGCGGGAAAATCCGGTGGAGTATACCGGCCCTGAATCTCTGGAAGGCAAACGCTTTGGCGGCGTGGCGGGGCATCATTATGTGGGGATCGACGATCTCGCGCAGTCCGGCCGTATCAAGCGCGAGGACACCACTTCATTCTCCAAGAACCTGGACAAACTGCTGAGCAACCGCCTCGACGCCATACTGATACCTCGCGGCGAGCTGTTTTACCTGGTCTCGCAAGGCCATCTGGGCGACAAACTCTTCATCTCCTCCAAACCTCATCAGCAATATGAGCGCAAGATTCTGGCGACGCAGAAGCTGGAGGCGGTGCGGGATTTCATCAACGCGCAACTGCCGGCGTTGAATGAGGACGCGGAATGGCGGGCGCTGCTGGAAAAATACGGTTTAAAACCCTGATGCCTTAGAACTCGCTGGGAACGCTGGGAACGCTGAGAACGTTGTGACGCGGAATGAGAGACTGACTCCAAGGATTGACCGACTATGTGGAGACTGTTCGGACTGACACTGTGGATAGGCTTGACGGCAAGCCTGAGCAGCCGCGCGGAAATCGTCGTGCCGGTGTGGACCTATTACACCTCGCCGCCATACGGCCTGCACAGCGACGGGTATGATCTGACCAGCATTATGTGTGCTGAACTCAGCAAACTCAGCGGCGGAAAATGGCGCTTTGAGCCCCAGAGTCTGCCCAGAAAACGCATAGACAGCTATCTGGAGCGAGGCGATCAGGCGGTGGTGGCCTGGGTGAATCCGTCCTGGTTCGGCGATAACAAAGAGGAACATTACGATTGGACCCACGGGGTGGTCATGGGGCGCAATGATATTGTGTCTCTGAAACTTCACCCGGTGGAATACCATGGTCCGGAGTCCCTGGTCGGCAAAAGCTTCGGCGGCGTGCTGGGGCACCGCTATGTCGGCATTGACGAGTTGGTGGAAGAGGGGCGCATCCAGCGGGAGAACGCCTCTTCATTCTCCAGCAACTTCGGCAAGCTCCTGCTGCGTCGTATCGAGGTCACCATGATTCCCCGGGAGGAATTGTTTTACCTGATGGCGAATGAACAGGTGGGCGCGCAGCTTTATATCTCCAAACAACCGCATCAGGAATACCAGCGTAAGATGCTGGTGACAAAAGGGCTCAAGGGCGTGAGGGACTTTATGGAAGCTCAGTGGCCGACGCTCAGTGACCATCCTGACTGGCGTCACCTGCTGCAGCGCTACGGGCTGAACCGTTAAGGCCGTTGACGTTGGAGCCTGGATGCGTATTGGCTTCGGCGGCGGAATCGCCGGCTTGATCCAGCGTGCTCAGCAGATTGCGGACGGTCATTCGCAACTTGGCGTTATCCGCCACAGTCTTGATCAGCGTGGCCTGAACTTTATTCGATAGTTGTGGCGGGGCGGGGTAAGAGGAAAAAATCACCACGGGCGTATCATCGGTATTGATCTCGTCCACCAGTTCGGCGCCGGAGCCGTCCGGCAACTCCAGATCCAAAAGCACCAGATCGTAGCTATTCTCCTGCAGCATACGCCGCGCCTGCTCCAACGCGCCGGCCGGATGTATGTCGGCGATCTCTTCCAGAACGGAGCGGGCCACCTGCACCAAGTCGGGGTCGTCTTCCACATGCAGGATGCAGGGCCGCGTTTGCTTCAATAACACCTGATGAAGGATAGCCCTGAATTCATTTAGACTTGGGCGGGTGCGGCTCAGCCAGGCCAGGGGGGCGACGCCGTCAGTTTCCAGTCTGGAATCGGCTTCCGAGTGATAGTTGTCCTCCGCAATCGCCACCAGCGGCGGCTGCGAGAGGGCGTCAACGTGGCGCAGGGTTCTTAAAAAGGTGAAGCCGCCATCATCGGTCATCGCGCTGTCTACAACCAGCAGGCAGTACGGCTTCTCCGCGAGAAGGCGTAAAGCGCTCGCCGCGTCGGACGCGACTTCGCAGCACAGTCCCTCTGCGTGGACGGCTTTCGCTAACAGTTCCGCCAGGTCTTTATCCGCTTCACAAACCAGCGCGCAAGGATGCGGCGATGTCTTACGCGGCCTGGGCGCCAATCGGGAGGGTAGGTCGAAGAAGAATTCCGTGCCCTTGTTAACCCTGGAAATGAAGCCGATTTCGCCGCCGTGCTGCTCCACGATGGCTTTGGCGATGCTAAGCCCGAGCCCGGTGCCGCCTTGCGCGCGGGTGTCGGAACTGTCCGCCTGCGAGAATCGTTCGAAGACGCGGGGTTGAAACTCTTCAGGAATGCCTTTGCCCTGATCTTTGACGTGAACGCGCAGTTTGCTCTTAAGGCAGGAGATGGCTACGTCGACCTGTCCACCTCGCGGCGAGTATTTGACTGCGTTGGAGATCAGGTTGGACATGACCTGATGGATGCGTCGTTCATCCACGTGAACGCAGGATTTGGGCAAGGGATTAGCGAAGTGCAGGTCAACCTGATACTTGCCGGCGAACTCCTTGTGGTCCTCCAGGCTGCGCTGAATCAGCGTTGTCAGATCCTGGTCCTCCAACTCAAACTTGAGCGCGCCGGACTCCAGTTTTTCAATTTCCAGAATATCGTTGATGAGCAGGGTGAGGCGGTCGCAATTACGGTAGGCGACTTTTAGCATTTTATGCACGACTTCCGGCAGTTCGCCGCCGTGCTTGCCCAGCACAAGCCCCAATGCGCCGCCAATAGCGGTCAGCGGCGTGCGTAGTTCATGACTGACGGTGGCGATGAACTCATCTTTTTGCCGTTCCATGCGTTTGCGTTCCGTGATGTCGCGCACCACCCCGGTGAACATGCGGCGGCCGTCCACGGTCATTTCACTCACCGCCAGTTCCATGGGAAACGTCGATCCATTTTTACGGCGACCGGTGACTTCCCGGCCAATGCCGATGACCTTGGCCACGCCGGTGTGCATGAACTTGGCGAGATAGCCATCGTGTTCGCTGTGATAAGGCTCCGGCATCAGGACGCTGACATTGGACCCGATCACGTCGCTGGCGGCGTAGCCAAAGATGCGTTCCGCCGCCGGATTGAAGGTGTCGATCAAGCCTTTGCCGTCAATGGTGATAATGCCGTCGACGACTGTATCGACAATGGCGCGGACGCGGGCTTCCCGGTCCTGCAGCGCCAGTTCGGAGGCCTTGCGTTCGCTGATATCGCGCACCACGCCGGTGAACATGCGACGGCCTTCCACCTGCATTTCCGTCACCGCCAGATCGAGTGGGAACAGGCTGCCGTCCTTGCGCTGGCCCAGCACTTCGCGGCCAATGCCGATGATTTGCGCCTTGCCGGTTTGCAGATAATTGTTGAGATAGTCGTCGTGATGTTCGCGGAAGGGGGAGGGCATCAGCATATGCACGTTGCAGCCGATGACCTCTTCTTCGTCATAGCCGAAGATGCGCTCCGCCGCGGGATTGAAGGTTTCAATAACGCCCTGGCTATCAATGGTGATGATGCCATCCACCACCGCTTCGACAATCGCGCGCACACGACTGTCTGACTCTGGCGTAAAACCGTTCCTCACGGTCTTTAGTTTGGGCTTCTTGCTCACATAAATTCCCTTACATGAACGCCAAAACGTTCGTTTAATAAATATAGGCGGGGTCCAAGCTATTACAAATTTAAGGGACTAAATGGACAAGGAGGAACGGCAGCGGGAGCAACGGGAAAGTATGAAACGACAGGATAAATGGACCGGATGGACGGAAAGAGCGAATGGAAAGGGAGTAACCGAAATGAGGCAATGGAACACGGAGTAATAGATCACAGAGTAATGAAACACAGAGAAATGTGATACCGAGTAATCGAAATAGATGAAATCGAAAAAGGTTCAGTCGAAAAAGGTGAAATCACAAAAGGTATAACGGAAAAAAATGTAATCGAAAAAGGTGTAACTGAAAAATGGATGAATGTAAGAAGACTGTAATGGAAGAATTAAAAAATGAGGAGCGGAAAAGAGAAATGGAAAGCCACGCGTCCCTGCGAGGCCAAGATCACACCAACGCCATCACCTCTTCCACAGGGCGACGCACCTTCTGCGGCCAATTGCCCTCAGTCGGGTAACCCGCCGTCACCAACATCACCGGCACCTCCCGCTCCGACAACCCAAACTCCTGCGCCAGGGCCTGCGGATCGAAACCACTCATGGCGCCAGTGGACAGCCCCATACCTTGCGCCGCGAACATCAGCGTCATTGCGGCGAGGGAAGCGGAACGGAAAGCTTCGTCCCGTTGCAGCATAGGGTTGTTCTCATGAGAAGAACTGGCCTGCGCAACCCAGCCGTCACTGAACGCCTGCGGCAGAAAACCCGCAGCGACGGAAGGCTGCAACGCGCTGGCCAAACCTTCATGCGCCGCCAGCGTTCCGCAGATGATAAAGGTCACCGCGGCGTCCACCACCTGCTTCTGCCCATAAGACACCGCCTGCAAACGGGCCTTCGCTTCGGGCGAACGCACCGCGATGAACTTCCAGTTCTGAAAGTTGTAAGCGGAGGGTGCGCGAGTGGCCAGTCTCACCAACTCGGTGATCTGCTCTTCAGACAGGGATTTCTCGGCGTCGTAACGGCCAGTGGATACGCGGTTTTCGATAAGGTCTTTTACAGTCTCGTACATATCAGGTTCCTTGATTTACGGCTAAGCAATGCATTTATCTTCAATTCAAGATAAAATCAGTTTTGCACAGATAAATCTTGATATCAAGATAAAATAAATGGAGCCTCTGATGACTGAAAAACGCCCGCCCGACGCCGTAGATAAGATTCTGGAACAATGGAACGCAGAACGCCCCGACCTGGACGTCACCCCCATGGCCGCCATCGGCCGCCTGAAACGCTGCGCCGCCCTCATGCAACGCAGACTGGACGCTACCTTCAGTCAATTCGACATGACCGGCTGGGAATTCGACGTCCTCGCCACCCTGAGACGCTCCGGCAAACCCTACTGCCTGGCCCCCACAACCCTGTTCTCAACCCTCATGATCACCTCCGGCACCATGACCCACCGCCTGCAACGCCTGGAAGCCAGTGGCCTGATCGAACGCACCGCCAACAAAGACGACGCCCGCAGCAAACTCGTCCAACTCACCCCCAAAGGCCTCGAACTCATCGACCGCGCCGTCGACGCCCACGTACAAAACGAACACAACATCCTGCAACCCCTGAACCCACAAGAACGCCAACAACTGGATGAATGCATGGCGAGGCTACTAAGATTATTGGAGGGGGAGGGTGGTTGAGTCTTTGTCCTTTGACGGTTTGGCGAAGAATGCATGGACTCACTGAAAGCAACCCCCCCCTGTTCTGACGCCCAAAAACTAAAGGCCCATCTGCAGACTTTACTAATACGAACGAGTATTAGTCCTGAAAACTGGACGGCTTTACGGGGAAAAGTGATTTAAGGCTATAGTCTCAGGGAGTTTGTGTTTTGAAAGGCCTTTGAATAGGGGGGGCTCTGGCTACAACGAGTCCATTTTTATATGGGATCATGGAAAGAGTAGACCACTCTTCTTCCATTGTACTCATCGAGCATAGCAAGACCTTTACTCCTAAAATTGCACCCGGCCGTATGTGCAATCCCATTTCCCATGCTGCCTAGCCGTATCGCTGTGCCACTTAAAAAGGATGCCTTTAGCTTTTCCAGAGAATATATCTGACTTTCTCTAGAAACAAATAAGCCAGTTGTCTTTGTTGGTTTAAGCTCAAGAGTGATCGTCGCTTCTTTGCAGTCGTATAAAAAGTGATCTTCAGGGATGACTTTTATGATGGCGCTTGTTTCCGATACCGTTTCATACGCCGACACTTTAAAGCTCCAACTTGTGCCGCCCGACACTGCGTATTGAGGTACAGCTAGTAGTGCTATTGATAATACGAGTTTTTTCACCCATTAACTCCTCATGATCTATTTTTGGTGTGTGGGGGCATGCCTGTATACATTGCCGCTAAACGTCCTTTCTGAAGCCGCTAGCGCCTGTGTCATTTGCTAATCGTAACCCAGCATAAATAGGCGAACATAACATTGCTAGTAGCCTCATCAAACTATACCGTGACCAGTGTAGGGGGGCTGAACATGTATGCGTAATAGACGGCCAGTGGACTCCTTAACCCGTTCGCCCTGAGCCTGTCGAAGGGCTTTTCAGAGTGTCTGAGTGAGGAGTACTCTTGAACCGCTAAGTCGCTGAAAGCAGATGCTGGAGGGTGTGCTATCTTTTTAGTCAATATCGAGTTATGAATAGCTATTTCCGACATAAAGTGGACATAAATGAGCTCAAACTTGGTACGATCTAAGACATTTTAAATCTCGACAAGCTTTTTGTGTGACGACTTATTTAATTAACGATGCAATATAAGGAATCAAGGAAGTAATGATAGCTGGAGTTATAATGGAGAATACAGAACTTGCCACTGTGTGCAGGGTTGAACAATTTACCGATGAGTTGAAGAATGAAATCAGAGGTAGACTAGCAGCTATCTGTCACGGCAAGGACAAGGTCGACGAGGGCAGTATTATTGCTTCATATAGAGAAACACTTAAAGTCTTTCTCCGTATCTACGCCGGGAAGTCTGAGGATATACGAAAGGGAATGATAGGAGAATTGTTGGCGCACATTCTTCTAATTAAGGGGTTTCCCGATTATAGGTCAGCAAACCCATACTTTAATATGGAAGAAAGTAGTGTTAAAAAAGGCTTTGATATTATTGTCTTCGACGAAAGCTGTGGTGAGCTAAAAATTGCTGAAGTGAAGTCAGGTAGCGGAGGAAATGTTGGTGCTGACAGTGCTAATAAAACGCTATTAAATACAGCCAAAAATGATTTGAAAGATAGATTGAATGATAGCAGGGTTCATATCTGGATGAATGCGATTAATGGAGCGAAGCTGGCTCTATCTGGAGGTAAAATAAAAGATGAAATAAATCGCATATTGGAAGGGTGTTATATGGAGGCAACCAATAACTCCCCCGATAGCACATCAAAAAATGTTATACTTGTCTCTGTTTTATATAGAGGGTGTGATGATCCAATATCAATTGATGCGGCACATGAGAAAGCAGAGAAAATCATTGCTGAAGGATTGTTTCAAGATATGACAGTCTTTTCGATTCAGAAAGAGACCTGGGAGAATATTGTTGCATTCCTTAATCAGGAGGCAGCATAGTGAGCTCGTTTACTCTTCGGATACTTCGCAATACTGGTTTTTCTAAATTATATTTTAAACTTCTGCGTCGAGAAAATCTCGATGATCGAGAGAGAGAGGCTGTTCTTAAAATTTCACTTCTTCTTATGAATGCTGGTGATGAATATTGTAAAGATCTCGGATATAGAGTTGTTGTTATGTATTCGAATCTTGTTTCGGATTATAGACCTTTATATGATGTTGCTATCAATAAGGGCTTTATTCCAGTCGCGAAATTAATTGAAAAAAATGGAGCACTATCCCACTATTTTCAAACTCATTTTTTTCCGGTTTTCTTATCGAGCTTCTCAGAAACCTATCGAATAAGTGGAATTTATCAAACATCAGAGCAGGCCAGCTTGTCGCACTATTTTTCGAAAGAGGCTGATCGAGGTGTCGCTGTTATTGCTCCAACATCATATGGAAAGTCTGAGTTACTCGTACGCTTTTGTAACAGTCATGTGGGAAAGACAATAGCTATTATAGTTCCAACTAAGGCTCTTTTGTCCCAAATGAAACGTAGAGTTCTTCATGGCGCTGACGAACTAAACTCTGATCGAAAAATTATCACACATCCCGAAATGTACAATGAGGGTGATAAGGGATTTATTGCTATCCTAACCCAAGAGCGTTTGTTAAGAGTTCTCCAAGATGATGCTGACTTAGTCTTTGACTATGTCTTTATTGATGAAGCCCACAACCTTCTTTCAGGAGATAGTAGAAATACATTGTTAGCCAAGGTTATTACGTTATTAAGGAAAAGATGTGAGGATACATCATTTAGCTTCCTTACACCGTTTCTGGTTAACTCCGAGAACCTTCACACTCGATTTATAGAGTCAAGATTTACAGAGTTTCGTATTGGAGAGCACTTAAAAACGGAACGCTATTATGCTATAGACCTTCGAGATGATGGTGACCGATTGCTTAAACTCTACGATCAGTTTATGAATGAATTTTTGGTGCTGGATACTCAGTATAAAGAAAACGAAGTGCAGTTCTTGAAGAGATATTCAGGCAAAAAAAACATTATATACCTGAATTCACCGCCTAGACTTGAAAAGCTTGCACGTACATTGGCTGTGAGTGAGGAGGCGGTTGAACACAATGAATTAGATGCCGTCTGCGAAGATATTTCAGATTTTCTTCATCGCGACTATGGTTTGATTGACTGCTTAAAAAAGGGAGTTGTTTATCATCACGGTTCTGTTCCAGATGTGGTCAAGCTCTTCATAGAAGACCTTTATTCAGCCATTCCGGAAATTAAGTATATTGTAACTAGTTCAACTTTGCTCGAAGGCGTGAATATCCCTGCAGAAAAACTATTTTTGTTAGAATGTAAGAAGGGGCTTTCTAACCTTTCGGCGTCTCAGTTCAAAAATTTAGTAGGCAGAGTATGTCGTTTTGGTGAAATTTTTAACTCTTCATCAGGCTCTTTGAATCTGCTTGAGCCCGAAATATATATTGTTGCATCTCGATACATTCATGGGAATGCAAATGTTGAAACATTTCTCATGGAGCGCGTCAAGGTCGACAAAATGATTAAAGATGAACTTGTAAATGTTCTTCTAGAAAATACCAAAATAACGGAAAGGAATGCGGGAGACTTAGAAAAGGCCGTAGAGGTTTTGGAAAACCTTTCTCCAGGTGTTACTGGTAGGAATACTCAGTACGCTGAAACAGAAGTTGGTAAGATTTGTTATATAAATAATATTGTTGAGTTTTCGATCCTGGAGTGCGAATCTGTCATTGCAGAATATTTAGCTAAAGTAGGCGAAGATGAACATGCTATTGATGACCTTAAAGAGCTTATGGATGTAATTCATCATGCATTCATTGATTTCATTCCGGATGATACTTACAGGAATCTACGACGCTTAAAAGAAGAATCGGCAAAGCATTTTTACCAGATGTTCTTGGCATGGCGTATGAGAAATGCCTCTTACAACGAAATGATTAAACGCTTTCTTGACTATTGGGATGAGACTCCAGATACATTGGTCTACGTTGACAAATGGGGCGATACATCACGTGAAGGAAGCTATAGTGAGAGTTGGGTCAATATTGATGAAAAAACAAATAAGGAGCGCGTTAACCTTGCTATTGTTCGTATCAAAGAAGAACAAGATTTTTTGGATAACCAGATAATGAAGTTTATAGAAATATTGAATGACCTAAAAATGCTTGATGTGGAGTTTTATCAGAAAATAAAGTATGGGACCACTGATGAAAATAAAATTACTATGATGAAAAATGGGTTTAGTGCTGGGCTTGCCTCGTTAGTAATGGGAAAATACCCGGGCTACGTTAATATTGATGCTGTGGCGAATACTGTTAGACTCAATGCAGAGATTCAGGAGGTTATGCGAAATAATAACGAAAGTAGAATATATGTCTTTGAGGCCGGATTTAACACACGTGGATGAGCCGGTTTTGTTTCTTATAAGAATTTTGTTTAAGCCCGAATCTGCCAAATGAAATATGTGATTAAACGGTTTTATGATTAACGTTACTGTGTGAAATAAATGGATGTTATACTGATTTTATGATGATTTTTTTTTGTGGAAAAATTGATTGATTTGTATTCTCTAACTTTTCTCCCTGCGCAAGTTTGCCTCGGCGCTAAGTAGCTGCAATTTTGCATGCTTATGGTGGTAGGATTGCCAATTTTTAAGTATATCTTTATCTGTTATCTGCCCCCTCTGATCAGTATCACTTGGATTGGGGTTTGTTAGGGATATAGACTCAATATTTATTTTATAAAGATCTAAGAAATTGGTTAGCAATTTGTCAAATGACGGGGGCAAATAAGAAACATGGCTATTGTCGTAAGTTAATTTAATCCCAAGAATTGGGCATACGTCTATTTCATTTAATTTTGTTCGCCTGTAAGCAGCTATAATTTCTTTTACAGCTCTGCGAAATGCCATAGATACAACTGCTTTTTGAGAAGCAGGTTGTATGCAGTTAACCCAGCTGCAATCTATCTCTGTGCCATCTATTCTATGAATATAAAGGCAGCGTTTGTTGTGGAAGTCCTTTTTTACTATTATGTAATCTATGCCGGCACCTTTCTTCGATGAGTACTCTGGGTGCAGTGTAAATAATGAAACGAAAAAATGTTCATCATCTGGTCGAAGTCGTTCACCAAATTTGTAATGGTTGATTCTTTTCCTGGCTTCCTCAGTTGCACTTTTCTTCGTCTTAAATTGATATGCTCCAAATGCAATCGGTTTTGCCATTTTTATCTCCTTAAAAGTGCATCAATGCGGGTATGCGTGGAAATTACTTTGTTATAACGTACAATTTAGACCAAAAGGGGTTCATAATGTAGCTTTGGCAGAGAAATTATTTCTCCTAAATGCCCCGTATATAACCCTAGAACTCCATCCCGTAAACGCATCGGCTAGCCTCTATCTCAACGATAGCATATGCCTAAAGATCGCAAGACATGCCACGTTCCAGCCCAGCGCCTCCAGAGCAAACGACTAATTGCTCAATGATGCTATGAATACCTTGCTTCACCGCGCAACATCAAACCTTAACAAAAACAAAATCCACCCACCCCGGCTCAACGACATTCTCCTTACCAAAGCTCTCCACCGTCTCAACAAACTTAAGCTCCAGGCCGTGCAAGAAAGGGAGGAGGTCTGTTTCATCTTCAACAATGCGGACTGGATAGCTGCATTCCACCACATTTTTTTCCAAAGCGCCGGTGTCGTTCAGATAGTAAAGGTCCTTCCAGACGCCTTGTTTTTGCTGGCGACGCGATAGATCAAAAGCGGGCGTCGCTTTCACGGATGCACCGTTGAGAGCAAACTCATAATCTATCGCCTGCGCCCAGTAATCCGGATGAAAGTAGCTGAGAGAGGCCCGTCCACCTGATTGCAATTGCCTGTCCATCAACAAGAATAGACTGCGCAGGTCTTCATCGGTGGTTAGTAAGCAGAATGAGTTATAGGCGGCGAAGATTCGTTCGAACTTCTTATCGCTACAAAACGTGCGAACATCTTCGACATGCTTAGATGACGCGGGCAACTTTATTTGCTCTGAATAGCCAGGCAGAATTTCAACGGTTTCCACTGAAACGCCATGCGTGACCAAATGATTGCTGACCCGGCCAAACCCGGCGAACAACTCAAGCGTTGCATGTCCTCGGCAAAAATTCAGATAGTAATCCAGGTCGTCTGAGAACTCGCACGAGTGCGCTTGATACAACTGATAGGGGTCCATCTTCTGGCGTAAATCCTTTCTCTATTAGATTAGTCGTCTAAAATCACTGAAACGCCGCCATTTTACCCAAAGCGCCTTTGAATTTAGAAGGTTATGTTATCCAGCGATTCGGAGATAAAGCGCCACTACCGCCGGCTAGCATTCAGAGAGAAATCCCTATATGGTGATTAATCTGTTGCTACTTCACTGATTTATCTCGTTATTCGAAAACGAACCAGAAATCAGGCGAATACGGATTTGAGGAGGAATGATGGCGATCGTATTGATGACGCTGATTGGCTTAACGGTGGCCGCATGGCTTTGGCTGGCCCTAATGGCCATTCTGGCGGTGAAGAACGATGACACGCTGGAAACGAGTCAAAAAGCGCTACAGTTTTTTATCATACTCGTGGCGCCACTTTTCGGCTCCTTAATGGCGCTTTATCTGGTAAACCAGTACTCGCCTGAAGCCATACCGCACCGGCTGATTCCATGGCCGTTCAAGAGCTTCTTAAGCAGTTCGGCTCAAGCTTACAACGGCGGCGTAGACAACTCAGCAGGCACTGCATATGACTTCGCCATCAGCGCGCGTCATGATAGTGGCATGTTCGATATGGGGTCTGATGGCGGCGGTGGTGGCGATGGAGGAGGCGGAGATTAACCTTTCTCTGATAACCACCTGAGTTCCTTCTCATCACTCCAAAATACGCCAATACGCACACAGTTTCTTCCTGTAGCAAAAGCCAACCAAACATAACAACTTTCCGGGCTTGCGGCCCTTGCCAATTCCTCTTTCTAGCCTAGTTTTTAAACACGATGGTAATACTGGCTGAGGGAGGTTTTATGCGTTTGTATAGCTACAAAATGACCCACGATTCAGGCTTTGCGCCCAATCCATTTGGTAAGACGCTGACGTTAGCGACCTGCAAGTCACATGTGCGAAGGAATAGTAACGTTGGGGAAGGTACGTGGATCGCCGGCTTTTCCTCTGTTGGTTTAAACGGTGACGCAGTAGGTAGCGAGAGACTTGTATTCTTGATGGAAGTGGGGAGAAAGCTGCTATTTGAGGACTATTACCAAGATCCTCAGTTCAAGGATAAGATTCCTGACTTGTCGGTTAAGAGCCCAATTGCAAGAGCCGGAGATAATATTTATGAGCCTATATTAGATCCCCCAACTGACTTCACGCACTTTCGACAAATCAAGAACCTCAATCACTGGAATGTTCAGCTGGATAAACCTGAAATGGGGTGTCAGCAGGACGATATCTTTGGCAAATATGTGTTGATCGCGAAGACCTTTTATTACTTTGGTCGCGAGCCTGTGGTGATTCCAGTTGAAGTTCGACCCTCTGTGCCTGATGGAGTAGCGCGCTATGGCAGAAAGACGGAAGGTCGCAGAGCCGATGATTTTATTGCCTACATTCAGCGTAAATACAAAAAAGGCCGTCTTCACTCACCCCACACATTCGACGCCGACGAAACAACATGCAACAGCTGCGCCCCCAAACCTACGAGAAAAACACCAAAAACGACCTGCGCGCCCCCTAATCAAAATCCCGCTCGCCGGGCAGCCACTCAATCACATTAAAACGTTCGGCGATCTCCCGGTATGCCGGTTGCTGACGGAATTGTTTGTAGGCGATGGCGAATTCATAGGCGAGTTTCGTGTCGCTTTGGCGGCTGAAGCCAATGTACATGGGTTCGGAGGGGAATAGGGCGCCTTGCAGCGGTTGTACGACGTCTTCCAGATTTTCGATGGCGGTTTTACTGCGCAGCATGGCGTTGGAGCCGCCCAGTATGGCGTCGTAGCGGTCGTTGACCAGCATGAGGAAGAGTTGCGCCATGGTGACGGTGCGTTGTTGCAGCGGGTAATTGTTGCGGATTAACGCCACCGCCTCGTCATTGATGTGATAGCCGGTAGGGACGGCGACGCGCCAGCGGGTGACGAAATGCTCCAGCGGCGGATCGTAGAGAATTTCATTGGCGCGGGACTTTTTGATGTAGATCGTGCTCTGTGAAATGTGCAGAAGATTGTCGGGCAGATAAAGGGCGAACTTCTCGCGCTCAATGGACTTCGCCATGTAGGTCACGGCGTTCACTTCGCCGCTTTCCAGCATCTTGATGACGCGGGTCCAGGGCAGACGCACGAACTCGACCTTCCATCCCAGACTGGCCGTCACCTGCTTGACGACCTCAGTATGAAAGCCAGTCAACTCACCGGAATCCGTCACATACTCAAATGGCTTGTTGTTGGCGTCCTCCATGCCGATGATTAAGGTCTGCGCGAGCAACCCCTGCGAAAACAGCGCAAACCAGAGCCACAGACCATAACGCATTACTTTCCCTCCCAGGCAATAGTGACAGTATAGTTACGATCTCCCAGGCGCTCGATAAATCTGCATGAATCTGTCCGGAACACCTTCTTCTATACAGAGACCGTGGGTTGAGATCGGCGGCTCCGTTTGGAAAACAGAAAAAAAACGGCGCAGCTGCAAATTCAGACTGGGCTATTTCTGTTCACCCAACCGGCCTAGCTCAAAAATCCCTGCGACATTTTGCCGCATCCATCTCCCGTAAAGGCTTCATTACTATGCCCTTTTTCTAACATTCAGAGTAAGGGGACATTATGCGCCTGAACCGCGCGATTGGAGCTGTAGCAAGCCTTGCGCTGCCATTGGGGGCCGCGGCGGAAGAGGCCACTGTGTTACAAGCGGTGGAAGTGGTGGGAGAACGGCCCGCGTTGGTGACCGAGCCGACGGCTTTACAAACGGAAGTCATGGCGGAGAAACTGGAGAACATCAACAGTCCAGAGGTATCCGATGCGCTTAAATACGAGCCTAACCTGATCGTGCGTAAACGCTATATCGGCGACCGTAACGCCACCTTATCCTTCCGTGAGACGCACACTACCCAGACTGCGCGCGCCGTGGTGATGGGGGATGGCATCATGCTGAGCAACTTCCTGGGCTCCAGCTTCAACTTCGCGCCGCGATGGAGCCTGATGCAGCCGGAGGAAATCGAGTGGATCGAAGTGCTGTATGGACCTTACTCCGCGGAATACAGCGGCAACGCCATGGGCGGCGCAGTGATCATGCATGGCCGCATGCCGGAACAGCGTGAGGCGCAGGTGAGCGCGGGCGCGTTCCTGCAGGATTTCAGCGCTTACGGCACAGATGAAACCTACTTTGGCTACAAGACCCACGCCTCCTTTGGCGACAGAAAGGGGCCCTGGAGTTACTTCCTGGCGACGGACTGGCTGCAGAACGAAGGACATCCACAAAGCTTCGGCATCGCCTCTGGCGCCGGCGGCGCCCCGGTGGGCAATCCTGTCGAAGGCGCTCATGACTATCCGGCGGGGGGCTATCTGTATAACTCCGCCGGGCGCAGCGACATCGGCGAAAGCGTCAGCAAAATCAAGCTGGGCTACGACATCAACGAGCGCCTGCAAGCCAGACTGACGCTGGCGTATCTCGACCGCAACGAAGACAGCCTCAACCCGGAAACCTATCTGCGCGACGCCGCCGGCCAGCCCGTGTATAACGGCGACGTGGATATCGACGGCGCCAGTTACAAAGTCAGCAGTCAGCGCCTGGGTGAATCCGCAGCGAAAGACCTGATCTACGGCGCTGAACTGGAAGGCGCGCTGGGAGACGGATGGGAAATCAAGTCCGCCGTGTCCCTGTATGACGTGCTGGAGCAAAAGCAACGCCGCTCTGGAACCAACTATGAAGACGCGCAAGCCAACGGCGCGGGAACCCTGACGGAAGACCAGGGTACGGGCTGGGAGACCGCCGACGTCAAATTCGGCCATCGTCACGACGGCGGCTGGTTGGGCGACCGCGTTTTGTTTGGTTATCACTTTGATCGCTATCGCCTGGATCAGGCCAACTACAACACCACTCACTGGCGCAGCGACGATATCGCCAGCTTGAGCGGCGACACGGAAGGAACCACCCGCACCCATGCGCTGTTCGTGGAAAACGAATGGACGCTGGCTCCGGCCTGGGGAATGACGCTGGGCGCCCGGCAGGAGTGGTGGCGCGCCTATGACGGCAAGCTGGCGCGGGATTTCGGCGCTGATCGGGTGAGCGCGGCCTATCCGGAAAGAAGCGAATCTGATCTGTCCCCCAAAGCTAGTTTCAGCTATCGCCCCAATGCGGACTGGAGCGCCACTTTGTCTCTGGCGCAGGCCTATCGCTATCCCACCGTGGGCGAGCTGTATCAGGGCTCCATCGACAATACCGGCGCCTTCAACGCCAGCTTTGATCCTGATTTGAAGAAAGAAAAAAGCTTCGCCAAGAATCTGACGGTCAAACGCAGTTTCGACAGCGCCTCGGTGACCGTCAGCCTGTGGGAAAACGACGTGGATGACGCCATCTACCGGCAGACCAATGTGCTCACCGGCGTCACCAATTATCAGAATGTCGATCGTGTGCGCTCCCGCGGCGTGGAGCTGGTGACCGGCTTTCAGAACGTGCTGACGCCCGGGCTGGATCTGGACTTCAACCTGTCCTTCACCGATGCGGAAATCCTCAAGAACAGCGGCGCCCCGGAGTCTGAGGGCAAACAGTTTCCCCGCGTTCCCAAATGGCGCGCCAACGCGCTGGCGGGCTATCAGGCGACAGAGCAGTTGCGTCTGGGCGGCGGCGTTCGTTACGCCAGCGATCCCTACGACAGCCTGGACAACAGCGATGGCGACCGTAGCGGCTTTGGCTATACCGACAGCTTCCTAGTGTTCGACGCTCGTGCGGTATACGCACTGGATGAGCATATCTCTGTGGCCGGCGGAGTGGATAACTTCACTGACGAACGTTATTACGTCTATCACCCGTATCCGGGTCGAACCTATTATGCGGAGGTCAAATGGAAATATTGAATCTGCCCCTGTTGCGCGTCGCTGTGATGGCGGCTGCGGCGGGCCTGGCAAGCGGCGGCGTATACGCGCACGGTGACAAGCATGCCGCGCACAATGACAAGAGCGGCGGCCATCATGGCGCGACGGCGCCCGCAGGCCCTTGCGCCGATCCCACCGCGCTGCCGTCATTAAACTGCGCCAAGTCGCCCACGCCGGCGTTCGGCCACGATGGGCGACTATGGATCACCTGGTATTCCCACGGACATATCTACATCCAGCATTCCGACGATAACGGCGCCACGTTCAGCGCGTCTCAGGCGGTGAACCCGATCCCGGAGCCGGTGGACGACCAGGGCGAGGATCGGCCGCAAGTGGCGCTGGGGCCGCGTAATGAAATCTACCTGTTGTGGACCCGCAAGCTGGATAAGCCCTACACCGGGCATATCCGTTTCAGCCGCTCCCTGGACGGCGGCCGCACCTTTAGCGCGCCGATCAATGTGAATGACGACAAAGACGTCATCGCCCATCGCTTTCCTACCTTCCGGGTGAATGACCGCGGCGAGATCTTTGTGGTGTGGGTGGATAAGCGAGATCTGGAGGCCGCCAAGGCCGCCAACAAGGAATACGCCGGCGCTGCGCTCTATTACGGCGTCTCCACGGATAACGGCGCGTCTTTCCAGACCAGCCGCAAACTGTCGGACAACTCCTGCGAATGCTGTCGCATCGCCATGGAGCTGGACGAGCAGGGGCTGCCGGTGATTCTGTATCGACAGGTGTTCGACGGCGGCGTGCGCGACCATGCGGTGATCACTTTCAGCGATCTGACCTCGCACTCCGCGCCGCAACGGGTGAGCGACGACCAGTGGAAACTGGATGGCTGTCCCCATCACGGCCCGGCGCTGGCGGCGAGCGGCGATCGACAACATCTGGCCTGGTTTACCGCGGGAGAGAACCGTCAGGGCCTGTTCTACGCCCATTCCTCTAAAGACGGCTTCAGCCAACCCATGGCCTTTGGCGGTCCTGGGGCGGAGCGACCCATGATCGAAGCGCTGGGCGATCACGTCGTCCTCACATGGAAGGCCTTCGCCGATGACCGTACCCGCACTTTCATGCAGATATCCGAGGACGGCGGCGATTCCTGGAGCGCCGCCACGGAAGTGGTCAATACCGAAGGCGCGTCGGATCATCCGTTGCTGGTTAACGATGGCGACAAGATTTATCTGTCATGGCAGACGGCGCAGGAGGGCTATCGTTTGACGCCGTTGCCGGAATCCAACGCGGAAGTCGCGGCCAACGCCTCGATCAAGAACGCGGAGAGTCACCATGAACACAAGGAGTCGTTGTGATGGGACGAATGTTGCTGACTCTGGCGGCGCTGCTGTTCGCCGCCATCGCCAGCGCCGAGGTCAAGCCGTTCACGGCGGATAGCGTCAAAGCGGTGCAGCAACAGTGGGACGGCGAACCTTACTTGATGGTGCTGTGGTCCATTGACTGCCCGCCTTGTCACAAAGAACTGGAGACCTTGGGCGGACTGTTAAAGGACAACCCCGATCTGGCGGTGACCCTGGTGTCCACTGATCAGGACATGCCTGAAGCTCAGGTTATGGAAACCCTGGCCCGTTATAAGATCGAATCCGCCGATAACTGGCGTTTCGCTGATCCAGTGCCGGCGCGTCTGCGACAGGCGATTGATCCCTCCTGGTACGGAGAATTGCCGCGCAGTTATTTCGTTTCCGCCAGCGGCGAGCGCAAAGGCCGCAGCGGCCTGTTGTCCGAGGACGCCATTCGCGGCTGGCTGCAGAACGATTAAGTCCTTCTGCGGAGGGCCCCGCCATCGCCGCCCATCGCCGCAACTTCTCCCTCCATCCGGTTACTGAGTCTGGGTGGAGGGCGCTCCAAGATTCCGATCGCCTGAACGCCTCAAACTGATTGATCCTTGTCGGTCGGAATTGTCGCCCATCCCGCTTTTTGCAACCGCTAATCAAAATCAGTCAAAGAGGAAAGGCGATGGATATAAAAGAGTTTAATTCCTACCTGGATGACGTGAGCCAACGAAGTCCCGATTCGCAGGTGTCCGCGCTGGCGGAAATCTACCGCGATGAGTTCAACCGTCAGTACGACCAGCTGAAAAGCAACGGCGGCAATCTGGGAGCGATGCAGGAGCTGCTGGATATGATCATGCAGCAACTGCGGTCGATCCTGAAGATGGACGGCTCCCAGGATTCTAACCCGTCCAAGCATGATAAAACCGGCGGCATTGACGGCGTCTGTGGCGTCAGCGATCCGCCTGCATTGAACCTGGGCGTGCATAAGTCCAATAAAATCGCTGACGTTGATCTGAAAGATTCGCCGGTCAGCTTCGACTCCACCCTGAGCAAAGCCATGCCGAAAGGGCGTCTGTCCGAGTCGGAAGGCAAGGATGTGGCGATGCAGGTCATGGATAACCTGATCAAGGATTTCGGCCTTACTCCAGAGCAGGCGGCGGGGGTAGTCGGCAACCTGTATATGGAAAGCGACGGCATGAATCCGCACATCAACCAATACTCCCAGTTTGGCCAGGGCGCCTCCGATCCTCGCGCATTTGGTTCGCCCACGAATGACCGGGTGCAGGACAGCACGGGGTATGGCTGGGCGCAGTGGGGCGAGTCCCGCAAGGACGGACTCATCTCCTTCGCGGAGAATAACGGCATGGACCCTGGCAGCGCCGCCGCCAACTACGGCTTCCTGAAGCACGAGCTGTCTTCCACCTCGGAAAGCGCGGTGATCGACAAATTGAAGAAGACGGATTCCGTTTCCGACGCCATGGTCGTGTTCAGACAGGATTTTGAACGGGCGGCGGTAGGATCGTCGGCGGATCAGGAGCGCCTCAACAAAGCTAACGAAATATACGAGGCGTACAAGAGCAGAACCGCTTAAAACATAACGAAGACGGACGAGCGCCGGCTCGCCGTCTTTTTTACTTTAGTCTCGCATTTACAATATGTTACATTCCTGTCGCTTCCCGTTGGCCATCGTGCGGACGGCGGCGGCTCTCTGTTGTCGCCTTGCCAAATCAATGGTCATTTCACGCCGTCGGAACCAGGATTCCGATCATGTCCGTAATCATTGATGAGCAGAGAAGGGGCGACGATGCCGTTCATAGAAGGAATAAAACAAAGCCTGATTTATCCATTTGAGGATCGGGACTGGGTCAGCAAACTCTGGCCATTGCCGCTGATCGCCGCCATTCCCGTGCTGGGCCTGATCAGCGTCATTCTCCTGAAAGGCTGGCGCTTCGAGATGGTGAAACGCATCGCGCAGGGCTCCCATGAACTTCCTCCGTTTCGCCCCATTCCTATGCTGAAAACCGGCGCTTTGTTATGGGTGGTCATGATGGGACACATGTTCATTCCCGGCGTGCTGTGCTCAATTTTAGGGATCGGCGGGCCGCTGGGGTTTGTGGCTGACTTATACGACATTTTGACCGAAGGCTTCAGCGCCTGGGCCAAATCGCAGCCGTCGGACTGGCTGTTGACCATACTGGTTTATCTCACCTGGGGCGTTATTTCCTTTCCGGTGTTTCAATCCGGCATGATCCGTTACGCCTTGAGCGGAGACTGGAAAACCTTGCTCAATGCGCCGGCGAATTTTCTGCTGTTCGTCCGGCATGCGCACTACTTTCTGAAGTTCTATATTTACTGGGTGCTGCTGTCACTGGGCATCTTTCTGGCGGATTCCGTACTGGCTTTTACCGGGATTGGCCTGTTGCTGGTTCCTGTCTTCACCGTATGCGCCTATTACATCACTACCGCTCACGAGCTGGGCCTGCTGGCGAGAAAGGTGAATAACACAAAGGCGGCAAGCGAGATAGCGCCAACAGCGGCATGAAGCCCCTCGTCGCAGTGTTTTCAAACTAATTCGGCAAGGAACAATCCCACTCCGCGCCAGCGTATTAGTGCCTTTGCGACGCCGGCGACCACTGCTAGGGTCAACCTACGCCTGCTGATTAAGCGTGGATGTCAGCCCATTTGGCAGCGAGTTAAGCAGGCGCAGGCCGCCAGCCTGACGATAACGGGGCAGGGGTTGCGCCCCGGAGGTGTATCGACCGGCTTGCGACGTTCATCCTCTCAACACACTCAGAAGGAGTCTGCGTCATGTTGAAGAAGCTCATCGCCCTAATGTCCTTAATCGCCATGTTCAGTGTCGTGGCGCCGGTCAACGCTCAGTCCACGACTGCGACGAATGCAGTCAGCGCCGCCGCGACTATTGACGAAATTGGCGTCAGCCAACATCACTACTACCTCATCTGCATCGCTTATACCTGCTATAAGATCCCCATTCCTCACTGAGATGATGGGGCCGGGTGTGTAAGGCGCTGGTGGCGCATTTATGTTGATCGTTAAGGATGGGAAACCATCCTTAACTTTTGTATGGTGAGGACGCTTGATTCAACCTGGCGCGGAGAGCAAATGTCCAAGGTGATTCTCAAGGGATATATCATTGTCCCCCATGACGATTTAAACGCCGTAGAGCAGGCGTTGCCCATCCATACGCAACTGACCCTTGAAGAGGAAGGCTGTCTGATCTTCGAAGTCACGAAGCATGACGGCGACCCCAACCGATTCGACGTCTATGAAGTGTTCGTGGATCGGGCCGCCTTTAATGCGCATCAAGCCAGAGTGAAAAGCTCCCATTGGGGCGGAGTGACCCTCAACGTCGCAAGGCATTACGAAATCTGCGAGGAATGAATTTCTGCGCAATCTTTTTCGGGGCGATAGTCTATTTCGATGCGATAGCGATCAGCATCTGACGGAGCCATAAACTTCCAGGGTCGGCGTCGTCCCGGGGATGCCAGGCCATGACAACCTCGAAGCAGGACTGTTTAAACGGCGCTTCGAACATATCCAGGTCTTCTGCAAATCGAGCCAGAAAACGGCGGGGCAGGGTCGCAATATAGTCTGTTTGCGCGAGAATCAGGGGCGCGAGACTATAGTGCTGGACGGAAATAGCGACGCGCCTTTGCGCGCCCAGCCCATTCAATATGTCATCTATTTTACTCTGGAACCCGCCTCCCATGCCGGACACCATGAGGTGGCCCCAGCGGCAATAGTCGTCCACATCGATGGCTCCCAGCCCCCTCGGGTGACCTTTTCGTTGCGCGACGCAAAACTGGTCTGTGAGCAGGGTTTGGCGCACTAATGATCCCGGTACAGAGGCTGGCGTGGCCAGCATGAGGTCAATTTGGCGCCCCTCATGGCTGTCTTGTATCAGCTCTGGGCCCATCTGACTTATAGCAACTTTTATCCCTGGCCCCGCCTCACGACTGACCTGGGCGATGAGATCAACGCAGAGCATGACCGCAAGATTGTCGTTCGCGACAAGAGTAAAAGTGCGTTGAGCGGTTTGCGGATCGAAAGCTGGCGCACGCTCGACGAGTTCAGTCAATGCCCGAATCTCTCGATTCAGCGGCTCTTTTAATGCCTGAGCCCTGGCGGTCAACACCATGCCCCGGCCGCTGCTCGCGGGGATGAGCAACGGGTCATCGAATAACTTGCGCAGACGCGCGAGTTGGGCTGACAGGGCGGGTTGCGTCATAAACAGCCGCTGGGCCGCTCTCGTGACATTCGCTTCTTCCAGAAGCACAGACAGAGATACCAATAAACCCAAATCCGACGGCCTCATATAATGATCTCTTATAGGTACTAGTCAAACAATCTATTTCAAGCATACCTCAATACCTCCTAAATTGGCTCCACATCAACCTAATCAGGAGAGTTTGAGATGACTACCTTGGATCAAAAAATCGCTATCGGCCGGCAGTTTCATGAAGCGCTGACCACACAGAACTGGTCGCTGCTGGAGGCTGTGCTAACCGATGACGCCACCTGGACATTGCCAGGCTCGAATGAGGCTTCTGGTTCAGGAATGATTGATGGTCGCGAAGCCATACTTGATCAATGTCGATTGATTGTCAGCTATGGCGTTAATTTCGACCTCAAACACATCCTTGTCAGCCGCGATAATTTAGCCCTGCAGTTACACAACACCGCTGTGAACGGGTCCCGCCGGCTGGATGAGCACCTCGCAACGGTCTGCGTGCTACGAGGCGACAGGATTGCAGCCATTGAGACATTTCTATCGGATGTGCCGGGGATGAACGCCTTTTTCTCAAAGGACTGATATGGACGCAGAAGCCTTTGGAGTGATGGTGACGATGATAATGATGGTGACGATGGGCAATGTTCAACAATGGCGAAGACGGGTATGAAAGCGGAAGAGTACGTCAAATATGACGGGATCGGGCTGGCGGAGTTGATTAAAAAAGGTGAAGTCAGTCTGTCGGAAGTCACGGAGGCTGCGACGGCCGCCATTAATGCAACCAACCCTGAAATTCTTGCGGTGGTGGAAAACTGGGAGGGCGTCACGCCGGCGGAAGCGCGCAAAGACTCGCTGCTATACGGGGTCCCATTTTTAATCAAGGATCTCGGAGTTGTCATGAATGGCAAGAAAAATGAGCTGGGAAGTAAATTGGCGGAAGGCTTCACGCCAGACTTCGACAGCACCCTGATGACGCATTTCAAACATGCGGGTCTGGTGACGCTGGGACGGACTGCTACACCTGAGTTTGCGATCAGTACGACAACGGAAGCGCGCGCATTCGGTCCAAGCCGTAATCCGTGGAATACGGACTACAACTGTGGCGGTTCAACAGGCGGATCAGCGTCGGCCGTGGCCGCTGGCATGGTTCCGCTTTCTCACGCTACCGACGGCGGAGGCTCCATCCGTGTACCCGCGTCCGTAAACGGTATTTTTGGCCTGAAGCCCACGCGCGGGCGGGTTTCTAACGGCCCTCATCTTGATGAAGTGTGGAGCGGACTGGTTTCTCAGCTTGGCGTCAGCCGCACCGTGCGTGACAGCGCGGCGATGCTCGACGCGATCAGCGTCCCTGGAGTAGGCGAACCCTATTACACTGCGCCGCCGGCGGAGAGCTTTTTAACCTCCGTGGGCAGAGACCCGAAACCGCTTCGCATAGGCCTAATGATGGACCCCGCCAACGGAGCGAAAACCTGCGCTGTCGTAGCGGAATCGGTCGCCAGGACCGCACGGCTGCTTGAAGACCTCGGTCATCAGGTGGAGGCAGTCAAATTCGACCTTGGCGTGAGCTGGGAAGCGTTTGTACATGCTAACGCCCAGTTCTGGACTCTGAACACCGCCTCCTGGGTGGAACTGATTGCGGAACTCACCGGTCGCCCAATCAATGCAGACACCCTGGAACAGGCGACGCTTGTGGTGCATGAATACGGCAAGAACGTCAGCGGTATGGATGTGCTTGGCGCTTTGGGGACGCGCAACAGGGTATCGCGTAGTCTGGGCGCTTACTTCCAAAACTTCGACATTCTGATGACGCCCACCATGCCAGAGCTTCCGCTCAAGATCGGAGAGTACAACAAGGTTCAGAGTCAGGTGGATGGTCTCGGCTGGATCGAACACGTCTTCAGACAGTCGCCATTCACGGCGTTAGCGAACCTCACTGGCGTCCCCTCAATGTCCGTGCCCTCAGGCTACGACAAACAGACGCAACTGCCGATCGGCGCCATGTACACCGCCCAGTTTGGCGATGACAGCGCCTTGTTCAGTCTGGCGGGCCAGATCGAACGGGCGGCGCCTTGGAACACGAGAACACCCAAGGTGTGGGCGGGAAGGTAATAGGGAGTTGTTTTCACGCTAGTCGTTTAAATCGCCATGTGGAAGTTATCCCATGGCGATTTAAAACTATTGATTGTGGATAGGGCATACAAAGGCGGCGAAACTCACCAACTGGCCTTTGGCCTTGGCATGGCGCCACAGTAGTCCAGCCAAAAGGTAAGCGACGTTAATTGAATCATAAGTAATCAGAAAACCAGAATTTTACGCTTTTTTCATTAACGCCATATTTGGGCTTCCAAAGGCCGGTGGGAAATGGCCAGTCTGACCTTATTTGTCTGGATTCATCTCGATTACAGCTTTCAATATATTCTTCATGGAAGCAAGGGTAACCGGGGACCTTCAAAATGCCACAGTATCCGAGAGTAGAGATAAGGCCCCGCCTTTCATCCTTATTGCTTCGCGGGAGTTTGAGCGATTTTTCTACACTTGAGAGGTTTCCCTCTATTAAATGTGATATTTCATCTATAAGCTTTTTAAGCAAATCAATATCTTTAGAGGTAGGCTCTGGAATGCTTTCATTAGTGAATAGTTGTAAGTCTAGCCATATGTAAACAGGCTTTAAATGTCTTACTCCGCCAAATTTTACTCTTTCAAAATTCAGCACATTAAGGTCAATTGGTTCGCTGGAGTCATATTCCGAGCATATCAGGCAATGCCCATCCTTATCAGCGCTTATTGTGTGCTGGGGCAGCTTTATGCCGGAAGCATAGCTAGGTAATGCGGAACGCAAATCAAGTCTTCTTGAAGTGAGGCTGGAAATGAAGGCTTTTATTACAAGTTCCTTGTTGACGCTGTCGATAGCCTTAACCGCGTTTTTAACAATTTCATCATGAGATATCACAACGGGGTCAAACATTACGCCTTTAGACTTTGCATATTCAAATTCTTCATGGGTAGGTTTGTTTTTCTTCCAGCCAGATGAACTCCAGTGTGTGTTGATAAGTATGTCGGTAGCTGATTTGTCCATTTTAATTCTGCTATGTAATATATTTAAATTAATAGGGTGTGATATTGGATGGTTTTAAATTTTAGTGGGCATTCCGCGTTTTTCAATGATCGATTCTGTTATGCCTATAAAAAAACACTTTTTCTTTTGTTCTGAGGCATATAATCTGACGGAGATTAAAGTCTGTAACACGAGCTGACAAGGTAATCGATGAACATCGTAGATAAAGTAAAAAGAAAAGACGCCATCCGCAAATATATCGGCGTATTGGGTCCCGAGCTGAGAAAGCGGCACGACAAGAAAAAATTCTACAGCGGCGACGAAGTAAAACAGGCCCTGGCCGCCCTGGAGTTGTCCGACAAATTCATCCCCTTCGCATTGGCGCTCTATTGCAGCAAAGACGAATACGAAAAAGCCACCCCGCAACCCGGCGGCAAGGTCATGAACTACGCCGAAGCCAAGACCATCGCGTTGAATATCGCCCTGGCGGGGAGCGCCTTGGGGAGTGGTAGTGACGAGCAAGAAGCCTAGGCGAAACCATTGAAGTAGATAGGTGCAATACAGCGCGGGCTTCTTTATAGATAGCGTAAGAATCCGCTTGCCGCCCACAAGGCCGAATATGACTCAAACAATCACAAAATTTAAGGACGCCTTTGTTCAAGAGCAGGGCAATGGGCGTTTGAACGACGAGGCGAAGCTGGTCGTCGAATACCTGGAGTCTAACGACGTCGAGATCACGTTTTTTACGGATAAGTTTATCCGCCGTCGCAGCTTGGATCTGACGCCGCAATCCTTGGTCATGGCTGATATTCCTTGTATGCATGGCGCCATGAAACAGTTGGGAATCAATATCCCGGTTGCAAACTCCTATCCTGCATCGTTGAAACAATATCTGCGCCGCAATATATGGGAATCGGAGCTATCACAGCTGCTCGCCGAAATAATGAACGGTCTGTCAGCGCCAGTTTTCGCAAAGCCTGGCGATACGCAAAAGAAGTTTACTGGCAGAGTCTTTGAATCGATGGCCGATTTGTATTTCATTCCAGGATGCTCGAAGAAGACGCGTATCGTATGTAGCGACGTCGTGCATTGGATATCTGAATATCGAGTCTATGTTGTGGATTCTGAAATAGTCGATATTTCTCATTATGCAGGGAAGACCGACGTCGCTCTCGACGAGGCGGTTGTGAGCGCCGCCATCCAGGCGTTGGACCGAGCCGGTGAATCCTACGCGGGCTATGGCATTGATTTCGGCGTACTGGGTACTGGCGAAACGGCATTGATAGAGATGAACGATGGATACGGTTTGGGCGCTTACAATATCTCCGCCCAGGATTATGGGCGGTTAGTGAGTGCACGTTGGGCCGAAATCGTCGCAACCCTTCAAGGTTGAAACCTACGGCGATAATGTCAGGAGAGACAGTGTTGGCAGAGTAGTGACCTCAGCGTCAACACTCTTGCTCAGCGCGACTTCATAAGATATATCTGTTGTCTGAGGCGATGTTAAATGGAGATTAAGAATGATTTCATGGGCGGTCATTGTAATAGGACTGTTAACGTCTTTCTGCTTCACGGACTTTGGGTCATCATCAGTGATCGAAAGCGAAGTGTGCCCGGCGCTATTCCTACTTTTTGTATTCTATCTCATAGTCAGAATCACTTTTAGTCTTGACCGGCGTGAGGGGGCTGGCGGCGGAATGGTTCCGGGAGTCTACGTGTTAGGGGATTCGAGCCATGCCGGCGGTGGAGCGGACTCCTGCGGTAGTAGTGATGGCGGATGCAGTGGGTCATAGTGGTTGCGCCGTGTTATTAGCGATATTGAGGCGATAGATATGATTTCATGGGTCGTTAACGTTGTCGGATTATGTCTGTCCTTCTATTTCACGGATCTGACGTCCGAGTCTTTTTTTACAAGCATTATCTGTCCTATTCTGGTTATGCTGTTTTTGATATCCATTGCGTTGAAAATCGCCATATCCACTAAGGGCTCCGGCGGCTACTCGCGTGATAGCGGAGGCGGCGGCTTCTTTGGCGGCGATGGAGGGTGTGGAGGCGATGGCGGTGGCGGCGGGGACTGATAGGAACGCCCCCGACTGTTACCTTTCCCTGGGCGAATAACCGTAATACTTGCGAAAAGATGCGCTGAAGTTCTCCGGGTGTCGATAGCCCACGGTGTAGGCGGTCCAGGTGACTTGTTTGCCGGCTTGCAACAGGGCTTTAGCGCGCTGCATTTTCAATTCCAGTAATTTCCTTCCCGGCGAGACGCCGAAGTAGCGGCGGAAACCGGTCTTAAACCGATACTCGCTCATTCCCACCTGTGCGCTCAAAAAGGCGATGGACAATGGCTGCTCCATTGCGCTTTGCATGAGGTCCACTGCGCGCTCCAGTTTACGGATATCTTCGGTCTGCATGTCACATACGTCATCGATCAGTGCGGTTTGCCGCAGTGTTTCCGCCAGCAGTGTGAGCGCCTGAATACGCCGGCTGAGTGGATCAGCCTGAGATGCACGTAAGGCTTGCAGACTGATCAATTCCGCTTCGCTTGTCCGGCGATGCAGCAGGACAGACGTATCTTTATTCCTGCACAACAAGTGGGCGATGCGCTGCATTCGCGGCGTTCCCAGATACTGCTCTAAACGATCCGCGGAGAAGGCGAGCCTGACTTGCTCCAGATTTTTCGTCGCATTGAACTGACGGCGCCCCTGGACATCCTGATAAGAAGCAAAAGTCACGCAGCCTGATTTGAACGGCGCCGTCACTGAACTGCAGCGACTGTGATAGGCGGACTCACCGGCCAGCCCAAAAGTGATGACATACAGCCGTAAGCCGCCTTCTCGTCGTTGGGGTTCTGAAAAAGGGGCAGGGAAGCGCTGGCGTAGATGAATCAGACTGAATCCATCCTCCATGTCGGTAATGCGCGCGTTCAGGTTGGGGCCGACGCGATTGCGCCAGTCAGGGTCTGAACAGTGCCCACCTTTTATCACAGTGATTGCTCCTAATGGCACAGGCACTCAAATGATAATAGTTATCATTAGCTGATAGGGTATGTCTACATCAATGAGCTAACTATCCGCTATCTATCAGCCACCGATCAGGAGACATGATAACTATGACGTTCAATCCTCCCCATCCCATGCAGGCATACTGGAATATTGCGGCGACGCCGGTACAGGGACAGTCGTTGAAACTGGCTATCGAAATGGACGTGTTCCGGTTGCTGCAGCATCCTGCTACCGGGTCTGAACTGGCGCGGAAAACTTCCACTCGCCCGGAGAAACTGGGGTTATTGCTGGAAATGTTGTGGAGTATGGGATTACTGCATCGCTGTGGCGAGGCGCCTGTAGGCGACTTCGAATACAGTCTTACCTCAGTGGCGCGTGAGTACTTCGCTCCAGACGTTGAAGACAGTCTCGCTTCCGCTTGGCGTTTTCGTTTTGACGTGTTGAAAACCGCCGCCGACGCGATGACGCGGGACCAGATGAGCGCTGATCAAATGCTGGAAAATGCTTCCCACGCCACCGACGCCGGATGGGCGGCAGCGGCGCAGGCGCAGATCGCCCACGAGCAATCCAGCGTCAGCGCACCGGCCCTGGCGGAACTGCTGACGCAAATTCCTGCGCTTCCAAATACAGGACGTCTTATCGACCTGGGGGGCGGGCCAGGGATAATGACGCAAACGCTCGCTCGCGCTTTTCCTGATATGAAGGCCTACCTGTTTGAAGGTCCCATGACGGCGGCGGTCGCCAGAGATTCTATCGGCGACGCAGGTATGGCGGACAGAATTGACGTGCTGGAGGGTGATCTGGAGACAGACCCGTTCGGTGACGGTTACACTCTGATTTGGTGTTCCTCCGTTCTGCACTTTATTCATGACCGAGTCGCCTTTCTCAAGAGAGTGAAAGACGCTTTGGCGCCGGGAGGCGTGTTTATCTGCGCCCACGGCGAGCGTTCCAACGACCCCGGTCGCAACGCAGAGCTGCTGCCTTTCTATCTGCCCATGTTGCTGCGCGGCTGTTTTGTCCCTCGGCAGGGAGAAGTCGGGGAGTTGTTGGTTGAGGCGGGTTTCTCTGTGGTTCAGTCCGCTGGGCGCCGCCATTTCGCCCTGGCGCCGGTTCAAGTGATGGTGGCGCGCAAGGAGCACAGGGCCTGACGGATTTTTGGGCCGCTGTGAAAGCGGCCTCCTGTTTTCTCTTTTCAGTTCTTTCTATTTTCCTTTCTCTCCATGACCCCCTCCCTGAATTTCTCTTCGACTAAAGTGAAATTTAATCATTTTATCGCCGTCTCTTTCCTTTCATTTTTATTATTTGGATCAATAAATGAACGACTTCTGGTTGGGTTACAAAATGAAACAAGTTATATATTGTTATGAAATGCTTTTCATAGCGAGTCAGACAACGCTGTGTGATTGATAATTTAAATTTTAATGTTCGTTCTGTGGGTAGGGTGAATGAACATAATCTGTCTATCTGGACAAGTTTTATTGAGCGTCGATTAATTAATTCTTATGAATATTCAATAAGTTAAATATTTCGACTTGTAATAATTATCTGGATGGTAAATTAGATTCGGCTTAATTAGGTTTTTTGAATGTCAATAGGCATTAGACTAAAGGCTAATTTTCTGATTATTTTTTGATTGATTAACTGAATTCGCGTTTATTTGTTTGGATGCAATGATTACTGAAATAAACCATATGTATTAATCAATTAAACCACAGCATAGGCCTAATGATAGATATATAGAAAAGTTTTGGTGAATCGTTCTCTAAATGAGTAAAAGGACGATAAATAAATATAAGGACCTAATTATGCATTACCTGTCGAAATCTTTTGTTCCCTCAGCGCTCGCAGCCAGCATCCTATCACTGTTAGCGCCCGTCTCGACCGCTCAGGCGAATGACGATATACCGAAGTATCAAGATAAAGTATACGCCGCCCAGGATCTCGCCTCCCTGAAGGATACTATCGTTCGCGATCCGGACTTCTATGTTCCTCTGGCTTATCTGTCACACTACCTGGGCTACGGCTGGTGCGGCGGAACCGCCTCTCAGAATGTGGGTGAAGATTTCAGTATTACCCGCAATGGCGACGAACAATATACATTACAGGCTAATTATAATAGCAGTGATCCCTACACTGACGGATACTGGGCGGATAAACGCTTAAAAATGTCGTTATCCGGACTTAAGTTTTATACCAACCCCGGCTCACTTAAACTGGGCGATCCCCAGGTCTATGACCGCGAGCCGTTAAAAACCATTACTGCGGTGGTATATAACCGTGGCAATACGGAAGATACCGCCGTCGCCACTTTACAATATGACGAAACCAAAAGTTGGTCGAAACAGGAAGATTATTCTTTCTCCGAATCAATAAGCATCAAAAATACATATAAATTTGATCTTAAGATTTTCGGAGGAAGTACGGAAATTACTGCAGGCTTTACCGCCAATCAGGGCTGGAGCGAATCCAACGGCAACAGTGAGACAGTCACCCAGTCCGCGCAGTATCGCGCACTGATGCCGGCGAACTCCAAGCGCATCATCACTCTCACGGTCTTCAAACAGAAAGCCGATATTCCCTATGAGTCTGAAATGGTGCTGGGGTACAACGTCGCGTTGGAGAACTTCCTGCGCTGGGGCGGCAACGCCAGAAACGACCATCCGACAGATCGTCCCTGGGAGAATTTCACCTTCGGTGGTCGCAATAACCTGAACGGCGCGGAAGATATCCTGGATCAGTACGCGCATCGCGGTATCCAGAACTACGGTCAGTGGGATTGGAACTGGATGCTGAACCAGTATGGCGCCGACAACGTGAAGTGGGCGGTGGGCAATATCAGCAAGCGTCGTTTTATCGCGCCGCTGACTGGTAAATTCACCACGGTCGATGGCAGTCAGTTCAATATCGACGCCAGCGCGCCGATTTCTCTGGATAGCTCTGAAATGCAGATGGCGCAGCAGTCCGCTCGCACCAAACGCAGCCTGGGCGGCAATCTGGAGATGGAAATCGTGCGCGTGGATGACTACAGCTACGACGATACGGTCACCAATCTTACCTTCACTTTGGATGACGGCTTGAAATCCATGTAATTCAAGCGAGTTCGCACGCTGATTCTGATCAGCTCCCCTTCGGCGCGTCATTGCTCGGTGGCGCGCCGCTTTTGCTTCCGGTTCTTGTTTTAAATGATTGCAATACCGCAATGATTCCCCCGGCCTCGGTGAAAGCGTGCTATGTTGGAGTGACCAGGGCTTCCTAAAAGTCCATAAACTCAATGGACGCAATCTATGAAGTACCTTTCGTTCATGCGAGGCGCCGGCAGCGGCAGCGGCGCTTTCCTGCTCTGCGTTATCGGAAGCGCCCAGGGCGCGGTCCCCGCCAACGCTCATCCTCTGCCTTATGGCGACAACTGGGAATGCGATCGTGGTTATCATCAACATGAGAAATCCTGCCTCGCTGTTGTCGTTCCTGAACATGCTTTTCTGAGCGCCTACGGCCGCTCCTGGGAATGTGAGAGAGGGTTTCTCAAGGAGAACGAAAACTGTGTGGCGATCAACGTTCCGGCGAACGGCTATCTGGACAAAGGCGCGTTTCAGGGGTGGAGTTGCGAGGTTGGTTTTCGCAAACAGGATGATCAATGCGCGGCCGTATTAGTGCCGACGAACGCTTACCCAACCTACGAAACTCACGGCAAAGGCTGGAAGTGCGAACGCGGCTTCAGGGAGAAAGGTGACGCCTGCCTGGAGGTGAAAGTTCCCGCCAATGCCTACCCCGTTTATGAGCTGTATGGAAACGGCTGGTCCTGTTTGCGCGGATTTAAGCAGGATGACGATCAATGTGTGGCGGTCAACACGCCGGCGCACGCCTTCCTGACGGAGGAGGGCGACGGCTGGGAATGCGCTCGTGGATACCGTGCGGACAGAGATGTCTGCGCGCCCCTTAAACTGCCGCCGCATGCGCATATCGACAATTCCGGCAATGGCTGGGAATGCGATAACGGCTACAGTCAAAAGGGCGATCGCTGTAATCAGAATTGGTAATTAATGCATTTTTATGACCGGAGACATTGAGATTTCTCTATTGGGTATTAGATTAATAATCTAAGAGGAATAGTCTGATAGGAGCTCTGAATGCATGCCGAGACATTAAGAAACGTTCTGCACTGGACCAAGGAATTTCATCAACAGCTTTCAAAATCGCTTTCGCAGTCCGCAGGGCTCCATGAGAATGAAGGGTCCCGTTTGCTGCTGGATTATCTGGCTCGGCACGAAACGCTGCTCTCCAACGTCATCGACGGCTTTGAACATACCGGCGAGTTAAAGGCGCTCAATACCTGGTGCTACGAATACCTGGAGATGCATCCCACGCACCCGCTGGCGGACGGAGAGATTCATTATGAGTCGCTGAACTCCCAGCAGATTATTGAAACCGTCATGGAGAAACATCAGCACATTATCGAGCTGTATCGCTATCTGCACGCCAAAGCGGCGACGCCTTCCACCCAGGAGCTTCTGGAGAACTTGATGAAGCTGGAAGAGCACGAGGCGATGTTGATGTCGCAAAACGGTAATCGCCTGGACGAAATGTGATAAGCGTAATGAATGTGATGTAAACAAAGAGCGGCGCATTTTGGCGCTAGCGCAAGCCGCGCCGCTCTCCCTCCGACTTTTCTCCTTCCACTGAAGACTCCCTTCACCTGAAGACTTCTGAGACACCATTTCTAGGTGTGCGACAGTACGCTAAAAGAGCGGCCTAAGCGTTAGTTTAGCCCTAATGTCCCCGGTGACAGGTCTGGCGTCGACGCCGTAGACTGAACAAAAAGAAGTCAATGATAAAGGCTGTACATCGATTTCCTTGAGCTTTCGCCGCTTGCCTCAAAACATCGGACAAGGAGTGAAGGAATTATGCGATATACAGGCTTGGTACTGGCGCTGATGGTCTCTACCGTCGCATGGTCGACGGAACCTTCCAAAGTGGAAGCCAACCGCGCTTATTCATTGTCCGCGCCCGCCAATCTACGTGATTCACCGCCCAGCACTTTTCTCTACATCCTCGGGGACAAAAAAGGCTCCGTAGCGAAAGACGACAGCGTCGTCGTAAAAGAAGTCAAAAAGATCAACACCCTGACGGGAACTCAGTATTGGATCAACGTTGAGCAGGCCCAGCCCGGAACTGCCAGCGACAGGAGCGGCTGGGTTTATATCGGCAAGGATGGCGGCGAATCCATTTTGATGGAGGAACGGCAATGAACGAACTTACCCCTTTTATCACCCAGATCTTCTTTCTGGGCGTCATTCCTTTCGCCGCCTACTTTCTCGGCGTGTATATCCGCAAAACCGTTTTTCCATCCCCGCAAAGCCCCGTTATGAAACACCAGTTTCTAGTGGCGATTCCTTTGAGCGTCATGGTGATCGCCCCGCTGATTGCGACCTTGGGGCAGGCCATCAGCGACGCGGAAAGTATGTCCGCTTACCTGATCACCATCGGCGTGATCATCGAGCACGGCCTGTTCATGAACGAAGCCGTCTGTGAACGCTTCAAGGCCAAACTGCAACCTGCATAAGACGGCGCGCAAAACCTGCAAAAAGATCCGAAAAAAGGAGACAACAATGAATAAGGCATTGGCGACCTTCGTTTTGGCGCTGTTTTTAAGCGCTTGCTCAGGAGTCACCCTGGTCAGTGATTATGACGAGGTTATCGATAAGGGCAGTATGGAGTTTTCCGAGCAATTAAATACCCACGTGAAGAACATGGCGGACCTGGCGGGCACGCCGGAAGGAACCTATGAGAAGAACAGACCCGCCTATAACGCGCTGGAATCCAAGCTGGATGCAATGATCGCCCGCGCCTCCGCCGCCTCGGAAGGCAAAGCCTGCAAGCTGGAGAAAAAGCTCTACAAACGGGTGACCACGATGATGAACGAGAAGATTCCCACAGAGATCGCCCAGAGCGGCATGGAAGCAGACGGCAATGCGGACGGCTGTAATGAAAAGCTGTTGTCGTTGGTGAAAGACCAACTGCTGTTCATTGAAGAAATTCATCGCGAAAGCGATAAGTGCGGCCCTCAAAAGCTTTCCTGCCTGAGACCCGCCACCTCCAAATCAGCGATGGCTATCGCCAATCAGTCGATTAACGCCGTATCCGTCGTCGAAAACGCGAAGAAGAACTAGCACTTTAAATAACCAGAACTTTGAAGAACCAAGCCTTGGAAGAGCTAACTCTTGATAGAAAAGGAGACTGCTATGGAGATCAATGCGAACGATATCTACGAAAAAATCATCCAGGCAGCGGAAGCCTCATTCAAAGAAGGCTGGCTGGCCGTAAAGTCATACGCCCCCGCTGAGTTCAAGAAAATGTCCGTACAACTGGCGGACGTGGCGCAGAACGTGGCGTTGTATCAGATCGACAAAAACCAGGGCTACTCGCCGAAAACCGGCAAGATACTGGTCAGGATGCAAAAGACCTCCTGCGAATCAGTGCTGGTCGCCATTACCCAACTCACCCTGATCACAGTGCAAAAAGCGCTGAACGCTATCCTGAAAGTGCTGAAGGAAGCTTTTGGCGGCGTGTTGGCGGCGGTGGTGTAACCTGGCTGTTTTATAATTCACTCTTTTTGCGCGTCAATACAGTGGTTCCATGACGCGCAGCGCTTTCCTCCAAAAAACAGATAAAAAGTCACAAAATCGCCGCCCAGTATTTAACTGCCCGCCAAACCGCCCATCCGTACACTCGTAATACATCCTGAATGAGATCACCGCCGCAGGTTGGGATTTGCGTTAGCAGGCGCGGCGTCGGCTCTGTGAGATGGAACTCGGCGGGACGGCATGACGACATTTTTCTGCGCGCTCGCCGAATAATATCGACCTCCATGGATATAGGGGTTCTTTATGAAAACAACACTCATTTCTCTCGCCATGGGCGCGGCGATCACCGTTGCTTCGTCCGCCAGTTATGCAGACGTGGAAGGCTCCACCTCCTATCTGAATCATGTGATCACCGCCAACGGGGCGGCGCATTATTTGCCGATAAACCTGTCGTTTTATGCGAGCACAACCGGCACAAGAGCGATTTTCTTCAATGGCGAATGCGCGGTGCAGTCCAACGACAACTTCACCTGGTATGACGTCAATATCGAAGTCACCAGCCCCAGTGGCGTAGTGACCATTATTGCGCCCTCCAACAGCGACAACGCCTTCTGCACCGGCAAAGGCAATGGCGTACTTGGCAACTGGTCCAGCAACGAAACCCACGGAACCTACTACGCCTCCGCAGTAGGCTGGTACCGCGTGCGCGTGCAGGGACAACTGATTGGGTACGGCGCAGGAGAGAGCGTCGATATGGACGACATGTCTTTGATCGTGATGGATTGATCAGGGCGGTTGTACAGAAGCGCTGAGCAACGCCGACCTGCCTAAATAAGTTCGCCGCCCACGCTGGTTGTAGTGCGTGGGCGGTTTCTTGTTTATGAGCCGAAATAGTTTTACCGCCAGTTACCTGCAAGCAATCACCTTCCAAAGACTCCAAATAACTTGTGCTGACATTCAACGCCGTCGACAGTAGGCTGTTGCCGAGGATCTTATGCCGCAGAAGGGGAAATTAAGACGTTATGAACGTTAATAATATGTTGGGCAACTTGGATGACTATTCTGGCCGAGCATTAACGGTATCCGGCGTTTTCTTCGCGAACAAAACGTTAATGTTGCTGTGTGGTGCGGAGGAGAGTGCGGTAGATGACTGCATTACATTGGAGTCAGCTAAGGTATATGACGTTCTGTCTGAATACATTGAGCCCAGAACTGGCGGCGAATGGGAGTATGTCGATCATTGTGAAGTCAGCGGAACCCTTCTGATATGTGATGGGAAAGCGACGTTATCTGAGATAAGACACATGACGCTGAAAACAAAGTGGATTAGCTATGATCTCTACTTTGATGATCGCGAGAGAGATCTGAAAGCTGATGTGTCAGAGGCGATGCGGCGATTAGTGGTTGAAAAAGAAGGAAAAACATGGATAAGCGGCTATCTTATTGACGTAAAGGAGGGTGTTTATCTGTCAGATAGTATCGACGCCAATATTAGTGATGCTGACGTTATTAAAATCGTTCAACCTGATATTCGCGAGGTGGTTGAGAATAACTTTAACCCGACGGTTGACTGGCCCGAAATTCGTGAGAAGGTGATGGTTCTGGCGGAGCTTGCTGAAAAAGATGGATCTGTTGAAGTGACTAATATTGAACGCTTTAAGGTTGATTACGGGGCGTTGGTCATATCCTTTGACGGGAAGGGCGAGTACACGTGGGGGGAGTAATTGTTGTCATCTTTTGAAGACGCATACCAGGAAATGCTCACTGAAGGCATTATCTCTGGGGCGAACATTGGTTGCTCAAGCTCTGAAATCGCTGCAATTGAACACAAGTACGGCATAACCTTGCCTCAGTCCTATAAAGAATTTCTGAGACGGTGTGGACGCTCCTGTGAAGCGCTTGACGATAATGAGTTCAATTATCAGTACGAGCATGTTAAAGACATGACGGAACTCCTGATAAAAGGTCGCCAGAGATTACTTGTTGAAGAAGATGAACTGACTGATCCTTTTCCTGACAGCATCTTTTTCATAATGGAACGCTATGGGGATGAGTTTAATTACATTATCGCCAATAGCGAGGCTGACTCTCCTGTGTACTATTACAATTACCCATTGGATACTGTCAAAAAAGTCTTTGACTCCGTAGGCGACTGGTTTAAGGCCCACGCAGCAGATATGAATAGCTTTAAAGAGCAAGGTTTGTAGCCTCTGCGTTGATGGCTGGCCGAATGCTGTGGTGAATAAGGGGGAGACGTGAATGAGTGTTCAGACGAAAGATAAGACGAGGATTCAGGGCGTTTTGGCGGTTCTGGGAGCCAGGACTCTTCGGCCCTTTTTGATTGAGGGCGGCGATGATGTGATTGAGTATCTGGGGTCTACAATCGATGCGGAATTTGAAAAGCATATCTCAGCAGTCAAACAAAATTTTATTAGAATTGCCGACGATAAATTCATCCAGAAACTCGGAGATACAGTTTTTCCTCTCTGTGGGAACTGCTATTCATATATAAATAAAGCCGTCCTGGAAGGAAGTTATAGTTATGAAGAGGACGGAGAAAGAGTCTTTGGTAATATAGTTTATGCCCAAATCTTTAATGACCAAGGTGAAAACGTGGAGTTTCAGCCATAGGCTTTTAGTTGGCGGGAGTGGTTGATATGGCACTATCATTTTCTCATGATATTGACTTATACAATCAAGGAATATTGACTATTCATATACTGAAAACCTATGTCATCAGGCGGCTGGCGCTTGAAGGGAGCCAAGAAGACTATGATCGTGTTCCCTCTTGGTTAAGGGATGAAATAAATAGAGATATAAAGAAATTTCACGAGACTGGAGTGTGGATGATCGTCTCAAATGAGGGCGTTGAAAATTTTGAAGTGATTGCGAAGAGATTTTCGACTAAATTCGGGGATTGTTAGCATGGCTAACATTGATGAAGTTATAATCAAACTGAAGGAAAAAGAAAAATTCTGCGTCGAGTATTATCAGCCAGAATGGATGTTGGCTGATGCGGTAGTCGTTGAATTGAGTCAGTTTGATGTCTCGGAATACAATATTTTTGATATTTTCTCCAGAGACGTGATTGAGTATTACATCCTTGCCCCAGCTGAACCATTTATGAGTGTTAAAGAGGGTAGTGTTAAAGTTGAGAGCTTTATTAAAGCCAGTGGGGCGGAGCTTAAAAAAGTCGATCATTCAAGCTTGGCTCCTTTGTATCAAAAACTGATTCACGAGTGGGAGAAAGCTGGTTGGATAACGATCATTAAAGATGCGGATAGCAATAATTCTCTAACCATATGCATTAATGAAAAATAAGACGAATATACCTTTTATTTGAACTCTATGAACTGGTCAATCCAAAAATGGACAGATGGAAGTGGGTGAAGAGTTTGAAGTCGAGCCATACGAGGGATTTATGTTTTTTTTAGGAGGTGATGAGCATGGTCATGACGATATAATCGGATAAAGCAGATTGTCAGTCTTAGCCTCAGAAATTAAAATTAATAAACTCCGTTACATTGACACGTTTCAAACCGTCAAAGGGTGTTTTTCAGGGCCGCCATTTAGTCTGGATAACACTGTAAAACTTAATGTCGAGAGCTTTGAAGACTCTTTTTTCGAGTTCTTGTCTGTTACAGTCGGTGGAGGATCTCTCCTTCACTATGATGTTAAATTGCACGGTAAGATCGCAGAGGACAGGAGCGATTTATACATAGACGAAGTTGGCTATATTAAATTTTATGTGGGAACGGGGGCCTCTGTATTTATATGTCCGCCTGATAATTCTCACTCGCTTGAATCAGTTTTGAGTAACTTTGAATGCGATAAATTGATTTGCGGTGATATAAGCCTTGATGGGATAGTCCTGAGCTTTCGCACAGTAGATAGAAGCAAAGTAAGTTTTGATGAGAAACCTTATGGCTTTTTGGTTGACTTCCTTGAGTGTCACGACTTTTTTGACAAGACAGTGACACATCATTGCTGATGTAGAGTCAGAAGAACATGATGGCGTGCGCCACATCACGGATATTCATAAAGCCAAAGCTGTTGTAGGAAATGCAGTGTTTGAATGGAGCGAAGAAGCTATTCATGCCTGATTCAGGGCAGGCAGGCTCCTCAGTCTATTTCTATAAGTAGCATGTTTTATTAGAATTCTTTGGTTGAGCCTCAGATTATAAAGGACTATCAATGATAGATATTCGACTCGCTTCAATGGATGATTTCGACGCTATGTGGAATATCTTCCAGTCAGTCATCGAAACCGGTGATACGCTTCCATTTGGCGAAAGCTTTGATCGGGAAGCATTTCATCAGAACTGGTTTGCTTCAAAACCGGCATATGTCGCAACAAATGAGTCAGGCGTTATCGGTATGTATAGTATGGGAGCGAATTACCCTGACCTGGGAGCTCATATTTCAAGCGCGACATATCTGGTGCGCCCAGATGCTCAAGGAAAGGGTGTGGGGCGTGCATTAGTTCGCCATAGCCTTGAAAGAGCGCGTTCAGAAGGCTTTTCCGCCATGCAGTTTAACTATGTGGTCAGCACCAATGTCGCCGCGGTTGAGCTATATAAGTCGTTAGGTTTTTTCATTGCAGGCACTTTGCCAAAAGCGTTCAAGCACAAGCGACTTGGGCTTGTCGATGCTTATGTCATGTATTGCTTTCTGTAAGCCGAGTGGAATGGACAAGCCCGTATCCTGTCTGGGGTTGTGACGCTCAGTTTAGTGAGGGGCTTTCTTCTGATGAGTGAAACAGTTTGGCAGAGGGGAGCGAACTCCCCTCGGAATTACAATTAGAACTCAACTCAAAATGACGCTGCGTCGTTCACTTGTATTTCCACTGACGCCAATACGTCGCGGAAGTGTTTGCAGCGTTCAAGTCGAAGGTTGTACACCACGCCTTCATCTGGGTAGTAGACTTTCCATTCGCCTTTTTCGATGGGAGTGAATGACACTTTGCTTCCTGATCTTCCCATGCTGACCGAGGTAGTAGACGCCAGCACCGGCAGGCCGATGGCGTTGCCGACGTCGATGTAAAGTCCTTCGCGATTGGTATGCGCGCCGCGACATCCGGCCAGGAAGACAAATCCGAATTTTGAAGGGGCTAACTTGCGCGTGGCCACCAGGTGATTAACGACTTCGGACCCGGTTTTGCGTTCGTTTGAGGTGGCTTTGAATCTGAGTTCATTGGCGTGGCCGAGTAGCACCAGAGGGAGCTTTCCGTCGCCGTTGCGTTCATTCAGGAGGGAGGAGCTTCGCCATGTCGTGCGATCCAGAGCGCCTTCAAGCGCTGAGAAGATATCGCCGATTTGACTGTCTCCGCTTGTTACCAAAACACCTAATCCGCTCGCCATCTTTCTTCTCCTTTTGACAGATGCATAGAGGGCTCGCTCTCTTAGCCAGAGCGCTGCGGGAGCGAGGCTGTGTAAGCAGAATATAAGGCGCTTTTGGAGGGGTAATGCCTTCATGCTGCGAGCTATATTTTTATCGCCCACCCGACAGGGATAGACGTTCCGTCAGGTACTTTAGGGAAGCCTGCTTGATATGAACAAAGCAGCATAAAAAGCTAATCAGTGATCAGGAGCGCCATAGAACATGAAACGTCTAAGTAGAACCATTGTTTCCATCATCCTTGTCCTTGCTTCAATACAAAGCGCGTTTGCGGCTGAGGCCATTGTGATCGTCGCATCAGGTCAATCCAACGTATTAGGGCGAATCAGCGAGGGGCCCTTTGTCCATAACGAAAATCTGTACGTTTATAACAACGACTGGAATCAGTTCGAAGTCGCAGACCTTCAACACAAAAGTTATCGGACCGTGCTGGGCGATAGCTTTGGCGGCGGCAAGGCCAACGCTGCGATCGCTTTCGCTAATCGGATACAGCATGAAAAGCGCGTTCTGGTTTACGTCGTTATTGAAGGAAAAGGCGGCGCGAGTATCGAAAATTGGGTGACTGGCGACTATACGGCAAAAGTGAACAAAGTCGTTGATCAGGCGATTGCATCGGAGCCTGGGCTGAGTCGGGATAATGTCCAATACTTTGTGTGGTTGCAGGGCGAGGTGGATTTGCGCACTGGCATGGATGAAACCGAATACGCACAGGCGTTTTATCAAGTGGCGAACCAGATCGGCGCGCCCATGACCGTTACGGCGCCGATTTCACAAGGTTATATTGATAATAATGTGGGCCACGACAACCTGGGCGTACAGGATTTTTTCCACTCGCTCGGCAGACCTTATCGCGTCGCCAATGTTGATGGTTTAACGCTTGGCGATACTGCGCACTACGACGGTCGTTCCGTCTGGGAATTGGGTTATTTCCGGCTGTATGAAGCCTTGCCGCACTAAGCTTAGTTGGCGTTGAAGGGGCAATTAACGCCCCTTAAATCGTCCCCCCGGGAGAAATCACGTAGCCCAAATCCAGTACTGGTTCGAAGTCGGTTTGCCCTTCCAGACGGGCGAGGAGGGCTTCGGCGGCGAGGGCGCCCATTTCGTGACGAGGGGTGAGCACGCTGGCCAGTTGTGGAGTCATCACTTGACCGACGTCGTGGCCATGGAAGCCGGCGATGGCCATTTCCTGGGGGACTTTGATGCCGCGCCGCAAGCATTCGAAGTACGCGCCGATGGCCACGTCGTCATTGGTGCAGAAGATGGCGTCGGTTTCCGGCATTTCGTCCAGAATGCGGGTCATCAAATGCGCCCCCACGCTGAAAGACGAACGCGCCGCATATTGCATGGTGCGCGGCTCCAGCCCCGCGTCGCGCATGGCCTGCTGATAGCCTTCCTGACGCTGAAGCGTTCGCGTGTCCAGTCGCACGGAGAGATACGCAGTGCGGCGATATCCCCGTTGAATCAACGTGCGGGTCATGTCGTGGGCGGCCTGCACGTTGTCAAAGCCAATGGCCTGATCCAGCGCGGGACTGCGGGTGTCCATAATCTCCACTGTTGGCGTCCCGGCGGTTCTGATCATTTGCAGGGCGCGCTCAGTATGGCGGCTCTCTGACATGATCAATCCATCCACGTTATAGGCGAGCAAATTGGCGAGGTTCTGCTCCTCCAGTTCCGGGCTATAGCCGTAATGAGTGAACATCAAGTGATAACCGCGGCTTTCCGTGACCTGTTCAATTCCCCGGATTACATCGGAAAACACCTGATTGGTCAGGGACGGAATCAATACGCCAATGGCGTGACTGCGTGATTTGGACAATATGTCCGGCGCCCGGTTGGGGATATAGCCCAGTTCCCGCACCGCCGTCTGGATTTTGTGTCGCAAAGGCTCGGAAACCAGCTCTGGCTGTCGCAGGCAACGACTTACCGTCATTTTGGTGGCGCCGACCTGGTCGGCGATGTCCTGTAGCGTCGGTCTTCTTTTTTTCACTGGGTTCCCTTTCACTCTGATGCGGGGCGACTGCGCGATGCGTCACAATAATCCAGCGCCTGTAAACACGCCGTTAAAACCTCTTCCGCTGACTGACGAATATCAATAACGATGGCTTCGTTCTCATGAGGTTCCTCCAGTGCGGCGAACTGGCTCAGCAGCATTTCCGGTCCCTTGAAATAATGGCCGCGACGCTGGGTCAGGCGCTGCAGGATCGTATCAAAATCCCCCTGTAAATAAACATACTGCAAACCGGGCGCGCCTGCGCGAAGAAGAGTGCGATACTCCGACTTCAAGGCGGAACAGGCTAACACCAGACTGGGTTCATGCCGGATCAGGGCGGACAGGTCCGCCAGCCATTGTGCGCGGTCAGCGTCAGTGAGAGGCTCGCCGCGGGACATTTTCTCCACATTGGCGGCGCAGTGAAAATCGTCTGCGTCGAAGAACGGCAGCGCCAAGCGGTGCGCCAGGGCGGCCCCGATGCGACTTTTGCCGCAACCGGAGACGCCCATCACGATAATTTTCAAACCGTTTTTTCTCTCTACTGAACAGGTTTCACAGGTTTTTGAGCTGGATTCATGAGCCTCTAAGTTGGCTTCCATCGAGTTGGGTTTCCTATCCATCAGGCCCACCATAACGCCAGTTGCGGGAAGGCGATGAGCAGCGCCAGGGCGATCAACTGCAATCCGATAAACGGCAGCAGGGAGATAAATATTTCGCCAAGAGAAATGTCCTTCGGCGCTACGGATTTGAGATAAAACGCGGCGGGTCCAAAGGGCGGCGACAGAAACGACACCTGCATATTCATGCAGAACACCACGCCGAACCAGATAGGGTTGTAGCCAAGCTCCACCACGATGGGCACGAAGATCGGCATGGTCAGCAACGCCACGCCCACCCAGTCGAGAAACATGCCCAGCACCAGGAGGATGGCCATCATCAGCAGAATCGTGGTGAGACCATCGCTGCCGCTGAAAGACAGAATGGTCTCGCGCACAAAATCGATGCCCCCCATCAGGTTATAGACTCCCACCAGGGCGGTGGCGCCAATGCCGATCCAGATGATCATGCCGCAACTACGCAAGGTGGTGACGCAGCTTTGCTTCAGCATGGTTCTGTTCAGTTCGCCGCGAATCAACGCGCTGATGGCGATGCCGACCACGCCCAACGCGGACGCCTCAGTAATCGACGCAACGCCGGTGTAAATACTGCCCAGCACCACGGCGACGGTGAGAATCGGAAATACCAGCGCTTTGGCCAGATTAGGCGTGGCAGCTTGCGGCTCAAGATCCGGCGCGTTATCGGCATTATCTGAAGGCAATGGCGCCCAATGAGGACGCATCCTGGCGGCGATGAGCACATAAGCGATATACAGCGCCGCCAGGATCAACGCCGGCGCAAAGGCGCCTTTGAACAGGTCGCCGATGGACACATTCGCGGTCAAACCATAAATGATCAGGACGATACTGGGCGGCAGCATGGTGCCCAGCGCGCCGCCAGCGCAGGTGACGCCGATGGCCAGGCGACGGTGATAGCGCAGACGCAACATCTGCGGCAGCGCCAGCAAGCCCAGCAGGACGGTTTCACCGCCGATGACGCCGGACATGGAAGCAAGGATGACCGCCACTAACAACGTCTGCACCGCCACGCCCCCGCGCACCTTGCGGCCCAATCGATTCATGGCGTCGAACAGGTCCCGGGCGATGCCGGAGTGGTCGAGCAGGGCGGCCATTAACACGAACATGGGCACCGCCAGAAAAACGTAACTGCCGACAAAGCTATACATGCGGCTGCTGACTAGGGGCAGCGCCTGGGGGCCGAACCAGCCCAGAGCGAAGGTCAGCGCCACCAGCCCGGTGGCGAAGGCGAGTTGCATGCCGGTGAGCAGCAGAACGATCAACATAAACAGCATCAACAGACTGCCATAGGCGATGCCGATGGAAGATAAATCAAACATCCTCGGACGACTCCCTGGCGGACGAATTGTGAGTGGCGAACAGCCGTCTGATGTCGCGAATCAGGTGCAGGATCATTTGCACCGCCAGTATGCAGAACGCGACGAATATCAGACCTTTCAGGTAAGCAGGAAAATGCGGATTCCAGGCGGAGCCGGAGGACTCCAGACGCAGGTCGCCCCAGGGCGCGAACCAGGCTTTTTGCGCCATGAACCAGGAGCCGTAAATCATCATGCCGCAGAAACTCAGCCCCAGCAGATGATGCAGCAGTTTTAGCCAGGCGCGAACCTTGGGACCGACGGCGTCATAGAGCACCACCACCCGCACATGCTGGTCATTGGCGAAGGCGTATAGACCGCCGATGACGAACAAGGCGGCGCCGATAAAGGTGGCGGTTTCGTGCACCCAGATAGTGGGAGAATCGAACACATAGCGCATCGCCACTTCGTAAAAAGAAATCGCTACAACCAGAATGAACAGCAAGCTGAGTTGGCGGCCCACCCAGTTGATGCAGCGGTCGAGCAGGTTGGCGGGAGCGGGAGTTTTCGCATCCTCCAGCTCTTGCATCAGATCGGACATGACAGAAGCTCCTGAGTCAGGGCGAAACAATACGGCGTTCGCCCAGGCTTGGTTTAGGACATATCAGAGCGCTTACAGCAGCCCTTGTTGCTGTAGATAGGCGGTCACAGACTCGTAGACCTTCTTGGCGTTGGGAGATTGCTTGGCGAACTCCTCCCATTGACTACGGGCGATCTCGCGGAATTTCTTACGCTCTTCCGCCGGCCAGTCGTGAATGGTGATTTTGGGATTGGCGCGGGCGGTTTTGACCGCTTCGATATCCGCCATTCTGAGCTGCGTGCTGATGTCGTGGGCGAAGTCCCTTACGGAAGTGGTGAGAATCTCCTGGATATCCGCCGGCAGTTTGTCCCACTGTTTCATGCCCATGGCGATCTCCAGCAAGGGCAGGGAGTGGAAGCCGGGGTACACCGGATGCGGCGCGATGTCATTCATGCCCGCCTCCTGATTGGTGGAGAACACGGTGTAATCCGCCGCGTCGATGACCCCTTTGCTCAAGGCGGTGAATACCTCAGAGCTGGGCAGGTTTACCGGCGCGGCTCCGGCGGCGGCGAATACCGACTGCACCAGTCCTTCCGGCGCTCGTAGTTTCAGCCCTTTCAGATCCGCCACGCCATTCAACGGCTTCTTGGAGACGAAGGCCTCCAGCCCGGTGGCGCCGCCTCCGACGAATTTGACGCCGTAAGGCTTGTACAGCTCGTTCATGAGCTGATAACCGCCGCCGTAATTGATGTAGGTAATCAGTTGATCCGGCGACGACCAGGCGCCCACGGTGTTGCCGATCAGGCCGAACGCGGGGTCTTTACCGGAGAAGTAACCGGTGACGGAAATATGCCCGTCAAGAATGCCCATGCCCATGGCGTCCAGGGTTTCCGTGTGGCTCACCACACTGCCCACAGGCAGCAATTCGATATGCAGGCGTCCGCCGCTCATACGCTCAACGCGCTCGGCCCATTCCTGCTGCACTTTGAAATTCTTCACCCCGGACGGGTCAGAGGACTGAAACTTGAAATTGAAATCCGCTGCGCCAGCGGTTCCGAAGGACAGAGCAGTCGCCAAAGCGCCCGCTACGAGAGAGGTCGATAACTTCATATGATCGCTCCAATTCTTATTTTTAACGGAGTATCGCCGCCGCTAGTTAAAGGCGGCATCAGGGTTAACGCAATTCATGCTAGGCGTGTTACCGGTAACATTCTAATAAATTTGTTACCGGTAACTTTTGGTTTTTGATAAGTGTTATCTATCATTCTGCGGTTGTTCTCATTCATTCCTTATCTGCCAGACTACCTTTGGAAATTGTCCGCGAGGCGCTGAATTCAAGGTGTGATTGGAACAAAAACAAAATCTATACTGTGTAGCTGCTGCCCAGACAGCGATCTTGAGTTTGCAGGTAGTATCTGAAGGTATCCTAAGCTTCTTTTAAACGCGCATTATTATTTAAGTAGCTTCTGATTAGTTTCCCACTTTCCGCATCTAGTCCAAACATTGTCCCCATAAACCTATGGTTTGTTCCTGTTATCTCTTTAATCTCTGAGGCCGACAGAGGAGGAAAAACTCTCTGGAAGCGATTAAGCATCATGAAATACTCTTCGCCTTCATACTCTACCTTATTCTGATAAGCTGCTATTTGTAGGTTCCCATCAGCCTCCCCAAGTGCAACAATTCCTGCTCCAGACTGATATAAAAAAACTACGTCACCCTTTTCAAATTTCTCAATTTTAAATTTCCACGGGTCAAAGTAAGCAGCTACTTTTCCTTGAGTTAGCATGTCATCATGATCAATTTTGTCATTGTTGATATTTGTATTTAAAATATAATAGCCTTCGGACAGATCTTCGTTTGGATTATCACTAACCCGAAAGGCTGTCATCTCTAGGAGCATTTCTCTCTCTTCTCCTCTATATACCCTATAGATCCAGGGGCGAACATCTAACCCGCATGCTCGCCAATACTGTATAGCCTCACGAGTCTTTCTATCCAGGCCATTAGTTATGACGACAAAAGTTTGTTTTTTGTTAAAGCACGTTTCATCAATTTCAATTCCAAAGGAAGCTTTGTGGGAATCCTTAAGGGACAATTTAGTGGCTCTAAATTTTTTATAAAGAGAATCTAAATCAGAATATTTTAAGTTTCCAAATATTTGCCCATATCTTAAAACCTGAAGCAAATTTATACTCTGAGCTTCCCAAGCTTTAAGTTCAAATATAACAAGGTTTCCTTCTCCATCAATAGCCATCATATCTGGCTCTTCTTGCCAATGGCGAGACTGCATAATAAGCGTAAGTTCATCATCCGAGAGTAATCGACTTAATGAATTAAAAAGAATTCCTTGAAGGTCTCGCTCATTGAGATTGAAGCTATGTAAACGCTCTGCGCGCTTCCGGTCGATATGTTTTGAATCTACATTAATACTAAGTAGCATCCTGCACCTCGGCGAATTAGTGTTGCGAATTATGGTTAGACTGCATCCTACGATTGCTTCGGAAAGGTTAGTCCTAAGACGCTGAGCTCGCTAGGCTGATATAGCATTATAGAGGCTCAGGAGAGCGAGGAATAAGTTGAGTTTCCACTCTGTCGAGCTATGCCTCCCTACCAAGCTAATGAATAACCTGAGTCGATGGGCGACGACCTCTGCCAAATGGAGTCTCCTCGTCAATGAGGTTTCAAGGAGTAGGGTAATAAATCTTCCGCATTTTCGCCAAAAACAGAGCAAATAGTGAACAATATGCTAAAGTTAGGGTACTTATGGAACCGGTTTTTATGCGCTAATTCAGAGTTATAGCAGGAGCAGGGAATATAGGAAAAATGATTAGGGAATGTCGACGATGGAAAGTTATTACAAGACCATACTGAACTTAATAGCGCAATCTCCTAACTCAGACTCATTATTCCAGTCTTTCTTGAAGCTGCTGACTGAGATCGTCAGCTGCGACAGCGCGGTATTTCTTATCACCGACCTGAATAACCTGGGCGACTCTCACAGCGATTACATCTATAACGTTCCCCAGGAACATCAAAATATCTATGAAAGTTACTATAACCAGATAGACACGACGAACGAGACCATCTCAAAAAGCCAGCAGGATCTGGTGTTTGTGCAGGATCTCCCTGATGAACTGATCAGTCGGGAAGTGGAGTCGGACTTTATGGCGCCCAATGGCTACAAGGGACGCGCCGTCTTTGCATTCCCGCGCAGTAATAATTACGTGACGAACCTCTATCTGTGCCGGGATGGCGTCTTTTCGGAAAACGATAAGGCGATGCTGATCCGCTCAACCCAATCCATTCGCTTAACGGTGCAGGAAATACTGAATAATGAGCGTCGCCGGAATTTTGCTCGCTCACTGCTCAACGCCACAGGGAGCCTGGGCGGTTTGCTTGGCTATGTCATCGTGGACGACAAGATGAATCTGGTGGATATGGATTCCGATCTGGTTTTCCTGTTTGTCAAAAAGCAGATAAAAATTGAGAACAAAAAGGTGCATATCTATGAGCCAGAACTGGCGAATATCATTGATATGTCCATCCGCTTCGGCGCTGCATTGACTTACTCTGCGATAGACCCAGACTTCTCTTATGACATTGCGGTGGCGCCTACGTCGTTGTTGAAAGGGCTTCTTCCCTGGGAAATGCCGCCCAACGGCCTGGTGATCGCCGTGTATGACTGCCACCGCTGTGCGATTCATTTAAAGAAACTGATGGATTGCTATGGGCTCACCAAAACGGAAGCGGAGACCACGCTGCACTTTTCCAAAAAGCCCCATAACAAGCTGCTTGCCTCCGAGTTATCGAAAGCGCCGGAGACCGTCAGAACCCACGTCAAAAGGGCCATGCAGAAGATGGGCGTGCACTCGCAGTCAGAGTTGGTGCGTCTGGTTTTGACCATCACCATGCCATGATTTTGTGAAGGCCGTATCCTGAGAGAAAAGCGCCCCCAATTGGGGTATTTCCAGGCATTCGCATTCCTTCTAATCTTGTCATGACGACATCAAATGGCGGCATTGAAAACACAACAAGAGGGACCTAACAGTGACCAACTGGGAAGTGTGGCCGAATTGGGCTGATGAGAGTTCAGTCTGCCCGGTCGCAAGGCATGAAGACCTGTTGTCTTCGCGCCCTGGCGGTACAGACTCCACGTCAGCGCCCAAACATAATTCACAGACGTTGGAGCATTCGATAGAAAAATATAAGAAATTTCTGCGATCCGAAGCCGACAAGCTGAACACGCATAAAAACGAAATCGGAAAGAAGAGACAAGGCGACCAAGCCTGACCACTAACAGGCTGGGTAGTGACGATAAATGTCGGATTACTCACAGTGATACGCCGCGCTAACCGCCAATACCACTCGACAGCGCGGCTGGTTCTATAACCTTTTCAATCCTCAGGCGCCGCTTGGTCGATACATATCAGTCGTTGACGCTTCACGCTTGCTGCGGAAGCGTCAACAGGGCCGGATCAGATCGCGTCTTCGAAGCTGAGGCGAGTCGCCACAAACCGTAAAAATTCCGGCAGGGGCACATAGCGGTCATACCCCGTGACATGTTCTTCGCGGGTGGGGAAGGTCCACTCACCGTCGCCACCGTCTTCCTCCCAGCTCAGTATGTTGTAGTGAGAGGGCAGGGAGACGACGTAGCCGATGGTCTTGTCCTCCGGCTCGCCGCTGCGCCATTGCAATCTATCAGGGGCGCCGGAGTCGATACCCTGCTGGCATTCGACGCCAGTGGCCCACTCAATCGCGCGCGTCAAATCAATATAACCCGCCACTTTCGCCGCGGCGCTCTCCAGACCGCGCCAAAAATAGTAATCCGGCGGATCAAAAGCCCAGGGCAACACGTCATACACCAAACCAGCAGGGTACTGGATGGCGACAAGGTAGTGGACGCTGTGGGCTTTTCCTGGCGTGCTTCCAAGTATCCAATCAGGTTTTTGAATTACCATGCTTCATCCTCTTCGTCCGCCACGGCGTTTTCATATTCATCAATTAAATTTTGCAGGTGAGTCTTGGCTGCAGGGCTAAAGTTACTGTGCGCGTTAACCCAGAAGTCTAGAATCCCGTATGAGTCGGCAATCATAGAGTGTCTGTAATAAACAAGGAACATATCCCCCGTCCATTTTTCTTGGCGCTCTTTGGTGCGCCTGTTGCTTATGAGGTCATCATAAATATTCTTCTGAGAACTGGTCGGGATCTTGATGGTCTTATCCAGTACATGAATATGGTTGCAGGTTCCTGAATAGTCCCCGCGTGGGTAATCTATGCCGACCAACTTCACCGGATTTCTATCAAAAGGAACATCTGTGCCAAGCACATATTTGGCGTTAAGGTATTTAATTCCTCCCAGTCCATTGAAATACAGCTCTCCCTTAAGATAGGCCACAAAATCCTTGATCAGCAGCTCCAAATCGTTATCCAAGGCGCACTGCGCGAGCAGGCCCTGCGATCTCCAAATCCTTATAGTCTTTGACATATCATCCCTACTTAACGGTCAATTTGAAGTGAATACCGAATTTTTTATCGTATTCATGGGCTTTTTGAAACGCCTCTGCGATCTTGATGGCGCGCTCCCGAGAGGGATTAAAAATGGGGGGACGGCTTGGCTTTTCCTGGTTGTTTTTCTTTGTAGACATCGCTGTCTCCTTGATTTCCTATAATCATGACGAAGAGTCAGCAATTAAGCGTTGTTTATTAACGTTTTCCTTCAATCAGATACAACTTTTTCGTAACGCTCATCCTGATACTGCTTCGGCGTTACGCCGAAGTAGGTTTTAAACGCAGAGCCCATGTGGGATTGGCTGGAGAATCCGGTGTCGAGAGCGACTACTTTCAGGATGGCGCCTTGTTGCAGCAGTTCGGCGGCGGCTTCCAGACGTATCATGCGCAGGATTTCCTGTGGCGTGAAGCCGGTGATTGCTTTCACTTTACGACGCACCTGAGATTCAGAGAGATGCAATCTGCCGCTGAGTTCCAGCACATTGAACTCCGGATCGGAGAGCCCGTTTTGCATATGCTGGATAACGCGATTGAGAAACTCCCTTTGGTTGGGGGCGCACTCGTGCAGGATTATCTGGAAGCGGCTTGGCTGGGGCTTATCGTCGCAGCCTGTCTCCGCGCTTAAATCAGGTTTGTCCTCAAGCACGGCCTGTACTTGAAAACGGGCTTTCAGTAACGTGCGGATATTGATCAGCGTTTCAGCCTTCAGGGCGAGCAGGCCCGGATCGTAAGGTTTGGTTATGTAGTCGTCCGCCAGCGCCAGCAGACCGGCGCGTTCACTTTGTCGGTCCGACTTGGCGGTGAGCAGAATGACCGGAATATGAGAGATCAGCTCCTGGCTGCGAATAGTTTCGATCAATTCGATGCCAGTGAGTTGCGGCATCATGACGTCGGAAATAATCAGGTCGGGAATTTCCAGATTGGCCTGCTGCAAGGCCTCTTCCGGATTGATGAAGCAGCGGACCTGAAAATCACCGGACAGCTGTTCGTGGAGCTGGTTGAGCAGCGCCTGATTATCGTCGATGCAATACACCAGCGCCTTATCTGAGGTGTCAGCCGGTTCGTGTTGAACGGGAGACGGCGCCACTGACGCTTCATACTCCATGCCGATCCAGGCGATGTACTCGGGGTTGATGGCGTGATCATCCACAATACTTTTTATGGATTCCGTAGCCACAGCGGTCGCGATGGGCAATGTCACCATCGCCCGAGTCTGGCCGTGAGGTTCCGATTCAATACGGATCTCGCCCTGGGCTTGCTCCACAAGCGCTTTCACCAGCGGCAGGCCCAGACCCAAACCATAGGACTGGTGAGTGTCGCCCAGCTGTACATAGCGCTCGAAGATGGATTCCAACTGTTCCTGCCGAATTCCTTTGCCCTGATTACTGACGCAGAAGCGCCAATATCCGTCGATCGTCTCTGCGTGAACTTCTACGGGGGTATCCGGCGAGGAATATTTAATGGCGTTATTAACTAGATTGGTGATGACTTTATCCAGTGTATCGGGTGCGCAGTGAACGATGGCCGGCGCGTTGTGGATTAAGCGCAACCGCTCCGGCGAGACGAAACTGGCGTAAGTCGTGAAATAGAACTCGACGAACTCATGGGCGGGATAGAAATAATCCGGCTGTGGCGATGACTGGGGCTGCTTGGAGCGGGATAGCTCCTGCATGGTGTCCAGCAGCAAGCCCGTGCGCCGCACCAGCGTATGCAGCTTGGCGGTCTTATCGGATTCCGCCTTGGCTCCGGCGAGTACGCCGAGCATCAACGTCAATGGTGTTTTGAGTTCGTGGGAAATATTTTCGAGCAAATCTTCTTTATAGGTCAGCGTTTGTTCCAGAACCTGTCTTTGGCTCTCTATTTCGTGGGTTTTCTCCGTCACCAGGGCCTGCAGGCGTGCGTTCTTACGCTGGATATAACCTGAGCGCCAGCGCACGATGGCGTATACCAGTAAGCCCTGTGCGGACGCATAGAATATCCAGGCGTACCAGCGCATCCACATTGGCGGTGCGATATCAAAACGATACAGGGTTTGGGCTTCGCCCCAGACGCCGGAATTGTTGGAGGCCTGCGCTTTCACCTCGTAATGCCCAGAAGGCAGGTTGGTGTAGCGAAAGACGTCCGTACCCGCTGGCAGTTCTTTGGGGCGTTGATCATAGCCGAGCAACTGTAGACGGAAACGGTTTTTGCTGGAGTCCGCGCGGGATGAACCGCCCAGTTTGAAGGTGACGTTATCAAGGGCGTTCGGAAGCTTGAGGCTCAGACTCGCGGGGGAATAGTGAGGCAGGGTCAGCGTCTCGTCGCTGTTTTCGTCGTAGAAGGTCGCTTCCGCCAGCGGGCGGGGCTTGAATTCATTGTGATGCGTCTGCTCGGGACGAAACAGATTCAAGCCCTGCTTGCCGCCGAAATAAATCTCACCAGCGTGACTGACATAGTTGGCGCCGCGAATAAACGATCCCTCCTGCAGGCCGTCTTCCGGTCCGTAAGTCGTCAGTATTGTCCCGTCCAGCATACTGAACTGATGCAAGGCTTTTTCTGTGGCCAGCCACAAGACGTTATCGCCATAAGGACGCATGCTGATAACCAGACCAAGATTGGCGACAGCGGCGTCGCTGTTGAGTAGCTTGCGTTCGGCGACATCAACGAGTTGAAGGCCCTTCTGCGTCCCCAGCCAGAGCCGGTCAGGGGCTGTGTCGGCATGGATGGCGTAAACGGCGCCGGAATAGGGCTCGCCGGCAAAACTGTCTTTGGGGAGTCCGCCAAAACTCTGCAGATCCAGAGAGGCGTAACCTAGACCTCCGCCAAGAGAACCGATCCACATGCGTTGCTGGCGGTCTTCCGTCATCGCCAGCACGGGGCCGTTAGCGATATCGGCGTCACGGTCGAACAGGGCGATTTGCTTGCCTCCGCCGTCGTACACCGCCACGCTGCTTTGATAGCCCACCCAGATGTGGTCAAGGCTGTCTATCGTCAGTGTCGATGCATATCGCTTGACCGGCTTGTCCGTGGCGTCCCGCACCGGTTGGAACTGAACGGCTCCTTTGGGCAGGAATTGCGCGCCGCCGTCGGTGGCTATCCAGAGGGAATCGCGATGGTCCGCCTGCATGGCGCGGATCGAGTCGCTGAACAGTAAGGGCGCTGGCGCTGAATTTTGCACGAGATGATCGACGTTGCGGTCATGGCCGACTTTCAACAAGCCTCGCCCCATCGTTCCGATCCAAAGAGCCTCGTCAGTTTCTGCAAAACTGCTGATGATTGCGCCTTCAATGTATTTGTAGCCGAGGATAGCGTTCTTATTGAATGCATCGGTGCGGATTTCCCCGTAATACAGGCCGTCGAAAGTAACGATCCAGAGCACGCCTTCGTCGTCGATTTGAATATCGAAGACTTCCTTATGGGTGTTGCGGCTGTCGTTGGGCGTGGCGAACACCATCCGTTGCGTTTCGCCATCTGCGGTCAGGCGATACAAGCCTTCGTTGCGGGTGGCGATCCAGATGTCTGAGCCGTGATGGAGAATATCCGTGATCCAGGCGTCATGCAGGCCTCGGCCTGCGAGCGTTCGCGTCAACTGTTCCTGACCATTGGCGTCTGTCGTCAGCGTGAACACGCCGTCGCCGGTGGAGCCGACCCAAAGCGCGCCGTCGTCCTGATATTGCAACATACCGGCGCTGAAATCGTCTTTGACCTTGGTTGCGACGGGAATGCGTCGCATCTCCTGAGTGTCCAGGTCAAAGACGTAAAGTCCGGTGCCGCTGCGAAAGGAGGCGAGCCAGAGAGAGTGCTCATCTCGCTGCAGAATGTCCTTGATGTAGTAGCCCTCGGTGGATTCAATCCACTCCATCTGCGTGCGATTTCGCAACACGAAAAGTCCTTTGCTGGAGCCCAGCCAGATATTGCCTGCCTCATCCTCATAAAAACCATCGCAGACGGCGTCTTTAACGACATCCCGGCCCGCCTCGCTGAAAGGGAAGGGATGAAATTGGTCCTCGCGAGGGGAATATCTGTTAACAGCCCCGGCGCTGCAAACCCAGATATCGCCACGGGAGTCTTTGAACACGCGGGTGGTGAGGTCATCAAACAGCGACTCCGGTTGATCCCATCGATTGAGGTAGTTGACGACGCTTACCCCGTCATAGCGACTGACGCCGTTGTAGGTGGCCAGCCATACATAACGCTCGTCCACATACATGGCGCTGATTGCGTTAGTGTTTAACTTGTCGTTAACCGTGAGCTGGTTGAAACGCAACGTCACCAGTGGCGCATTTTTCGCGACGGCGCAGGGGGCCGCGAGAAGGACCATTAGACTCCAGAGCAGAATTCGTTTGAGGGCGGGCACGTCCTTTCATTCCTTTCATAGGCCTTGATCACCGAAAAACGGGTATCCGGCCTTGTCGATTTATTGTTATGTCCGCTGAAACCCGCGTGGATTCTGGGTTTAACGGGAATGCTGAATTCCTGATACAGGATGCGCGTTATCTGATATAGCGGTCGTTTCATCCTGTCTAATATGAATTCCGTCGTTCAGCGGTATTCGAATGACACGAACCATTAAGGACGGAACCTACCGTTGAGGTAACTAAAAAATGAAACTATATCATGTTGTTATGATTGCGGCTTCCTTACATGTGGGCTTGGCGGAAGCGGGAGTAAAACCCGAAGGCGCTCTGCACAATAAGGCCGTCAAAGCGCCTCTTGCTAACGCTATCGCCTGGGCGTCGGACCAGCCGGTTATTTTTCCTAATAGCGGACCCAGCGCCAGCGTGCGTCTGCCTTTGAAGGTATTGAACTTCACAGGGAGCGTCTTGCCGCTACAGGTTATTGCCGACCCGGTTTTCGCCAAGGTGGAGCTGAACGGCGGGCAGCCTGACGGCCCCGGATATTACCTGCCCAGAGACGGCAGCCATTTCTCCGACACTATTGATGTGAAGATCGCAAATGTCGGCGAATATGAGGGAGATATCTGCCTGGTTTACGCGTCGCAGAAATTCTGCAAGACATTCAGCGGCGAAGTGAAAGAGGAAATCGAGTTCTTCCATACGCCTTATGTGTATTCGCCCAAAGGCGACGACCGCGTGCCGGTGTATCCCTTGCCGATCATTGATCGTCCTGCGGATGCTCACAAGCAGTGGGGCAAGTGCGCGCCTTTACATCTGACTCCGCACTTGCGCTCCGGCGGCGTGATGGACATCAAGGTGGATTATCCCTTCTACCTGCAGGACTGGAACTACACGACCAGTAGCGATAAGGGGTGGAATAACGGACAGATTCTGCGTGAGCTGAAAAATCTGCAACCCAATACTCAATATCGCGTGGTGCAGGTGTGTGCGCTGGATGGATTGATAAACAAGAAAGAGCCGGAAGGCGTGGTGACGGTTACCGTGCATGACCCTGACGGCGCGCGCGTACCCAGTGGCTTGCCGCCTATAGACTATGTCTCCAAGCCTTTCTATCTGGCGCAGAACGCCAGGCCGGTTTATTTCAAAGACATTGTCGTCAGCGGTTTGAACGAGATGGGCGTAATCGATGAGCATATTGAGTCGCAGGACCGGGATTATGAATCCAAACATTTCCCCGTCACGGTGACCAATAACAGCGATCGCACGGTTTCGCTGCGCTTCGATATGATCTACGACGAGTTCTATAACCAGTACCATCGGTTAAAAGGCGATGAGGCGGAGAGATGGTCGATGGACGGCAGTATCAGGACGCTGGAGCCGGGCGCAAGTCTGTCCGTGGACGCGGTGTTTGACGAGTGCGATGCTTATACGGAGTGGACGGTGTGCAGCGGTTACCACATCAGCGGGGTCAAGCTGTTTGTGGACGACCAGTTCCACTCATCGTTCATCACCAGAACCTTGTATCGCTGAGTTGTTGTAGTGACGAAAGTCAGAAAAAGCTGCAAGGCGGTCTGGCTATCAAAAGACAGCCAGGAGTCGGCGAACCCGACTCCTGGTTTTTGTTATGGGGCGCGCTTACAGGTATTCGGGCTGCGCAGATGGTTCTTTATCCGCGTACTCGGTCGCTTCCGCGTTTGCAGGCATCAATTCCCGCCACCAGTAGGTTTGCTGCACGGGCTCCGCCAGCACCAGAGGCGCGCCGATCATGGGCGTGCGCAATGTCACCTGATGTTCTCGCGCCAGCGCCGCAATGCGTTCAAGGGGGTCATACCAGGCGTGCATCGCCAGGTCGAAAGTGCTGTTGTGAATCGGCATCATCTGCTTGCCCTGCAGGTCGATATGGGCCTGCATGCTTTCTTCCGGTTGCATATGCACGCCGGGCCAGTTCTGGTTGTAAGCGCCGGTTTCGATCATGGTCAGATCGAAGGGGCCGTACTTGTCGCCAATATCTTTGAAGCCGGGGAAATAGCCGCTGTCGCCGCTGAAAAACAGCCGTTCTTTGCTTCCCAGCATCACCCAGGACGCCCACAGAGTTTTATCGCCGTCGAACAGGCCGCGACCGGAAAAATGCTGCGCAGGCGTCGCCGCCAGGGTAACGGGTCCAACCTTCACGGATGACCACCAGTCCAGCTCGGTGATTTTTTCCGCTGGGACGCCCCAGGCTTTTAGCTGTCGTCCCACGCCAAGCGGGGTATAGAAGTGCTCGACGCGGGAATGCAGCGCCTTGATGGAGCCTTCGTCCAAATGATCGTAATGATTGTGTGAAATCAGCACGCCCTTGATCGGCGGCAGTTGCTCCATCTCAATGGGGGCAGGGTGGAAACGCTTGGGGCCGGCCCACTGTACTGGGGAAGCCCGCTCTGAAAATACCGGATCAGTCAGCCAGAAGTCGCCTTCAAAGCGAATGAGCACGGTGGAATGTCCCAAACGATAAACGGCGTTGCGCTCATCGCCAAGCAGCTGTTCCGTTTGCAATGGCTGCAGTGGAATCGCCTTATCGGGACGGGTGGCGGCGTTATTATCAAACAGGAAGCTTTTCAGTATTTTTCCCATGCCTGCGTTCGCCCGGGTCGGAATGGAGTTATGAAATTTGCCTTCGCGGAAGTTGTCGCTGTATGCGTCGGACGGTGACGGTGCGCCCAGGCCGGTCAAGGTGGCGAGAGTATCGTTGTTGTGCATGGCTAAAGCTCCCAATGTGATAACAACCAAGCCGAATAGCAGGCGTTTTTTCATGATGTGTATCCAACCGGTCCATTCAACTAATTTGTAAACTACACAGACATTTTTAAATTACACGGATATTTGTAAACTACACCGAGCAGTTTACTCTTAAATTTTCAAAAGTAAACTGGAGAGTGTAAACTTGTCCGCATTGTTCACTTCAATACGACCTGGATAAGGCAATGGAAAAGAAAAAAAGTCTGAGCGAGCGTAAACGGGAAGCGATTCTGGAGGCGGCGGTCTGTGTGTTTCAGGAGTCCGGCTTTCAAGGCGCCAGCATGGATCGCATCGCCGAGCGGGCGGAGGTGTCCAAGCGCACGGTGTACAACCACTTCATCAGCAAAGAAGCCTTATTTATTGAAATTACCGATCAGGTTTGGCGCAAGGCGATGGACGCCACGGAGTTTCCTTACCAAAGCGACGCCCCCCTGGCTCCGCAACTGACCGCTATTGCGGAACAGGAGCTGGAACTATTGGGATCGGAAGGCTATATCGGCATGGCGCGCATGGTGCTGGCGGAATATATGCTGTCACCCGATCTGGCGCGGCAGGCGATGCAGAAAATGCAGGAGAACGAGGGCGGTATCAAACGCTGGTTAAAGGCCGCCATGGCGGATAAGAGAGTGATCAAAGTCGACCCGGAATTCGCCGCCACGCAATTCATGAGCCTGATAAAAGCGTTCTCCTTCTGGCCGCAAATCGTCGGCCACGCGCCTAACCCCACGCAGGCGGAGCGACGTGAGATCGTCGCCGCTGCGGTGGAGATGTTTTTGGGGCGTTATGCCATCAAGAAAGAATCATGAAGGGTTTCTTTAAGATTCGGGGTCGAGCTCTCTGAATGCGTCGTAATCGCCATATTCATCATCACACCAGCCTGTGCGCTCCCAGCGAATATCCGGCTCAAGAAAACACTTATAGGTGATATATGCGCCTGAATCATAGGTGCGATCCAGGCGCGCAGTTTGTGAATAAATCATAATGTCCGCTGCAATATCTGGCTTTTCCCTGCGGCAATCTATATAGGCGTTGCAATATATCGATATCGCCAAACTTCCTAGCATTGGAGTTGATGACTGCGCAGTAAAACGAACGACCTGCCCATCAACAGGCTTGTCGATATCGATGTCCAGATTAACGCCAATATCGCGGCTGAGTGAGTCGACCAATGCAAGCGCCACCTCATCCACTGTATCATTGGCGCTGCTATCGCCCGCCGACAGCTTTTTCAGAAAAGATTCAATGATTAATAAATTGTCTTGCATTTAGGTTAATCCCAGTCAAACGGTTGTCCTGGCGCATGCCTGCGGACATTCGGTTCTTTTTGATCAATTTCAGCATAATGCTCGCCTTTCCCCCAACCGACTACCTTCTCCTCACCGTCAATATTTCTCTTATAAGCAGGATCGCTCCATTGATCAGTTTTAACTGGTTTCTTCTGCTTTGGATCAATCCTTCCATATACAGTAATTATGCTTCTTTTATTACCTGCATCGGTAAATACCGCATTGCCATTTTTGTAATAAATATCGATATAATTCCCGTTCTTATTCTTTCCTGTGAAGATCCTGTCGGGGTTGTTAAGTATATCAATAACTCTCGGATCTTTAATATTGACGCCATGCTTGGATTGGCCGTGCCCTGCAGTTCGCCCTGGCATATCAAAATCATAAACATCATCTTTGGTTAGCTTCTCAAAGTAGTGATTGTTCAGCTCAGGGAAGACGCCTCGGTATTTTCCGTTTCCGTCAAAACCAATGTTATTTTTACGACGATACTCATCCAGCTCCTTGCCTTTCTCGCAGGATAACCCGAATGGATCAATCCAGGTCAACGGGTCTGGCGTATAGGCGTAGAGATTTAGACCCCCTCGGAGTTTGATAGGGTCCTGCCGAATATACTGGCCCGAGTCCGGATCGTAATACCGGAACCGGTTGTAATATAAGCCGGTCTCTTCATCCTCGTATTGGCCTGGCCAGCGGAAAGGGCAGGCGCGCCTATCGCCTTTGAGGTTGCGCAGTTGACCCCAGACGCTGGTATCCGCCGACCATACCTGCCGTCCCTCGCTGTCGTACATGGCGTTGGGCGTTCCCAGATAATCCGCGAGGATAGAGTAATAAGCGTCACCCACCTGTTTCGCCATGGGGGTGAAGCTTTCTGGCTCAAACAGCCAGGTGATGAGTTTATTCTCTTCTCCACCAGGGACAGTGGGATAAGCTTGTGGCGGAATAGCAGGAGGCCCCTGCGGCTGAATGGGGCTGCGGGCTATGGCGGGGCGTCCTGAAACGGTTTCGGTCGGAGTGGAAGATAGATCGAATGCTGCGTGCGCTTCCTGTGCGCCTTGCATTTCAACCCATTCGTGCAACGGATTATTGCCGTCCCAGACCCAACGAGTAATGCGGCCGCTGAATGTTTTGCTGAGACGTCGGCCAAGCGCATCGTATTCGAATGTGACGATGCCGCCATCCGGGCGAATAACTTTTTTCAACGTGCCGGAAACATTCCATTCATAGCGCCAGATTTTGCCCCCGGGTTCCGATTTGGTAATCAGATTCCCTTCCGCATCGTATTCAAAGCGTACAAGACCATTAGGTCTACGCATTGAAAGTAACTGACCCGCCGGGCCGTATTCGCGATCTTTACCGTTATAGGACTGGAATAACGCGCCGATGGCGTCGGGCATGCGCAAGTCCATAACGCCATCGCCGTAACGAGCGGAAACCAGATTGCCCAGGACATCATGCTCGAAGACGGAAACGCCGTTAAGGGAGTCGTGTATTTTTTCCAGGCGGCCGTTCACGCCCCAGAAGTAAGTCTTTGCGGATTGTGAGGCGTCGGCCTTGAGTATTTCGTGTTGCGAGGGACGTCCCAGGCGATCCCGGCGCCAGCGGCTTCTGACGCCTCCTGGCAAACTTCGTTCTAGCTCGCGCCCTAACTCGTCTCGCTTGAACAGTGCGGAGAATTGAGCGTCGCCCGTTGTCACTCCCATCACGTCGCCGGCCACATTGCGCTGAATTTGCTGGTCCGCGCCAAGAGAAGAGCGCATGCGTGAGCGTAAGCCCAGGGCGCCATACTCTGATGAAACCCAGTGATCGCCGCAGATCTCCTTTGTCACCTGGCCTAACGCATTGCGTTCGAAAGACAGTGTTGCGCTGCTGTTAACGGCCAACATCAGTTCGCCATCGGGACGATACTGAAAACGTTCTTCCTCGCCATCACTGTGCAAGGCGCGCATTACGCGTCCAAGCGCATCGTAGGCGAAGTCAGTATGGCGTCCGCCAGACTTCAGAATACGGCGCACTTGTCCGGCTGCATTGCGTTCGTATTGACGCAACAGTCCATCAAATCCGGATTCCGACAGTGTTTCCCCAGTTGGACCCAGCTCAAAGCGATAGACATCGCCGTGTTCGTTAGTAATCGCCGTCAGCTGTTCTTCGGTATCGTACTCAAACTGAATCGTGGTTCCCGCTTGGGTGCGAGAGGCGATCCGTCCCATGCCCTGATAAGTGAAATGGACGTCAAACTGAGCATCGGTGGCGCGAGTCAGATTCCCTTCTGGATCGTAGAAGAAGTTTCTGAGGTTGCCGTCAGGTTCATTGACCTGAATGACTCGACCAAGCAGGTCATACTGCAAACGACGCTGTACGCCTTGCGCGTCAATGGCCAGAGTAATGCGGCCGTGATTGTCATAGCGCCACTCGGGTGAGCCGCCATCGGGCGCAGCGTAGCCGATGGGATTATTGTACTCGTCGTATTCGATATGGGTTTCTTGTCCGCCTGGGCCTGCGACAGATGTCAGCATCGCTCCTTCGTAACGGTAGAAGGTCCGGCGATCCAAAGGGTCCGCCTTGGCAATGAGGCGGCAGTGCTGGTCATATTCCCATAACCAGGCGCCGCCATTGGCGTCCTGTGCTTTTATCGCGTTATCCCGCTCATCAAACTCCATCTGCAGCGTGGAGCCGTCCGGCTGGGTGATCTGGGTGAGGTTGCCGCGGGGGTCGTAGTCGTAGCGCGTCGACAGGCCCAGTTCGTTGGTTTCGCAGGTGACTTGGTAATACTCGTTGTATTCGTTGACGATCACGCCGCCGGAGGCGGTTTCGATTCTATGGGGCAGGGCGCCGTCGTGGTGGTAAACGGTCTGATAGCCGAGGGAGTTCTGTACGATAGTGAGGCTTTTCTCATCGTCGTAGACGAGCTGGTGGTTATAAATGCCGCCGTCGCCCCAGGTGTGAATACAGCGGGCGTTGTGGTCAGCGCCGTCATATTTGAAATAGAAGCTCAGTCCGTTGTAGCCGGTTTCCTGGCATAACAGGTGGTTCTGGTATTGATAGCTAAACTCGCTGCCCAGGGCGTCCCGGGTCGCCACCAGATCGCCGCCGTAGTATTCGTACTCCACGGCGCAGTAAAACTCGCCGGCGTTATCCGGGTGCGGAAGCAGGATGCGACGGATACGGTTGTCCGCATCGCTTTCGAACTGAATGCGCCGTCCGCCGCTGTCGATGATCCGGCTCAGACAGCCGCCCGCGGTGTAGTGAAACTGAATGCGGGCGTTTTCCGTGGGATCGGTGATGGCGCTCAGATAATGCACCGCCGTTGCCTGCGGATGAGCCGAGGGCGCCGCCGGGGTGAACCGGTACCAGTTACCGTCGAGATGTTTGAGACGATAGCCCTGATCGTCCCGGTGCAAGGTCATGCGCTCCTGGCGGTTAAAGCTCTCTTCACCTGCCTTCAAGGCAGGAAACGCCATGTGCCGGCCGTCCTGCATCATCACTGCGACGGCTCCGTCTTCTTCGATCAGTTTCCAGTCATAGTTGTGATGCCAGCCGTGACCGAGGGAGCCCTGATAAGTCGAGGAGCTGAACCAGGTGCGTTCCCAGGACAGAGGGATCGGGCCGGGCAACTGGAAGTCGATCCAATCCGTAAAAACCTTGCCGGAGGCGACATCCACCGGGTGTCCGGTGACCGCGCAGACGCCTTTGTGGACGCGGTTGCGGACGCTGGGCGGCGCGCCCAGTTTATCCATGAGCTTGTCGGCTTTCTTATGGATCGCGTCGGAGATCTTTTTGACGCGCTTACTGCTTTTCTGCATTTTGCGCATCTTTTTAAACGCCGCGCCCAAACCCGCCAGTCCGGCGGTGGTGGCCACGCCCATGGCGTCCACGGTGGGAGGCCCGCCGATCATGACCGGTGCGCCAATGGGAATGGGCAATACAGTGGTGGTCGGCAGCACCATGCCATAGGACTTTTTGGGTTTCTTGGCGCGAATGGGCGCCAGCATGCCCACGCTCTGGCAACTCAGCACCGGCAGCGCGGTGAAGCTGAAGGGGGCTCCGTCCGCCACCACGGTGGCGCCGCCCATGAAGATCTCGTCTTCGTTCCCCGGCGGCATGACGAACGGGCCGCCCATGGGAATGTGCGGGATGGGCTTACCCGCCGTGCCTGCCGTCGCACGGGGAACTCCGTTGACTTTCACCGTGCCGCCAAAGATCGGCAGGTAATCCAGGACATCGAAAATAATGCCGATGTGCGGATGGGGTATAGGAATGGGCGTTCCCGGCGGCAGCGCCAGCAGGTGAATATCGATCCCCAGTATCGGGTCAAAATGTTTGGCCGCCAGCATCAGACTGTCTCCGCCCTGGCGGCGTGCGCTTCCCGCCAGCCTTCGCCCAGCAAGGCCGCCATGGCTTCATGGACGTAATCTTTATCCTCCCGGGTCGGCGCCACGCGCAGCAGCGTTTCTCCCAGGTAAGGCAGGGTGGTGTATTGGCGCTGCTCAGGGTCGATCAGCCCCGCCGCCTTAAGTCCCCGCAAGGCGCTCTCCCAGGCGTAGCCTTTGAGCTTCAGGCGCTCCAGGCAATAACACTGCAAGCGCCAGCTCTCCATACACATCATGGCGTCTTCCTGGGCCTCGGCGATATCCGCGCTGCGGCGATAGCTCTTGGCGGCCTCTTCATAGCGCTTCTCGCTCAAGTAGGCGCTGGCTTCGCTGATGTGGGCCTGAAACAGTAATTTGTCGCAGCCGGGACGCTCCGCTTCGATGCCCTGCAGCGCGCACTGCTGAGCCTGTTGATAATCCTGTAACGCTTTCTCGGCTTGTTTCGCGTTCAGATAGCCGGAGGCGCGCAGCAGCAATACGGAGCACTGCATATCGAACCACGCTTGCTCGCCGGCGATCGTCAGCGCGCGTTCGGAACGGCTTCGCAAAGCGGGGATATCGTTGTTCTGCACGGCGTAATTCATGTCCACGAAACATTGGCGAAACGCCGCGCCGGGCGAACCGTCGTCCGCTTCCTCCATGATCTTGTTCATGGCCTCGCGCAGATTCAGAGGCGGCGTCTGGCTGAATATCTGTGTGGGGTAATCCTGCGCCAGCTTGGCGAACGCTGGGCGCTGGGCGTTGTCAATGATGATCCACTTCAGATTGCCGCCCCAGAGCTTGTAATCGCGATGAATCTCACAGGCCAGTTGCAGCCAGCGTCGCCACGCTTTGAGGTCTTTGACCTCGTGGGGCCAGATGGCGATCACCAGAGTGGAGAAGTAATCGGCGAACGCTTCCAGAATCTGGTGACAGCTTTTGTATAGCGCGTCGTGGCCGCTCAGCGCTTTTTTCGGGTCAGGGGCGCGCCAGGTGAAAGCGTCCTCCGGGTTTTCATCGTCCTCGTCTTCCGCACTGGCGGCGACGCCCGCTGCGATCTCCCGATTCAGCTCATCCGACAGGTCAAAGCCGAAACGATCCAGGGAGGAAAACTCCGAATGCAGAGCGACGAAGAATTCGCCTGAGGTTTCGTCGAATTGTTCCCGCATCTTCAGAAACCCCGCCATCAGCTGGTTGGCGTCCGGGTCGATATTCCAGCGCAGGATAGGGCGCCCGCTCTCCACAAACGTCTCCCATTGCGCGTCGAGCTTTTCCATCTCTTTTTCGATTGGATTTTTCTCTGTCATGAGGCTCAGTTCAATTTGATCATCGGACCGGAAACGGACACCCCGGCGCCATCGACTTTGATGGAGCTGCCGCCAATGGTGATGGTGACGCCGCCGCCGTCGATCTGGATGCTGGTTCCGCCCACCCGCAGGGAAATATTGCCTCCCGCCGTCAGGTCGATTTCCGTGGCGGTGGTGGCGGTCTTGCCGGTGACGGTGACGGTCTGCGCATCCGCCTGTGTGGTTTGCAGGCCTCTGATGGTGAACTTCTGGCTGGAGGCGTTGACCTCATGCGCCGCTCCCAGATTGATCTTCTGATTAGTGGCGCTGATGGTGTGGTCCGCTGACAGATTCAATGTCTGGTTGGTGGCGGTCTGGGTGATATTGCCGGAAACGCTCTCGGTCTGATCCGCGCCCACATTCAAGGTTTGCGCGCCAGTCACGGAATGCGTTTGCGCGCCGGTGATCGACACGTTCTGTTTGCCGGTCACGGCGACGGAATGATCGCCGCCGACGCTGAGGGAACTGTTTCCCGCCACCGAATCCGACGCATTGCCGCCGACGCTGCTGGTGGAATGGCCTTTGGCGTTGGCGCCGATGTTGTTTTTCACCTCCATGTTGAAGTCTTTTTCAGCATGGATATTGAGAGATTCCTCGCCTTTTTTATCGTCGAAGGAGATCTCGTTATAGTTGGACGTCTGTCCGCCTTTGGTGGACTGCGACTTCACTCCGAATCGGGACTTGTTGTCCGGCAGGGAGTAGGGAGGCATGTTGCCCTTGTTGTAGACGCCGCCAATCACCAGCGGGCGGTCTGGATCGCCTTCCAGAAAGGTGGTCACTACTTCCTGGCCAACGCGGGGTATGCCCATGCTGCCCCATTTCTTGCCCGCCCAGGGCGTGGCTACCCGCACCCAGCAGGAGCTGTTTTCGTTGCGTTCGCCGTAGCGGTCCCAATGGAACTGGACTTTAATGCGGCCGTATTCGTCGGTGTAAATCTCGTCGCCGCTTTTGCCGCAAACGATGGCGGTCTGGACGCCGTCTATGCGGGGCTTGGGCGTGTTCAGAGCGGGTCGGAAACTGACGTTGTCCGGCAGGCATTCGAAGCGATTGAAGTACACGCTGTTTTCTTTGTCCGCCTTGTCGGGACTGTCGGCGCTGGTGTAGCCGCCTTCGTAGGCGTAATGACGCACCGCTGTGACGACAAAGTTCTTACGGTTGTCCGTGACGCATTCTTCCGACTCCAGCGCGAACTTTCTGCCTACCAGCAAATGGGGCAGGTTGCTTCTGCCGCTCACCCGGGTGAAACGGCTTTCTTCTTCCTCCATGCGCAGTTTGGTCAAACGTCGGCCGCGATCCTGGTCGCCGAAAGCGCCGGGATAGTCAAAGCGTTCGTAAGACGCGGCGCCCCGCAGTTCGGTTAGCGCGGAGCATTCCGCCAGCAGGGACTGATCGGACTTTTCAAAGTTAAAGTCGCTCAGGCTCCATTTGCCGGAGAAATATTGATAACTGCGGCGCCATTCCTGGATATAGTCGCCATTGCGCGGCCGGGAGCTGTGTTCAATCTTGCGGGGCTCCATAAATGCGTTGGTGGACTTATCGTCCGCCAGAATCAACATGTGCCGCTTCTGCGCCTGCTCGAAATAGAAATAGATGCCTTCCTGCTCCATCAGACGCAGGGCGAAATTCAGGTCGGACTCCCGGTATTGCACGCAGTATTCCAGTTCTGGATATTCGTTATACAGACCGCTGAAACGAAAATCGGAAAAGCCCGCTTCCGTGAACACCGCTTCCAGAATTTTGGGGGCGGTCATGTTTTGAAACACCCGGCAGTCGGTATTCTTGTTCAGGAACCATAACCAGGGAACAAGAACGGCCTTGTAACCGTACAGCCCCCGCTTTTCCAGTCCGGTGGACTCGAAATAGCTAACATGCCCGCTGAATACGCGAGGCGCGCCGCCGTCGGCGCCAATGGTGACCTGCGCCAATTCGCCGATGATGTCTTCCGCGCGAATATCACGCTTGTGGGACAGCAGGTCCACGTCATACTGGAACAGCTGCGAATACCCTTCCTGACCCCGAAAATGGCGCAGCAGAAACACGTCTTTACCTAGAGGCGTGTCGATGCGGATGGGGCGGGTGTCCTGGGTGTAGCGTCCCTCTTCGATAAATAAGGCGTCCATAAGGAACTCCATGTTGGCGAGAATGGCGTGGAGTTCCTCGCCATTCCTGCCGGAAATAGTGTGATAACCAAGGTTGCGCGCTGGTGGCCCGGACGGCTTATAAGGAAGCCTTGGCCATGGTGTGGGCGGGGATAGCGAAACAACTCTCCCGGCCAGACTGCAGCGGAAACGCAGTGGTTTGCTGAATTCATTAGATCATAAAGCCTCATAACGACGCTATGGGGTGAAACGCTACAAGTTGTTGTTATTTAACGATAAAGTGAGCGGCGAATTGAGTGAATCCCTGACGTGGCGGCGCTTGCAGGGCGGCGTTAAAATACAAAGGGAAGCGTGGCGAAGAAGAGATTGCCTACTCGTAATGCTTCAATGCGAGCGTCAAGGGCTGAACTTGCGTTTTGCACCCTAAAATACAATACTGCGCCCGTAGCCCTTGAGATAAGCGGCTTACGCCAGATTTCACTGATGACGAAGGTTAATACCGTGCCTACATCCACCCGTTTCGCCGTAGCGATTCATATTCTCGCCGACCTGGCTCTACATAAAGACAAGGCGGTGCGTTCGGAGGATATCGCCTGTAGCGTGAACACCAATGCGGCGGTGGTGAGACGGCTTTTGGGCGTGTTGGCGGAGGCTGGCATGACCCGCTCGCAATTGGGCGTGGGCGGCGGCGCGTTGCTGGCCAGGCCCGCTCACGAAATTACGCTGCTGGATGTTTATCAGGCGGTGGAAGAGCCCAACTATTTCGTCCTGCATCGCTCCAAACCCAACCCCAAATGCTATATCGGCTGCAACATCACCTCGGTGCTGGAAGAAGAGTTTCAACGCATTTCCGCCACCATGGACGCCTCACTGGCGCAGACAACCATTGCGGATGTGGCGCGACAGGTCGCCGATAACGCGGGCGTGCATTATTACTGCGCCAAGCAGGAGATGTCTGAAGACGTCGATTAAGCGAGAAAAAATTTCTTGCCATGTGTAACCGTGTTGGTTACATTGTTTCCCATTGTCGGGGCGGCGACCAGTTTCAGTCAGCAGCCTCTTATTATTTTCATCGCTATCCAGGGAGACTGAATGATGGCTTCATTGTTTGATCCGATCCGCATCGGCGATTTTGAGCTTTCCAACCGTATCGTCATGGCCCCGTTGACCCGTAGCCGCGCAGGCGGGGAAGGGCGCGTTCCCAACGAACTCATGGCGCAGTATTACGCACAGCGCGCTTCTGCGGGTCTGATCGTTAGCGAAGCGACCGCGGTGATTCCACAAGGCGTGGGCTACGCCAACACTCCGGGCATCTGGTCTGCGGAGCAGGTGCAGGGCTGGAAGAAAGTCACTGACGCGGTGCATGCCGCCGGCGGCAAAATCATTCTGCAGCTCTGGCATGTGGGCAGAATCTCCGACCCGGTTTTCCTGGATGGCGAATTGCCCGTCGCTCCCAGCGCCATTGCGGCGGAAGGGCACGTCAGTCTGTTGCGTCCCATGCGTCCTTTTGTGACCCCGAGAGCGCTGGAGCGGGATGAAATTCCCGCTATCGTGGAAGGCTTCCGCAAAGGCGCGGAAAACGCCAAAGAGGCAGGCTTTGACGGCGTGGAAATCCACGCGGCCAATGGCTACTTACTGGACCAGTTTCTTCAGGATGGCGTGAACAAGCGCACCGATGATTACGGCGGCTCCGTGGAAAACCGTGCACGCCTGCTGTTGGAAGTCGCTGACGCCTGTATCTCTGTCTGGGGTGCAGGACGCGTTGGAGTGCATCTGGCGCCGCGCAGTCCTTCGCACTCCATGTCCGACTCCAATCCGGTCGCCACTTTCGGCTATGTCGCGCAACAACTGGGCGAGCGCGGAATCGCCTTCATCTTCTCTCGCGACCCTATCGTCGATGACGAGCTGGGCGGAACCCTGCGTAAGAACTTCGGCGGCGCGATTATCGCCAATGAAGAGATGTCCAAGGAGCGTGCGGAGCAGTTGATAGCGGATAACAAGGCGGAGGCGGTGGCCTTTGGTCGTCTGTTCATCGCCAACCCGGATTTGCCAGCGCGCTTTAAAGCCGACGCTGACTTTAATGATCCGCACCCTGAGACATTTATGCAGCTCGGCGCGGAAGGCTACGTGGATTACCCCAGCCTGAGCGAGGCGATGGCTTAAAGCGATGCGCCCACAGGCATTCTGAGGATGTACTGTGGGCCGGCCTTGCCGCCCAGATACTGCTCGCCGGTATCGGTGAAACCGCCGCCGATGTAGCAGTGGTAGGCGGCCGGGTTCCGGCAATTCACGGTGAGGGCGATGGACGATTTGTCGCTGTACGCCTCATCCAGATAGGGCTTTAACGCCCGCGTAGCGTTCTTGCCAAGGCCCTGTCCCTGTCTGCCTGCGTCGATCAGGAAGGCGCGCAACCCTAATTCGTCGGGCAGGGTGAAGTCGAATTTCTGATGATAGGCGACATCGATAATAAAAAAGCCGACCACGTCTTCGCCCAGCGTCAGCACATGACAGTGATGGTTGGGGCTCGCCACTTGCAGAATGTCCCGCGTGTGTCCGACATAGGGGACTTGTTCTTCGTGAACCTGTAGCGCCAGCACCGCAGGTTTGTCTTCGTCCCGCATTCTGCGGATCTCTAAATGCTTTACGACTAAGTCCATACAGCAACCCTGTTTTCAGAGGTTCCTTAACTATTGAGCGATGAATTCGGCGGGCGCGTCAGCGGCCCTGTCCTGAGCACGCCAGTGATAGCGTGACTGGATTAAGCGATAAAAGCTCAAATATAACAATAAAGTAGCTTATCATGTTAAACGCCTTCATCATTCCGTCTCAAACCGATTTATTAGATAGGCGCTCTCATGGATCAACCTGCCGCTACCTCCTATTGTCACGCCAGATGTTACCTTTTTATTCCCGCCAACCGGCCTGAGTTTGTCGTCAAGGCGGGCGGTCTGGACGCAGACGTGATTATCATTGACCTGGAAGACAGCGTACCTCGCGACGATAAACACCAGGCCCGAGCGGCGCTGCCGCAGATCGTGACGGCGCTGCGGGAGAAAGGCAAACGCGTGGCGGTGCGCATCAACGGCGATCTTGAGCATTTGGCTGCGGACCTGCAGGCGCTGCCGCTGACGGATCTGCATTCGGTGTTCCTGCCCAAAACCCAGGAGGCCGGCGTGATCCGTTTGATCTGTCAGTATCTGAGCGTCCTGGAAGCGCGGCAGTCGCTGGAGCCGGGCGCTACGGCGCTGACGCCGCAGATTGAAAGCTGCAAAGGCGTACTGGACCTACGCGATATTGCAGCGGCGTCGCCGCGGATAAAGGCCTTGGCGATGGGCTCAGAAGATCTGGCGGCGGAGCTGGGAGCGCTGGCCTCGCCCGATAGCCTGCTGGCGGCCTGCCAGCAAATAGCGCTGGTGGCGGGAGAGCGGCGCATAGACGCCCTGGGGCTGCCCGGCTCCATGGGCGAATTCAAAGATCTGGACAGCTATGCCGCCAATCTCGCCAAGGCCAAAGCCTTAGGCTTCAGCGGCGCTTTGTGCGTCCATCCCAATCAGATTCCCTGCGTCAATCGCGCCTTCGCCTACACCGAGGAGCAGAAGCAATGGGCGCAGCGGGTTATCGCCACCATGGCGCAGGCGGAGCAGCAAGGCCTGGGGGCGGCGAATCTGGACGGCCGTATGCTGGATGCGCCAGTGGCGGCGCTCGCCCGACGTATTCTGGCGCAGGACTAGCGCAGATTTCACTGACATTGAACCTATCAAGATTGCCGCAAGATGAAACGTTACGAGCAGTTGGCGAATGAGATCGCGGACCTGATCCGCTCTGGCGTACTGCCGGCGGGAAGCCGCGTGCCGTCGGTGCGTAACGCCAGTAAGACCTACGGCGTCAGCGCTTCCACCGTGTTTGAAGCCTATTACCTATTGGAAAACCGCGGCCTGATCCGCTCCAGACCGCGCTCTGGTTATTTTGTCTGCAACCAGGCTAAGCAAGCGGCGCCGGCGGCGCAAAAACGTCCGCGCCAGACCTTGGCCTCCACCTCGGTGGACGTCAGCGAACTGGTGTTTTCTGTACTGGGCTCAGTACGCGATCCCGCCATTACCCCGCTGGGCTCCGCCTTTCCCAGCCCGACCTTGTTTCCCATGCAACGACTGGCGCGCTCCATGGCCAAGGCCACACGCTTGATGGATCTGCGTTCCGTAGTCGCCGATCTGCCGCCGGGTAACCGGGATCTGCGCCGTCAGATTGCGTTGCGATATGTCATGGAGGGCGTCTCCGCGCCGATGGAGGAACTGGTCATCACCAGCGGGGCCATGGAGGCGCTGAATCTGTGTCTGCAGGCGGTGACGCAGCCGGGGGACCTGGTGGCCATTGAATCCCCCGCGTTCTACGCCAGCCTGCAAGTGCTGGAGCGCCTGCAGCTGAAAGCGGTGGAGATTCCCGTGGACGCTGGCGCAGGCATGGACCTGGACGTATTGGAGCAGGCGCTGGGCAATCACCCGATCAAAGCCTGCTGGCTGATGTCTAATTTTCAGAATCCGGTGGGCGTCACCCTGGCGGAGGAGAAAAAACGTCGGCTGGTCGCCCTGTTGCGACGGCATCAGGTTCCGTTGATCGAGGATGATGTCTACGGCGAGCTTTATTTCAGCGCCCATGCGCCCAAACCCGCCAAAGCCTTTGATGAAGACGGCTGGGTGATGCACTGCGGCTCGTTCTCGAAGAGTCTTGCTCCCGGTTATCGTGTTGGTTGGACCACCGCCGGTCGCTTCGCCCAGCAGGTGGAGCGTTTGCGTCTGATGACGACGATCTCGGCATCCATCCCCGCTCAGGCGGCTATCGCAGATTACCTGCAGTTCGGCGGCTATGACCGGCATTTGCGCAAACTGCGCCACAATCTGGAAGTGCAGCAGAACCAGATGCTGGCGGCGATAGATCGCTACTTCCCGTCGCAAACCCGGGTGACGCGGCCAGATGGGGGGTATTTTCTTTGGCTGGAACTGCCTGCCGCTGTGGATTCGCTGGCCTTGTTTAAGCTGGCGTTGGAGCAGGGCGTCAGCATTGCGCCGGGGCCAATATTCTCCGCTACGCGCCGCTTTCGCAATTTTATCCGGCTCAACTATGGCCACCCCTGGGGGCCGGAGTTTGAGCAGGCCATGGAGGTACTGGGTCGTCTGGTCCGTTCCTTTTAAAAAAAACAGTCATGTCTGTCAGCGATAAATCGCCATCTGATATGGTTTTTTAAATCTTTTCTGAAACTGTTTGTTTGTCGCGTACGCCTGAATAATCCCGCCTGACTTTTGGATGTAAAAAGGAAGGTGGCGGCGAATGAGCGAACATATCCCGGTTCACAATATCGAAGCGGTGACGGTTGATCTGTATGAGTCCCGCACCAAGGTTCATACCCGCAGTTTCAGCGGCCGCTTCAGGCGTTTGCGTCTGCTGGGCGGTTTTCTGCTGTTCGCCCTGTACTTCGGGGTGGCCTGGCTGAACTGGGAAGGTCGACAGGCGGTGCTGTGGGATATCGCTTCCCGCAAGTTTCATATCTTTGGCGGCACATTCTGGCCCCAGGACTTTATTCTGCTTTCCGGTATTCTCATCATTGCCGCCTTTGGCCTGTTTTTCCTGACCGTGTTCGCCGGGCGCGCATGGTGCGGCTACGCCTGTCCGCAGAGCATGTGGACCTGGGTGTTCATGTGGGCGGAAAAGGTCACGGAAGGCGACCGCAATCAACGCATCAAGCTGGACAAAGCGCCCTTGAGCCTGGAGAAAGCGACGCGACGCGGACTCAAACACGGGCTGTGGCTGTTGGTCAGCCTGGCGACGGCGGTGACTTTTGTCGGCTATTTCACCCCCATCCGCACTCTGGTTACGGAAATGGCGACCTTGGACGTTGGCGGCTGGAGTCTGTTCTGGATAGGATTTTTCACCGTCGCCACCTATCTGAACGCCGGCTGGCTGCGCGAGCAGGTGTGTTTTCATATGTGTCCCTATGGGCGGTTCCAGTCTTCCATGCTGGATGAAGACTCTTTGGTGGTGACCTATGACGCCGCCAGAGGCGAATCCCGTGGACCGCGCAAGAAAAACGCCCCCTATCGCGCGCAAGGCCTGGGGGATTGCGTGGACTGCAGCATGTGCGTGCAGGTGTGTCCCACTGGCATTGATATTCGTGACGGGCTGCAAATGGAGTGCATCGGATGCGCCGCCTGTATCGACGCCTGTGACGCGGTTATGGCGAAGATGGGATATGACGCGGGTCTGGTGCGCTACACCGGCGAGCGCGCATTGAAAGGCGGCGAGGCGCGCATACTTCGGCCGCGACTGCTGGGATACGGCGCCGTGTTGCTGCTGATGATCAGCGTGTTCGCCTGGGTGATGGCGTCTCGTCCGCTGTTATCTCTGGATGTGGCCAAAGACCGCGGATTGTTTCGGTACAACTCGGAAAACCGTATAGAAAACGGCTACATACTGGATATTCTGAATAAAGAAAATGAGCCGAAAACCTTCCTGATCAGCGCTTCGGGTCTGGAAGGGCTGGAGATGGGCGGCGAACGCAGAGTACAGGTTGGGCCGGAGAGCGCCGTCAGCGTTCCTGTGACCCTGTCGATGCGGCCAGGCCAGATTCTGCAGCGCTCCAGCGATGTGTTTTTTGAAGTGAAGGACGCCTACCTGCCCGAACGCAAAGTGGTCAAGCCCAGTCGCTTCACCGGGCCCACCGCAAAATAATGACGCGGCGCAATGGCGAGGTCCAAGCGCCGTTGAGGGTCTATACTGGCAAGTAAGCACGGAAGTTCTCCACGGCGACTTGCGCGCCCTCGTCGCCGCTCTGGATGAAACCAGCTTGGGGTATATCGTCGTCGACATGCGGGGGATGCCTGTGCAGTTATTGATTCTATGTTTGGCCGTTTTGCTCTTGAGCGCGCCTTTTTCCTGGGCGAAAGATCATTTTCATCAACCTGGCGCGGATAAGCTGGTGAGGGTCGCCACCCTGACCAACAATCCGCCATTCACATTCGACAGGCGCTACGCTGAAGCTGTCCAGCAGGAAATCATCCCGCCCGGCCTGGATTCAGAGCGCCTGCAAGGTTATAGCTGGGATGTTCTGAGGGAGAGTTATCATGAAATGGGCTACACCATTCAGCTCTATATCTATCCCTGGATTCGCGCGTTTGATCAGGTGAAGGCCGGCAAGCTGGATATCCTGTTTCCTACGGGCTTCAATCAGGAGCGCGCCAGCTACTTCAACTACTCTAAAGAGCCCATCGATCATGTGGACTTTCTCGTTTACGTCAGTCCTGACGTCAAACTGAGCTGGAACGGACTGGAGTCTCTGGAAGGCAAAACCATTGGCGTGCTGCGTGGCTGGAATTACGGTCTGGAATGGGAACGTCAGTCCCGCATCGTCAAATATGACGTAGGAGAGATTCTGCAGGGCTTCGCCATGCTGGACAAAGGTCACCTGGATGGCCTCGCCGGGTATGAACTGAGCTTTGACTACGCCTTGCAGCAAGCGAACTGGCGCAATCACTACAAAAAGCTTCCCGTGTTCGACTCCACGGACGAATTTGCCGTCAGCGCCAAAAAAAATCCTAACGGTCAGAAACTGCTGGATATATTCGACGCAGGGAAACGACGTATCGTAGAGAAGGGGATCTTCTACAAGATCAATGCAAAGTGGCAGGGCGCCGGGGTGCAGGAGACCAACGCGGAGCGCGAGTAAGGCTTGGTGAAATACACGATCGAGTTTCATGACGAAATTCGCTACGAACATGATGTCGCTATCTTTACCGCCATCGCGGAGATTGGAAACGCCTCGTTTACGGTCACCCAGCGCATTATGCAAAACGACAGTCTGCGCGCCACGGGGCGAACCACACTGGTCCACTTCGACTACCGCAACAGGAAAGCGGCGCCGATTCCTGAAGACATTCGGGCCAGGCTGCAAGAGATGGCCGAGGCATAATAGACGCCTGCGGTGCGGGCGTTCCTCTCCGACATAGTTGATCGCGCTATTGGCATAGAGTCTTTTCTTTCGTGAATAAAGACTCAAGCTCTTGCACATAATTCCCCGGCTTCTTCACTGTTTTGTGTGAGTTATTGTCGACACTGAAGGCGCTGCTGAATGAACGGTTTTCTGCGTTCCCCATAATAATCGGAGCGACCGCCGCCAGTTTTTCGCGTTCGACGCCGCAGTCGCCGTGAAGGGCGTTAAAGCAGGCCCGTGGGTCTATGTCATCCAGTTGCTTGAAAGGGAATGCATGCTTTTGGGTAAATAAAGTCAACACACATCGTTTGACTTCTTCCCGGGTTGATTTGTTTATGGAGTCAACCCATCCATTAAATGCAATGGATCTTATCCGCTGGGCGGCGTCTGCTTTGACAAGGCTATAAAGGGTGATGAGGGAAACCTGACGAATCGTATTGCTATATAAATGTCTGCTCTCTGCGGGAGATAGATGCGTCTCTTCCAGGGTATCGTTAGCTGATGAATAAGCCACGCTTTTGACGCTGGGTAATGATTCTATGTCTGGCAGAGAGTAATCAATGACGAGCGTCATTGATTCCGGGTTATAGCGCAGCTCCCAGCATTGTGGGAAGTATTCGGGATAATGTATGGAGCCTAAAACAACATCGCAATAATCAACGATTGCATGAGGGGCTCCTTCAAAGTACGCCTCTTTGGTTCGGGATATATTGATGCCTATCTCCCGTTGAATTTTCTCATGTTTTAACTTTCTCCAGCACCAGGCTTCTCTTTTAATCGCAAATGAACTCAAGGAGGCTCTGTTGCTGCTTGTTGCGTCTTTCTTTTGTCGCGCCCAGCATTCCTTGTCAGCCAGATATCTTTTCTCGGCCTCTTGCTCTTTTTTATATTTCCGATTGGGAAACAGCACATGCCAGAAGCTATGTGGAATCTGATAAATAGCGTCAGTTCTGGCCGGCTCTGGAGGAATATCCTGCAATTCAGGGAGATCAGGCTCGGCGATAGCAAAAGCCTCTTTGTCCAGAAGCCGGCCCCATGTGGACGTGTAGTTATCTGAGAGTTTCGTGTGTAAGAGATTTACCAGGTTGGCTATCTCTTTTTTCGTATCAATACTTATGCTGTTGGCGAGCGCTATTTTTTCTTGCTGTGTATTGGCTTCCTTCATTTGTTTCTTCTTATTGGCAAGCGCCGCCTTCTTTCTCCACATCTCGTTCCATATCTGCTGCTGCATTGTTATTTTTTTATTGACCAGATATTTATCATGCCCCCTGATTATTCTGAACTTATCCAACTTTTGGTGTCTGACTTCAACCTCCCAAACATCCATAGTGTCCATGCGCTAGCTCTCCATCAAGTTGTCCTTTCGTAATAAAGATGAATTTCATTGGCGCATAATTTTGTCGATCTTATTATGATTTTTATTTGCTTCTTTAGAGATGCAATTATCTAAGCAATGGAGGTATCTTACTTTGGGGGCTGGCGATGCTGTTCATACTTTAGTACCACAGACATTAAAAATATTAGGGGACTTCTGAAAAACGTTGGCGAAGCCGTCAGTGCAAGGGAAAAGTCGTATGAGCTATAGTTCCTGCTTGTCTTCGCCGTGCTTTTTCAGTATTCGCGCTTCGGTTCCGTCTTTGCGGATGATATCCAGGCCCAGGTTGAAGTCGTGAATGATTTTCTGGTAGTCGGGATTCACTTTTGACACGCAATTATGGAAGTAATTGGTGTGCAGGGGAGGGGTCACAAACGCCAGCTTGTGGGCTTCGGAGGCGAACACAGTATTCACCAGTTGTACGATCCGCTGTTTCTTCTCCACCACCAGGTCAAGCCGTCCCGCCAGCAGTTTGCGGATGTTGGTCTCTGCGTCGAACGCGTACTCCATGTTCAGATACTCCGCTTCCGCCTTATCAAACTCCGGGCTGACTTTGGAGTTGCTGATGTGCCCGATGCGGTAGGGTTTGAGGTCCTCGATATTGTGATAAGCGATAGCGCTGTCTTTGCGCTTCAACAGGACGACTTGCGCGACGCCGATGGGTTTGGAGTACGCCAGTTTTTCCGCCCGCTCCTTGGTGTAGTACGCGGCCAGCAGCACATCGTATTCCCCGGCGATGCTTTTGGTGAGCGCCCTGGACCAGGGAACAAAGCGAAAATCCGTGGCGTAACCGACGCGGCTGAACGCAGCTTCGGTAATCTCAACCAGATAGCCGCCTTTCTTTTCTTCATCGCCGGCGACTACGAGCGCTCTTTTTTCCGCAAAGACCGACCCGGAAAGGAAGAATACGCCAATGATCAGGGCGATAAGTCCTTCGGTTTTCCAGGTTCTGTGATTCATAAAGGTTTACCCTTTGCAGTTAAAGCGTAGTGTGGCGTGAGCGTCGCTGAGGAATATTTTCGGGTTGCAGAAAAAGTATAGCTTACCGGGTATAGGACGTTATTATTTATGAATTTTTCGGGTTCCGTAAAGGGAGGAGCCATAGGGTGATTAACGTTGTTGAATCAGGAGAGAAATGATGGAAATAGTGTCCGCCTGGCTGCTCTATCACCGGGCTTCCATGGAGCCGATGTCGCCAGCTAATTTCGATGGTTCAGACTATATGGTCGGCGTTGCCGTTGTTCCCGCTACCTCCATGAAAGAGGCGATGGAACTGTTTGATCAGTATCTGGCTGACAACAGGATGAAACTGATGGACCTTTGGAAGTGCGAACAGTATCGCGGCCCTATCGGGATAGGCGGACCTATTCATGTGCCGTCGTTTACAGAGCCTGAGCTGGGCGTCGCCGCGTCACAGGCGTTGGAAAATGAACGCATCTATTGTGTTGGCGGCATTTCCTCTGAAGCGTTGGCGTATGAAGAACAGTTTGGCCGTGATGAAGATTAGAGGCGCACTGACCCTCGCTGAAGGGCGCTATGACTGCAAAACCGATGTATCTCGCGCGCTGGATAACGAGGAGCAGGAAAAACAGGTTGTGTTAAGAACCTGCCTGCACTCCTATGAGGAATGGCGGGCGACCTGCCATGTTTACGGCTTTCCATTTCCGTTTCTCGCCTGGATACGCGGTGAGGCCGTTGAGGCCGCTATCGTGGACAGTCGCGAAGTCTGGGTTTTCAGTGTGAACGCAACGCGAACACAAGACATCGTTCGGGCCATTCGCGTGGGCATGTTCTTTTTCAACGTGACGGCGGATGTTCTGCTGCGCGACGTCTACGTCAAGAATCTGGATGCGGGAGATGAACAAGACCTATCGCCGCAGGCTTTGGTGAATGTGAATCAAGCGTTATACGAAAACACATGCGTTGCTCTCAGAGAAGCCGCTCACGCTTTGGCATACGAGGGTGATGTTAATTTCTGGACATACAGCCACCACAACAATCCAAGAATGCCGCAGAAAGCCTTGCATGAGGCTTTTTCCAATGCGGGAGCAAGGTCTGTCATAACTGATAGCATCAAGACCCACTGGACACGGGTCGGCAATAATCAGGGTGATCCCGGGTTAATCTGTAAATCGGACTTACATCGGGCGATTTTATAAAAGCGCCAGCGACATTCGCACTTATAGACGGCGAATCAGCCAGTCAGGCCGCAGCGAAATTTCAAAAAGAAGAGAGCGACAATGCAGGATAAATGGAATGTCTATCCCCGATTCACCGACGAGGGGCAAGCCTGGGTGTTGGTAAACCTGGGGTATGAGGAGATTGCGCGGACGGACGCTCGTGACTCTCTATTGGCGGTAAAGCTGGAATTGCAGCGCGCCAACGCCCATGGGCTGCCAACCTCTGAGGAGTTTGCGGCGCTGGATAATATTGAAGAGGCGCTCCTTCAAGGCTTGGAGGCGCAAAACGCCGCCTATGCGGGACGCATCACCGTAAACAGCCAGCGGTATTTCTTTTATTACATGAACTGCGATGAAGAGATCGCCGCCGCGATTATCCGCAACGTTGGTCGCCAATTCGGTTATATCCTGGAATTCGACGTGAGCGCAGATCCAGAAAAGCAGTCCTATTGGCAGGATCTCTATCCGTCAGAAGACGACTGGCAAGTCATTCAGGACCTGGAGGTGCTGCAAACGCTGGCGAAAAGCGGCGATGAACCGGACATTCAAAGAGAAGTCATACACTGGGCGCACTTCCCGACGCAGGCTCAGGCGCAGCAGTTTGCGGATTGGGCGGTGGCAGAGCATTACGTGGTGAGTGACTGCGCCAGGGAAGAGGATGGAGACCGGTTTCAGCTGACATTCAGCCATAACGGCAGCATGCGGTTGGACGACATATCGTTTCATACGATGCGCTCTAATCGTAAGGCGCACGAACTCGGCGGCGAATACGACGGTTGGGAAACCAGTGTGGAAACGGGCGCGCCCTCCGCACCAGCGAAAACGCCGCTGTATACCGGGCGGCCCACGCATATGATCGGCAGCGTGGCCATCGCCAGTCTGGCGGCGGGCGGCATTGGCGGCGCAGCGCTGTTTGGCGCGGTAGGGATCGCTTCTCCTGTTGTGTTTTCTCTGGGTGACTGGTTTCCCAAATTGGCGGAAGGCGCATTGATGGGGATATTTATCCTGTTCGGAATGGGAATATTCGTGCTGACGCCCTTGTTGTTGATATTGCGATTTTTCGGCTACGCAGGGCCGTTCTTTGTGTATGCAATCAGCCTGTTTGTCAGTGTCCTGTTTATGCTGGACGAGCCCATCCTTGGTGTTGTCGGACTGACCTTGTCCTTACCCGCCGCCTACATTTTTTGCCGTTACGCTTATAGGCGCGGTCAAACGTATTAGTTGGAAGCAGTGCGCCAGTGGCTTGTGCAGACCGCAAAAGTTACAGCTGAATTGCACAAGCTACAAAGCCTCGCCGTCTAAGAGCCTGATGCGCATCTGCGGGATGGGCTGTGATCGCGGCCCTGCTGCGCCCCGTCGGACGGCTGGCATGGACTTTGATTGATAACTCCTGAAGTGAATGAAGCCTGTGGTGAATGCGGGCTTCTTCCGTTGCATTCGAACAGGAGGATACACAATGCATAAACTGGCCATTACCGCCGCGGCTGCAACCCTGGCGCTGAGCGGCGCCTTAAGCGCCCAGGCGCAAGACGCCACACGGGTTTCCATTAACAAAATCAGCGAGGAGGGCGTTGGCGACAAAATAGGCTCAATCATTCTGGAGCCCACTCCCAATGGCGTATTAATCCGTCCTATTCTGGAAGGGCTGGAGCCGGGAATGCATGGCTTTCACCTGCATGAAAAAGGGAGCTGCGAAGCGGCGGAAAAGAGCGGCGAGATGACCGCGGGCGCAGCGGCCGGAGGGCATTACGACCCCGACAATGAAGGCGGGCATACCGGGCCGTTTCGTCCCGGACACCAGGGCGATCTGCCAGCGCTATTCGTCGATGAAGATGGAAACGCCAACCAACAGGTGCTGGCGCCCAAACTCAAAGTCGAGGACATGCGCGGACACGCCCTGATCATCCACGAAGGCGGCGACAACTACTCAGACAAACCTGATCTCGGTGGCGGCGGCGCGCGCATCGCCTGTGGCGTTGTCATTGACGAGGACTTCCAGTCGCAATCCGCCGTGGAGCCGAAAAAGCAGCAGAAACTACAACAGAAAGATGACAGCGCCAGTTAACTCGAAAGCGTTATAAAGTAAACGTCGAAACCGCCAGCTGTTTATCAGGAAAAGCTGTTTACCAGGAAAAGAATACAAGGGAAAGTACGAAGAAAAAGTACGTAAAAGGAAAGAAAGAGGGAAAAGAAAAGGCCTGCATTACGCAGGCCCTGTTGTAGCAGCTTAACAGCTGGCTTGATTAGCCAGCTGCCGGCTGAGCGTGCCCGGTTTCGACCTCGTCACCGACGGGATCATCCTTATGCTGCCGCGCCAGCAACACATACAACGCCGGGGTCACAAACAGCGTGAACAGGGTGCCGATGGCCATGCCGCCCACCAGTACCAGCCCGATGGAGTTACGGGCCGCGGCGCCGGGGCCTTCCACCAAAGTCAGGGGAAAGTGGCCCGCCACGGTGGCGACGGAAGTCATGAGTACTGGGCGCAGACGGGTCATGGCGGCTTCATGCACGGCGTTGAGCTTATCCATGCCCTGCATTTGCAGTTTGTTGGCGAACTCTACGATCAGGATGCCGTTTTTGGAGATTAATCCCACCAGAGTCACCAGTCCCACCTGAGCGTAGATGTTCATTGTCGTGGTCCAGCCGTTGGTCCAATAGGGCATATTCGGGTCCGGCATCTTCAACGTGGTGAAGATCAGAGCGCCGAACATAGCCAATGGCGCGGAGCCCAACAGAATCACGAACGGGTCGCGGAAGGAGTTGAACTGCACCGAAAGCACCAGGAAGATCATCAGAATCGCCAGTCCCAATGCAGGCAGGAACTTGCCTCCTTCGGTACGCAGCTGACGGGACTCGCCCGTGTAGTTGATGGTGTAGCCCGGCGGCAGAACTTCTTCCGCCGCTTTTTCCAGCACCTTCAAGCCTTCGTCCAACTGGGCGGTCATGCCGGACAGTTTCACCGCATTAAGCTGTTGAAAGCGGTTCAGTGAACGCGGCACTGTGCTATCGGTGATCGTGGCCACGGCGCTGAGGGGCATGAGTTGTCCCTCTGGGCCTGAGACATAGATGTCTTTGAGCTGATCAGGATTCAAACGCTCTACTCGGGACACTTGCGGAATCACCTTGTAAGCGCGTCCGTCCATGTTGAGACGATTGACGTAGTTGCCGCCCAGGGCCGCGCTCAGGTCCGCGCCGATTTGCGCGTTATTGAGTCCGAGGGCCGCCACTTTGCGATGGTCGATCACCACTTCAGACTGCGGCTGGTCGTACTTCAGATCGATATCCGGCGGAAAGTAGAACAAGCCGCTTTCCATCGCCTTCATCTGCAGTTGTTGCGCGAGTTGCAGCATCTGTTCCGGTTCAGCGGTGGAGGCGATGACGAATTCCACCGGGAAGTTGCTGCCGCCGGGCAGGGCGGGGGGCTGTGCTGCGAACACCTGCAGACCGGGAATCTGGCTCAACTGGTACTGCATGTCCTGCACGATTTCCGAGATGGAGCGGTCGCGCTGATTCCAGGGCTTCACCACCATGCCGCTGAAACCGCCGACGCCCAGCGCCGCCGCAAACGGATCGGAAGGCGACAGCAGTATCTGGAAGGTCAGATCCCGCTCCGGCGCGTTCAGGAAGATTTGCTCTGCGGCGTGACCGAAATGCGCCTTCTGATCCGCCGAAGCATTCGCGGCGTTATTGATGATGCCGAACATAAAGCCCTGATCTTCCAGCGGCGCCAGTTCTTTGGGGGAGAACATGTACATGGGAATCACCATGAGGCTGAGCCCCGCCCAGATGGTGTACACCGCCGGACGCGCATGCAGCACTTTCTCCAGCACAGAGCCGTACAGGTCGCGTAAACGGTCGAAGCGGTGATTCACCCAGCCGGTGAAGCCTTTTTCCTCGCTTTCGGCGCTGCGCAACAGCTTGGCGCTCATCATTGGCGACAAGGTCAGCGCGACGATGCCGGAGATGGTTACCGCTCCCGCCAGAGTCAAGGCGAACTCGCGGAACAAGGCGCCTGTCAGACCGCCTTGCAGGCCGATAGGGGTGTACACCGCCGCCAGGGTGATGGTCATGGCGATGACCGGACCAATCAACTCCCGCGCGCCGATGCGGGCGGCTTCAACCGGGCTGCGGCCTTCGCGCAAGTGCCGCTCGACGTTCTCCACCACGACAATGGCGTCATCCACCACCAGTCCCACAGAGAGCACTATCGCCAGCAGGGTGAGCAGGTTCAGCGTAAATCCGAACATCTGCATCAGAAAGATTGCGCCAATCAGGGACACGGGGATCGCCACAATCGGCACCAGCACGGAGCGGAAAGACCCCAGGAACAGGAAGATCACCACCACCACGATCAGCAGGGTGTCAGTGAGGGTGCCTACCACTTCATGAATGGCGTTGTTGATGTATTCCGACGCGTCATAGCCGATGCCGCCCTGCAGGCCGGGAGGCAGATCTTCCTTGATCGCTTCCAGGTCCTTGCGCACTCGCTCCACCACTTCAATGGTATTGGCGCTGGGAAGTGGGAAGATGCCCATGAACACGGCGGTCTGACCGTTGAAGCTGACTTCGGTGTCGTACTCCTCCGCGCCCAGCTCCACGTCAGCGATGTCCTGCAGACGGATGATGGTGTCGTTCTCCTGGCGGATCACCAGCTCCTTGAACTGCTCCACGGTATGCAGGTCGGTGTTGGCGGTCAGATAGGTCTGAACAAAACTGCCCTTGGTGCTGCCCACCGGCGCCAGATAGTTGTTGGCGGCGAGGGCGGCATTGACTTGCGCGGGGCTGATGTTCAGCGCGGCCATGTGATCCGGCTTCAACCAGATGCGCATGGCGAAAGTGCGGGCGCCGAAAATATCCGCCCGCTGTACGCCGGACAGCGCCGCCAGACGCGGCTGCACCACGCGCACCAGATAGTCGGTGATTTCGCTCTGTGAAAGCGATTCCGACCAGAAGCTGAGGTAGGCGGCGGCGAATTCCGAATCGGCGGATTGCACGCTGATGGCGGGCAGCTCCGAGCCGGCGGGCAATTCGTTGCGCACCTGATTCACCTTGGCGGTGATGTCCGCCAACGCTTTGGTGGGATCGTAGTTAAGCTTGAGTCGGGCGGTCACCAGAGACAGCCCCAGCATGCTCTTGGACTCAATGTAGTCCACACCGTCGGCGGAAGCGATGGCGCGCTCAATCGCCGTGGTGACAAACCCCCGCACCACGTCCGCGCTGGCGCCCACGTAGGTGGTGGCCACTGTGACGGAGGCGTTTTCGCTCTGCGGATACTGCCGAACGCTGAGTGAATTCCAGGCCTGTACGCCGGCGATGATTATCACGATGTTGACCACCAGGGCCAGCACCGGACGCCGCACGAAGATATCAGTAAAAGCTTTCATAATCGGCGGCCCTGTCAGGTGTTCTTGGGTTGCGGATCAAGTTTGAAATCCGGCGCCAATTTGTTGTCGATGAGCACGGACATGCCGGGCATCAACTTGAAGGAGCCGGTGGACACCACACGGTCGCCGGATTTCACGCCTTCGACCACGATGACGAAGTCGCCCTGGGTTTCTCCCAGCCGCACCAGCTGTTGCCGCAATACCAGCGGCGCATCGCCGCCGTCTTTGGCTTCGCCTTCATCGACGATATAGACGGAAGAACCGTAAGGGCCGTGCAACACTGCCGTAGAGGGGATAAACAGCACGTCGCGCGCCTGCGCCAGAATCATCTCAATCGCCACGAACATGCCCGGACGCAGTTTGCCTTCGGGATTGTCCAGGGTCGCCTGCACCCGGACGTTACGGGTGTTGGGGTCGACGTCCGGATTGAACGCGGTGATTTTGCCGACAAACTTCTGCTCCGGGTAGGCGTCGGTGACGACTTCCACTTTCAAACCTTCCGCCAGCTCGCCCAGACGACGCTGCGACAGCGAAAACTCCACATACACCGGATTCAACGCTTGCAGGGACACGACGGGCGTACCCCTGTCCAGGAACTGGCCGACGCTGATCTGGCGAATCCCCAGTTTGCCGTCGAAGGGGGCGCGCAAGGTTTTCTTGGCGATCACGGCGCGATTGTAGTTCAGCCGCGCTTGCGCCTGTTTCACGTCGTTCTCCGCGTTGTCGAATTCGAGCTGGGAGATATTGCGCGTTTTGCTCAGTTCTTTGGCGCGGGTCAGGCTTAACTGGGCGCGGTCAAGGGCCACTTCAGCCTCTCGTAACTCGGCGCGTTCGATCTGGTCATCGAACAGAACCAGAACATCGCCGGCTTTCACGTCTGCGCCGGCGGAGAATTTGATTTCTTTCACCGTCCCATCAATTTCCGTGTTGATCACCGTTCCCTGTACAGGTTTGACGGAACCCACCAGGGAGATGCGCGGTCGCCATTGCGACTGTTCGACGGTATAGGTGTTGACCGGCGTCGGCGGCATGGTCATCTGCGCGGCGGCGGCCCCCATGGTGTCGAACTGCTGCATCTTGACCTGGATGATCCCTCCAACGATGAGCGCCACGACAACCAGGCCAGCGAACACCCATAGGAGCTTTTTAAGCATATGCACTTCCTCTGCAAAGTGAGTTAAAGCGTTGGATCACATTCGCCAAATAGCCAGTGAAGTGGTGAAAATATGATCATAAACCTGTCAAATCCCTGTGTCCCGGCTGTCATCAATGGACTCCGGCAGGCAAGTGGAAGCCTGGAATAGAGTGGGGATTTACACCTTGTCGAACGGCGAGCGCGATTTTCGACAAAGTGAAATGAAAAAATTTTAATTGAGAATATGCTAAGGAAATCAAGTTATTGTGATAATTGCAAGAGGGCGATTAATAGAATTTCACCCTATTAAGTAACGGCTGCAGGGGAAAAGTTACTAAGTAGGGAGCGCCTAATGCGCTTTTACGTTTTAAATTGCCATGAGATGTACGAGCTGAGGCTTATTCGGAACAGGTTTTATAGGATTGAATCATGATTTAAATCCGCAAAAACGTGAAACACGGGAACCGTCCCAAATCGTAGATCCCACACAAGAAAGGCGTTACTCTTTGGGTCTTTGATATGGTTTCCGACAGAGTGAAAAGCATCGGTACTTAATTGGCCTGCAACGGAATACTACAAAGGATGACGGTGTGACTGAGTATTTAAGCAAAGAGTTGGCGGACCCGGAGTCAGTAAAGCGCTTGCGGCTGCACTGTGCTGATCTAACTGAACTGCCGGATGAGCTTTCGTGGCTAACCAATTTAGAATATCTGGAACTCTCGTTTAATAACTTTGAAGCGCTTCCATCGGTAGTATGCAAATTAAGACAGCTCAAAAAACTGCACATTCGACATAACAAGCTGCGACATTTAAACGACGAACTCGGAGAGTTACAAAATCTAAAGATGATTCACATGCCAAACAACGCGGACATTGACTCTGCAACGGTCTTTAAACAACTGGCGAAAATTCCCAATCTGGAAAGATTAAGCCTGGGGAATTGTGGGATTCACAAAATTGATGCGTCGATTGGCGATTTCACCCAATTGAAAGTTCTCAATCTTTACGGCAATCAGATTGCTGATCTTCCTTGTGAAATGTTCGGGTTGAAAAAACTGCAATTCTTGAACCTGCAAGGTAACCCGATAGATATTTCCAACTATCGTAATAAATTCGCTTCCAAGTCATTGACTATAGTGTGCTAAATAAGCGCTTATTGGCGATATTCCTCAAAAAATTTTATAACGCTATCCTGCCATATTGATAGGACCGAAGAATGAAGGATGTCCATAAATCCGCCCTGTGGGCGCTAATCTGTATTCCAATTACGCTATTAGCGGGCTATTTCGGCTATGCATTGGCGCATGGCTCGTTAGTTTTTCTTGCCTACCTGCAAGCGCCAGGATGGTTGCTCCTTTCACTACTGGGTGGCGACTTTTACTCTGTCTGGTTACTAATGCTGGCTCAATATTTTGCGTACTTCGTGATCATTCACATGTTCAGGATGCTCTTGAAAAAGCTGCTTTCCAGATCACACAAGAAAGTCTCTGCTTCCTTGTAGTCCCGGAAATTTTCATCAAATAAAGAGAACGTCATGGAATTGGACCATATTTTTATCTGCGTATCGGAAGAAGCTCCGGAAGGGGATTTGTTGACCGCCTTTGGTTTGACGGAAGGCTCCGCGAATACTCACCCTGGTCAGGGTACGGCTAATCGTCGTTTTTTCTTCCACAACGCTTTTATCGAGTTGTTGTATTTAAACGATCCTGAAGAAGCTGACAGTGCGCTGACTCGGCCGACGATGCTGCTGGAAAGGCTGACCCAAAGAGGCGCTGCTGTTTCGCCATTTGGCTTTTGCTTTCGACCTGAGACCGGCAAGGAGCGAAGCCCTGCGCCGTTCAAAAGCTGGGACTACCGGCCTAAATACCTGCCGGAAACCCTGCGTGTGGAAGTCGCGGAATCGCCATTAAGCGAACCCATGTGGTTTTACCTGGAGTTTGCCGGCAGACCAGACCAAGCCGCCCCAGAGCGCGCGCAGCCACTAACGCACGCCACCGGTTTCAGAGAAATCACGCGTGTTTGCGTCACATCCCCCAATAGAGAAACGCCCTCCGACGCCGCCATTCTGGCGACCACTGCGGGCGGATTTGAGATGTCGACGGGGGATGAGAGCCTATTGGAAATAGGCTTTGATCACGAAAAAGAGGGAAAGCATCACGACTTCCGGCCTCATTTGCCGTTGGTGTTTCGGTGGTGATAGAAGCGACGGCTGGGCTTAATCAAACAATATGATTTCAAGGTCGGCGTCCAGCTGATCGCACAGCTTTCGTTGCTCTTCTTCAGGGATGTGGTTGCTATGAAGGCTCAATTCTTCCAGCTGCTTCAGATTCAGAATTTCTGATGGCAGCTCAGTGAGCTGGTTGTCATTCAGACGCAGGCGCGTTAACTGGGTGATCTCGCCAATTTCGGCAGGCAGCGTCTCGAGTTTATTGAAACTAAGATCTATCTCTTCCAGCTTGGGAAGCTGTTTCAGGCAACCGATTTCCTTTGGTAATTGCTTTAGTTTATTCCAACTAAGGTTTATCGCGGCAAGGTTGGGGAGGTTTCTTAAAACACCAATTGCCGGTGGTAGTGACTCCATGTTGTGTGTGTTCAGGGACAGGCGCGTTATATTGTCCAGATTCCGCAAATTTTTCAGCGCTGTTTCAATGTCGTCCGTATCGAGGTTGAGACGTAAGTGAGAGACATGGCGAACTCCATCGCTCGAAGCGTTTAGGCAACTGATATCAATCGCTAGATATTTCAGTTGGTCTAGCTCTGAAAGAACCATCGGGACGGATTTGAATCGGTTACCGATGAGAGACAACGACCTCAGTGAAGCAAGACGGGGGAGCCAAGGCGGCAGGTCGTCGAATTGGTTGTCATTTAGACCCAACGCGTAAAGGGAGTGCATATACTCCATTGTGACAGGCAGAACCGACAGTTTATTAAAGCCTAAGTCGAGATCATGAACGTTGGTTAAATTGCCAATCTCAATTGGGAGATCGGCAATCTGATTACCATACAAATAGAGACGCTGAAGTTCTCTCAAATTTCCAATTTCTTCAGGCAAAGTGCTGAGTTGGTTATAGGAGAGGTAAAGACCTGTTAATTGAGAAAGATCGCCAATCGAAGCTGGCAGGCTCGTGAGCCTGTTGTCACTTGCTTCGAGGCGAGTCAGCCTGGATAGCTTACCTATCGTCTTCGGCAGTTGTTGCAGTAGATTGCTGGACAGAGAGAGATGCACTAACTTTTCGAAAACACTGATAGCGGGGGACAACTCCTCTAGCGAACGATCCGCCAGATAAAGATCGGAAATCAATTTAAGCTCTCTAAGTGCGTAGGGAAGGCGCGGCGGTTGATTATCCGGAACATAATCCCTTAAAAAATCGAGTGCTCTTTGGTAATTATCACTGCTATTGATCAAGTCTAACTCCTCTCTAATTGAGGCCTGCTATTTGAATTCGGAAAAGGCCTTACTCATTCCTCAACAAGTTTTTGTTCGTGGATTATCTCGTGGACGATATAGGCGCAAACGCTCATAAAACATATTGGCGGTATTGCCGCGATGAACTTACAAAAGATAATCACGAGCTTGGAACAGAGAATGAACGGCTTAATCAAACAATATGATCCCCAGCTCGGCGTCCAGCTGATCGCACAGCTTTCGTTGCTCTTCTTCAGGGATGTGGTTGCTGTAAAAGCTTATTTCTTTCAGCTGCTTCAGGTTCAGAATTTCTGATGGCGCTTCGGTGAGCTGGTTGTCATTCAGGTGCAGGCGCTTTAGCTGAGTAATCTCGCCAATTTCTGGAGGTACTTTCTTGAGTTTGTTGAAGCTTAGGTCTAATTCCTCAAGGTTAGGCATATTCTTCAGTAGCCCAATCGCCGACGGCAGCGTTTCCATATTATGGGTTTTCATCGCTAGAGATCTCACGCCAGCGAATTTTTCCAGGCATCGTAGCGCTCGGTCTATGTTATCCGTGTCAAGACTGAGGCATAAATGAGTGACATTGCCGGGCAGGTCTGTCGAGGTGGTGATACAGCTGATATCCATAGACAGAAATGCCAGCTTTTCCAGTTGCAAAAGCACCTCAGGAACAGATCTGAATAGGTTGCCAATCAGAGATAGAGAACTTAATGAGGACAGGTTTTCAATACTCTGAGGAAGGCGCTCCAGTTTGTTGTCGTTCAGCTCCAGCGTGCTGAGTGAATGCATGCGCCCAATAGTTTCGGGCAGCGCTACCAGGCGGTTGTTATGTAAGTACAGCTGGCTCAATTTGGACAGCCCGCCTATTTCGTTGGGGAGCGCACTAAGGACGTTCTGACTCAGGGAGAGAAGCTCAAGCTCCGCCAGATCACCCATCTCTTCTGGCAGGCTCTCCAGTCTGTTATCCAGGAGCGTCAGGCTTTTTAGCCGAGAAAGACTTCCGATCGAAGATGGCAGGCTTGTTAGTTTGTTGTTATCCAAATACAGATGATTGAGTCTGGATAACTTACCTATCGTTTCTGGCAGTTGTCGCAGCTGATTACCTGACAGGCTGAGTCGCTCTAAGTTTTGAAAAGCGCTGATGGCGGGGGATAGCTCCTCCAGCATTCGATCCGACAGATAAAGCTCGGAAAGCTGTTTAAGCTCTCCAAGTGCATGGGGAAGACTTGGCGGCTGATTATTTGGAACATAGTCTCTTAGAAACTCGAATGCTCTCTGGTAATTTTCACTGCTATTGATCACGTCTAACCCCTGCGGCCGGCCTGCAAGTATAGAATGCGGGAAAAGCCTTTATCATTTCAAAACTAGCGCATTGGTGGCGAACTATATAAGAAAAAACGTCTAATTTGTTTATCTTTTCAATGACTTTTGATATGAGTGCGAGATAAGCCACGTACCTGAGGACCCGGTTGATGACCATAGAAACAGAGCAAGATTTACTACACCTGAAACATATCGGCGGCATTGTCGCGACGATTTTGCAGGAGATGATAGCGCGCACCGAACCGGGGATGACGACCTCAGAGCTGGACGCTATTGGCAAGGCGTTGTTTGAAAAATATGAGGCTCAATCGGCTCCGTTACTCTCCTATAACTTTCCCGGTTACACCTGCATCAGCGTGAACGAAGAAGCGGCGCACGGCATTCCGGGCGATCGCGTTATTCGCCCTGGAGATATCGTCAATATTGATGTTTCGGGCGAAAAGAACGGTTATTTCGCAGACACTGGGGGCACCTTTATCGTGCCGCCATCCACGCCGCAAAAAGACCGGTTGTTACACGCGACCAAGTTGGCGTTGCGCAACGCCGCAGCGAAAGCGCGGGCGGGGGAGAATCTGAATGTCATCGGTAAGGAGATCCAGAAAGTCGCCAAGGACAAAGGCTTCAAAATTATCAGAAATCTGTGCAGCCATGGCGTAGGGCGCAGTCTGCACGAAGACCCGAAGGAGATTCTGGGCTATTACGATCCTCGCGAAGAACGGCGTTTGCACAAAGGGCTGGTCATCACCATCGAACCCTTCCTGTCCACCAAGAGCAAACACGTAACGGAAGCCCGCGACGGCTGGACCCTGGTTGGCGCCGCAGGGAATTTATCCGCCCAGTTTGAACATACGATGGTGATCACCAACGGACAGCCCATATTGGTGACCGTGCCTCAAAGCGCTTAGCGTCTTTATAGCCTCACGGTTGTGACTCTCCGAACTTTCTAACCGTAGGTTGGATAAGCAAAGCGCCATCCAACGTGGGCGTCACAATTAGCTCAGGGGAAAGCGTATAAGCTACGGGACATTGCCCCATAGTTGGCGACAAAAAGCAAAACGTGATCTGCTGATTTGGCG
>NZ_JAPELK010000011.1:0-253051 GCF_029813005.1 Hahella sp. CR1
TGACCAGTCCTGAATAGAGCTGACACATTCCAGCCCTGATTTTGGGAGAATGTAATGAATGAACGAGTTAACCAGGACACAACGGGGCTACACTCTGGCGTTTAAACAGGCAGTGGTGGATCAAGTGGAAGGCGGGGAGCTGACTTATAAACAGGCTCAGGCCCGCTATCGTATCCAATGCTGCTGCGACAGCTACCAGAAACTGCACCGTCAACACGGCTTCAATGTTCGATGACCGACGGGTATGACTGCTATCAGAATGCGTTGGCGGAACGGGTGAACGGGATCTTGAAAACGGAGTTCCTGCTGATGCGACCAGGGAATCTAAGGCAGGCCTGAACGATGGTTGATGAATCCGTGGATATTTATAACCGAGAGCGGCCTCATCTGGCCCTGAAATACAAAACGCCCGATGCAGTGCATCGGGCGTTTTGAGACGAAAAAGGTGTCAGCCTATTTCAGGACTAGACAGGACAAACTAGCTCTTTCTACGGCGAGCCAACAAGCCTGCCAGACCAAGTCCCATCAGAGCTAAGCTGGCGGGTTCTGGAACTGCAGAGGCTACTACAATATGGTCTTTCTCTGTGGCGACTCGGCCGCCGTCAACGGTGGCATAGATGTCAAAATCGTGAGTTCCTGGAGTCGTTCCAGTAAAGGTGACCTCAAACTCGTAGGTTGCAGCGCTATCGCGGGTGAATGAGCCAGTGTATACACCGGGAGATACAGTCACCATACCTGGAGGTGCGTCAGAAATATCAAGCGCGACTTCAGTGTATGTGGAGATAGCATTGGAGATAGCGTCGTTGATAGTGCCAACTAGCGAGGAGGTGTCGATGCCGGCATGATAGGTGCCGCCAGTTGCAGCTGTAATGCGGCTGGCCTGTCCAGTACCGTCTAAGCAGTGTCCTACTATACAGCTTGAAGCTACATCGATTGCTTCAACTTGGATGCTGGCGGCTTGTAGGGCAGCTGTAGCGCTAGCCTCGGTTGAGCCCAGTGATGGGTCATGGCCTGTTGCGTCGCCGAACCATAGAAGGATGCGCTCGGCATCTGGGCGCCATGAAATTGTGTTTGCTACTTGTTCTAGGGCATAGATATTTGCCTCTGGTCGGTCATAACCCCCATCTGCTGACCAGCTATTGATGGCTGCTTGTGTCGCAGAAGTGTCGGCTGTCATATCTGTAAGGGTTCGATAGGTAAATGCGTCAGTAGTATCGCGGTATCCACCAACACCGAAATTAATGTCTCCAAAACTCACTGCGTTACCTAATATAGAGCTTGCCGCAGCTTTTACTGCAGCAATATCACTTCCCATGCTTCCGGTTTCATCCATGAGAAAGAATACGTCAACTTTTGACGTGGTGGCTTCTGCATCAATAGTGACGGTTTTGGTAATAGTTACGCTTTCGCCTACTCCTAAAGTTGCGGAGTAGGATGAGGGGGAAATAGAGTCCGCCATTGCTGAAATTGGCAATAGCGCCGTTAGCGCAAAAGAATACGCCAATCGTTTCATTGTTATCTCCTGATGTCGATTGTAGTTAGTGAACTTATTAATAAATGAAGTGTTTGGAATTGACTCGATGTCCCAATATGCACAAACCTAGCCATATTTGTTTAAATGTTAATTAGGATAATGCCTTACTGTTTAGTTTCTTCGTGTTTTGTCTTCAAACAGATGTAAATCCATTGGACATAAAAAATGGAAGAATTCTCGGCAAATCTATGACGGGTTATTCTTAAAGGCTTATTCCTATATGGTGGGGGGAGGAGGCTAGACTAGGTCATAATGTTCGGATTTGATTTTATAAAGCAGATTTTTCAAGACATTCTGCATTTTTATTGGTTTTTTTATTCCTATTTATTATAAGGATGGGGCGATAGGAAACGCTGATAAAGTGTAAAGTCTTTGAACGGTATGGTGTTTTTTGTTAGCTGTGCCTATACGCGTAGGTCAGGGCTCGGCTTGTATTGGGACTCTTATGACATACTAGTAGTCGTGTTAATGTCTGAGCGTATAATACTTTTCTGATAGTGGCGGACGCCTTTTAAATGAAGTGGGAGAGTTGCGATGAGCAGCGGACATTTGGTGATATTTGATACAACCTTGCGTGATGGAGAGCAAAGCCCTGGGGCTTCCATGACAAAGAATGAAAAGCTGCGTATCGCCAAGGCGCTGGAAAAAATGAAGGTGGATGTCATAGAAGCAGGCTTCGCTATCGCCAGCCCTGGAGATTTTGAGGCGGTTAAAGCGATAGCAGAGTCTGTCAGTGAATCCACCGTATGTAGTTTGGCGAGAGCGTTGGATAAGGATATAGATCGCGCAGCTGAGGCTTTGAAGCCCGCTAAGTTAGCTCGTATTCATACGTTCATCGCCACCTCCCCAATCCATATGAAGTACAAATTGCAGATGCAGCCTGATCAAGTCGTGGAACAGGCAATCAGAGCGGTTAAACGCGCCAGGATGTACACAGACGATGTTGAGTTCTCTTGCGAGGATGCAGGGCGCTCAGAGATAGATTTTCTCTGTAGAATCATAGAGGCGGCAATAGCCGCTGGCGCGAGAACAATTAATATCCCTGACACGGTAGGCTATGCGATTCCGCAGCAGTTTGGCGAAACAATTCAAATTCTATTGGAGAGGGTGCCAAATGCTGATAAAGCAATATTCTCTGTGCACTGCCACAATGACTTGGGGTTGGCCGTAGCTAATTCCCTGGCGGCGGTGATGAACGGCGCTCGTCAGGTGGAGTGTACTATTAACGGTCTGGGTGAGAGGGCTGGAAACGCGGCGCTTGAAGAGATCGTTATGGCGGTGAGAACACGAAAAGACCTGTTTGCTGTTGAAACCCGTTTGGATACGCAATTTATCGTGCCGACTTCTCGCTTAGTTTCGACAATTACAGGGTTTCCTGTGCAACCCAATAAAGCGATAGTCGGCGCCAACGCGTTTGCGCATGAGTCTGGCATCCATCAGGATGGCGTGCTTAAGCATAGGGAAACTTATGAGATCATGCAGGCGCAAGATGTAGGTTGGCGCACGAACAGTCTGGTGTTGGGCAAGCACTCTGGTCGTAATGCTTTTCGCACCAGGCTGCATGAGCTTGGCTATGAATTTGATTCAGAAACTGCACTTAACGAAGCTTTTGCTCGCTTCAAAGATTTGGCGGATAAGAAGCACGAAATTTTCGATGAAGATTTGCAGGCTTTGGTTAGTGCTGTAGAGCTATCAGAAGATGACGAGATTTATAAATTGGTCTGTATGTCTGTTTGCAGTGAAACCGGCGTTACGCCTATTTCGAAAGTCACCTTGATGATTAATGGTGATGAGCGAACGGCTTCTGCAGAAGGGGGCGGGCCTGTTGATGCAACTTATCGGGCGATAGAAGAAATCGCCTCTTCCGGGGCGAACTTGCAGTTATATTCGGTGAATAACATAACCAGCGGGACTGACTCACAAGGTGAGGTGACTGTCCGTTTGGAGCGTGGGGGCAGGATTGTAAATGGCGTTGGCGCGGATACTGATATTGTGATTGCTTCAGCAAAAGCTTATATAAATGCCTTAAACCTAATCTCTTCAGATAAGAGGAAGCAACATCCGCAGAGTGAAGTGTGATTCTTTTCTGCGCATAAAATTATGAATTTTTTGTACGAGAACGACAGACAGACATATTTGACCGAAATGGGAATTGCGGTTTGGTATGCGCGCAGCCCGTTGCCGAATGCTGCGCCTTCCAACTTGTTTGAATTCGATGAGGCATCAGAGGAGCTAGATAACCGGGATGTAGAGCGACGCGCGAATAAGATCAGCCCGCCAAAAACGCCATCATTAAAAAGCGCTCAGCAAGCCGCCGCTCTTCGCCAAACGATGTCCGCTATCGCTCAGCCTGAGCCAGCTAAACAGAAGAAGGCCCAGGAACAGGATAAGAAAGACGCTTCTCCAACACCTGTATTGGTAAAGTCATCCCCTGCAACCGTTGATAAGCTACGTGCGATGAGTATAAAGGCTGGCGACATTTGTATGGTGGCGCTGTCTAATGGGGAAGTGGATATTACTCCTGAGTCGCCCAGCGGCCAGCTTCTTGCCAATATTGCGTTAGCGGTTGGCCTGGGGGAGGAGTGGAAAGATGCATATAGCCTTTTTGCCTGGCCGCCATTTGAGCGTAAAGGGTTGCCGATGCAAGACGACGCGATGCTGGCTAGAATTCTGGCGCGTTGGTTAGCTCCCGGTGGAATGAAACATTGCATTCTATTCTGTGATGCGGGCATCGCAGGGACTTTGGGCGGTTTAGACCCTGTGTGGAAGGGCGACAGGCTCCTACAATTGCCGTCTCTAGACGAGATGCTTCATAACCCCTCTATCAAAAAACTCGTGTGGCGCAAGCTTCGTCAATATCTCTACTCCAATGACTGATCCAAAACCCGATCTCGCTTTCAGGTTAATGACCGAAGCAGACTTATCCCTAGTCTTAAATAATGAGCGTGGGGCTTATTCCCATCCTTGGACTGAAGGCGTTTTTAAAGAGTGCCTTGCGGGAGCTTCCGAATGTTGGGTCGCCGTATATAACGACGAGGTAGTCGGGCACGCGGTGACCTCCATGGTTATAGATGAGGCGCACTTGCTTAATCTATGTGTCGCGCGCGCGTTACAAGGGAAAGGCATGGGGTTGTCCTTCATGGCGTTTTTGCTGGAGCGCTTTCGTACACAAAATATGGTGGAGCTATTTCTAGAGGTGCGCGCTAGCAACACCGCAGCCGTGCAGTTGTACAGAAAATTGGGCTTTAATGACATTGGTTATCGAAAGGCCTATTACCCGGCCTCCGACGGTCGCGAAGACGCCATCGTGATGTCGATGAAGTTGGGGCGCGAAGAGTAAGTCGTGGAATATGTTCGCGTTGATTCGCTGCCTTTAGCTGTAGAGCTGGGACTGTGGGGAGCGATGCTTGTCTGTATTGCTCTGCTGTGGGTTAGGCGCTGTCATGTTTATCTGCGGCGAGATAATAAGCTGCAGCATATTTTCTGGGGTTGCGCGTTGGCCCTGGGGCTGTTTTGGCGTCTCAGAATTGATGTCGATTTTGGCGTTTCTCTTCATTTTCTCCTTCTAAGTGCACTGACCTTGATCCTGGATTGGGAGTTGGCGATATTTGCCGGCTTTATTGGGCTATTGCTACTTGCGCTCCAGGGCGCAACGCCTTGGCTATTGCTCCCTTTGAATTTTCTAGGGGCGGTGCTGATCCCTGTTATGGTGACCAAATGGGTGGTGGACAGGGAAAAGAAGTCTGACGGAAGGTTATTTTTTGCTTACCCTTTAGTGAACGGCTTCTTGGGTGGAGGGCTGTCGATAGTCGCCAGTATTCTGTTTGGAATGACTATCTGCTGGCTAGTAGATGGGGAGTGGAGTCAGGATCACTCTTTAATGTTCGCTTACCTTCCTTTGATTGCCTTGCCTGAAGGCGTAATTAATGGGATGTTGGCGACAGGTATGATGGTTTATTTCCCGGACGTGCTTAGAACCTTTGATTCCAGTCGCTATCAATAGCTTTTGACACTCTGTTTGCGGCGCTATAATGTTCGCCCTCAATTCGCCAGATGTTCAAGGTTTGTCATGGGACTTCGTGAAGAAATCAAACGCCGTCGTACATTCGCCATTATCTCTCACCCTGATGCGGGTAAAACCACTATTACAGAGAAAGTACTCTTGCATGGCGGTGCGCTGCAGAAAGCCGGTACAGTAAAAGGTAAAAAGTCCGGTCAATTTGCGAAATCCGACTGGATGGAAATGGAAAAAGAACGGGGCATCTCCGTAACCACATCCGTTATGCAGTTTCCTTATGACGACTCTCTGGTAAACCTACTTGATACCCCGGGTCACGAAGACTTCTCTGAAGACACCTATCGTACTTTAACTGCGGTTGACTCATGCTTGATGGTTATAGACAGCGCAAAAGGCGTTGAGGAGCGCACCATCAAACTTATGGAAGTTACGCGGCTGCGCGATACGCCAATCATTACTTTCATGAATAAGCTCGACCGCGATATTCGAGACCCAATGGAATTGCTGGATGAGGTCGAGGACGTACTGAAAATTAAGTGTGCGCCTATATCTTGGCCCATTGGCATGGGCAAAGGCTTCAGAGGTGTATATCACCTTCTTCGGGATGAGGTCATTTTATACCAGACTGGTAAGGGGCATACTCTCCAGGATGGTCGCACGATTAAGGGTTTGGATAACCCTGAATTGGATCAGGTGCTTGGCTCGGACGCAGAGAACTTGCGCGGTGAAATCGAATTACTGCAAGGCGCTTCTCATGAGTTTGATCATCAGGCCTTTTTGGCAGGCGAGTTGACTCCAGTATTTTTTGGTACTGCGCTAGGTAACTTTGGCGTTGATCATATGCTGGATGGCTTGGTGGCGTGGGCTCCATCCCCCCAGCCCAGAGAGACTGACAAGCGTGTTGTTGAAGCGGAAGACGAGAAGTTCTCTGGCTTTGTATTCAAGATTCAGGCGAATATGGACCCGCTTCATCGTGACCGTATTGCTTTCTTGAGGGTCTGCTCAGGCCGCTACGAGCAGGGCATGAAAATAAAGCATGTGCGACTGGGCAAAGATGTTCGTATTGCTGATGCGCTGACATTCATGGCGGGAGATCGAACTCGGGCGGAAGAAGCATTCGCCGGCGACATTATTGGTTTGCATAATCACGGCACTATCCAGATTGGCGATACGTTTAGCGAAGGGGAGGAGTTTAAGTTTAGCGGTATTCCTAACTTCGCCCCTGAACTATTTCGCCGTATTCGCCTGAAGGACCCGTTGAAGTCCAAACAATTGCAAAAAGGTCTGATTCAGTTGTCTGAAGAAGGCGCTGTTCAGGTATTCAGGCCGCTCAATAACAACGACTTGATTGTCGGGGCGGTGGGAATGTTGCAGTTTGACGTGGTGGTTCATCGTCTCAAATCTGAGTACAAAGTGGACGCGGTGTATGAGCCTGTAAACGTCGCCACTGCGCGTTGGGTTGAAGCGAAAGATGTGAAAAAGCTAGAGGAGTTTAAACGGAAAGTTTCCGAAAACTTATCTCTGGATGGGGGCGACAGTCTGACCTATCTGGCCCCGACGAATGTCAATTTGCAGCTGGCGATGGAGCGTTATCCAGATGTTCAGTTCAGGAAGACAAGGGAACATTAAGGGCATTGGCGATGGCGACTTACATTGACAGCCATTGCCACTTTGACTTTCCCGACTTTGATGACGATAGAGAAGAGGTTCTGCGCAAAGCTCGGGAGTTGGGTGTAAAGCGCATTATTGCGCCCTCGGTAGGCGTCCAAAATTGGGCGCGTTTATCTCAGATGGCTGCGCATTATGATGAGCTCAATTTTGCGCTGGGTATTCATCCTCTATACCTGTACGAGCATTCCGTGTTTCATCTGGACGAACTGGCAGAGAGGTTGCGTACTCAACGTGCGGATATTTCGGCGGTCGGGGAGTGCGGGCTTGACGCAACGGCAGACATTGGCTTTGACGTGCAGCGGTTCTTTTTGCGCGAACAGCTGAGGATGGCTAAAGCGAGTGATCTTTCCGTCATTCTTCACTCAAGAAAGACCCATAGCCAGCTTGCCAGGCTGGTTAAGGAATCTGGCGTTAAGAGTGGGGTGGTGCACGCCTTTTCGGGAAGCTACGAAGAGGGGATGCAATATGTGAAGCTGGGGCTCAAAATAGGAGTTGGCGGCGTTATCACCTATGACCGAGCCCAGAAAACCAGAAAAGCGATCTCCAGGTTGCCGTTGAAGTCTCTGTTGTTGGAGACCGACGCCCCTGATATGCCTTTATGTGGTCGGCAAGGGCGGCGTAATTCTCCTGAGCTTATTCCTCAAATATTTGATGCGTTGTGCGCTATGAGAGAAGAAGTCCCAGAACAGATATCCGATATTGTTCTGCAAAACACAATTGAGACATTCGGCCTGCCAAATCTTGATGTGTGACCTTGGCGTTGCGCTACCGTGTAATTAATTGGATTTAGAGTAGCAATTGAGCAGGAAGTGCCATATAATCCTGCGCCCGGATTTGCAATATAGTAAGGAACTTTGGCGAAGCCCCGAAGCCCAAGTTCCGAAAAGTCAGAACGTCGTTGTAAATTTCCTCGAAGGAAAGGATCAGCGTGCGTTTTATTTGGATTAATCAGCCGAGAATTTAAGAGTAAGGCGGGATTTAAATGAAAACGATCAGCGCTAAGCCAGAAACCGTAAAGCGTGACTGGTATGTTATAGACGCGACCGACAAGACGCTTGGACGTCTTTCTACTGAAATCGCCCGTCGCTTGAGGGGCAAGCACAAAGCGGAATATACCCCTCATGTGGACACTGGGGATTACATCGTTGTAGTAAACGCAGAAAAAGTGCGTGTTACTGGCAACAAAGCACAAGACAAAATGTACTATCGCCACACAGGCTATCCTGGCGGCTTGAAAGAAATGTCTTTCGATAAGCTGATTCAACATGCTCCAGAGCGTGTTATCGAAACAGCTGTTAAAGGCATGATGCCGCGCAATCCTTTAGGTCGTGCGATGCTGAAAAAGCTCAAGGTATACGCTTCGGCTGAACACCCGCATACCGCTCAGCAACCGATTGAACTGAAAATTTAAGGAAGGTGGATATGTCTGTTACTCAATACTACGGTACCGGTCGTCGTAAAACTTCGACTGCTCGCGTCTTCCTGAGACCCGGTAGCGGAAAAATCACTGTGAACCAGACTGATCTGGATTCTTACTTTGGTCGCGAAACCGCTCGCATGGTCGTGCGTCAGCCTTTAGAGCTGTTAGAGGCTATCGGCAACTTTGACGTTTTTGTTACCGTTAAAGGCGGCGGCCCTTCTGGTCAAGCGGGCGCAATTCGTCACGGTATTACTCGTGCGCTGATTCAATATGATGAAGCGAATCGCTCTCCGCTGCGTAAAGCCGGTTACGTTACTCGCGATGCTCGTGAGGTTGAGCGTAAGAAAGTCGGTCTGCGTAAAGCGCGTAAGCGTCCGCAATTCTCCAAGCGTTAATCGATACGCTAAAAATAAAAAGCCCGGTAATCCGGGCTTTTTTGTTTCCGCTGAGCATAAGCGAAAACCGTCCGACGGATATTTAACTTGGGTCAATATTGTTGAGACAACGCCATGCCACACGCGCGTCGTCCTTGTATCGATAAGGCATTTTAATTAGTATGTCAGCCGGATTTTACGCCTGAAGAAATAAGAGCATAATGGCCTGATTTTGGCCTCAAATTGCTGCCTGATGGGAGAAACCTAGTATGACGAAAGACGACGTGAACAAGAGCCGCCGTCGTTTTCTGGTGGGAGCAACCTCGGTCGTTGGAGGTATCGGCGCCATTGGCGCAGCGGTGCCTTTTGTCGCTTCCTGGAACCCAAGCGCTAAAGCGAAAGCCGCTGGTGCGCCTGTTAAGGTTAATATCAGTAAACTTGAACCCGGTCAACAAATGACGGTTGAATGGCGGGGCAAGCCTGTTTGGGTAGTGCGCAGAACGCCAGAAATGCTGAAAGGGCTGGATTCGATTGCGGACGATTTGCAGGACCCGCAATCTGAAAAGCCGCAACAACCCGCTTACGCTCAAAACGCCCACCGCTCCATCAAAGATGAATACGTCATACTCGTAGGAATCTGCACTCACTTGGGATGCTCTCCGAAATTCATGCCGGAAGTTATTCCTGATGAAACTGTTGGTGGTTTTTACTGTCCTTGTCACGGCAGCAAGTTTGACTTGGCTGGAAGGGTCTTCAAAGGCGTACCTGCTCCCAAGAATCTTGAAGTGCCTCCCCACATGTATGTTGACGACGTGAACCTCATCGTAGGTGATGACAAGGAGAACGCATAATGCAGAAGCTTATCCAGTGGATCGACGATCGCCTGCCTGTCGTCGATGCCTTCGAAAAGCACATGAGCAAGTACTATGCGCCTAAAAACTTTAACGTATGGTATTTCTTCGGTTCGTTGTCTTTAGTTGTACTTGTTAACCAGCTACTTACAGGTATTTGGTTGACTATGAGCTACAACCCTACTGCTGAAGGGGCGTTCGCTTCAGTAGAATACATTATGCGTGACGTGGAGTTCGGGTGGCTCATTCGATTGATGCACTCAACCGGCGCATCAGCATTCTTTGTCGTTGTCTACCTGCATATGTTCCGCGGACTCATGTATGGCTCATATAAAAAGCCTCGTGAGTTGGTTTGGATCTTCGGTATGACAATTTATCTGTGTTTGATGGCTGAGGCTTTCCTTGGCTATTTGTTGCCTTGGGGGCAGATGTCATACTGGGGTGCACAGGTTATCGTTTCTCTGTTTGGCGCAATACCCTATGTGGGCGAAGATCTCGCTCAGTGGATCAGGGGCGACTACCTGATTTCGGGCATTACTCTCAACCGGTTCTTTGCTCTGCACGTTATCGCTTTGCCAATCGTACTGCTTGGTTTGGTTGTTCTGCATATTCTTGCTCTCCATGAGGTCGGCTCTAACAATCCTGACGGCGTTGAGATCAAGAAGAACAAAGATGAGAATGGTATTCCGAAAGACGGTATTCCCTTCCATCCATACTACACGGTGCATGACATCGTGGCCTTGATTGTCTTCCTCTTCGTATTCTGTGTGGTAGTGTTCTACTTCCCTGAAATGAATGGGTATTTCCTGGAAAAGCCGAACTTTGAGCCGGCCAATCCGTTGAAGACCCCTGAGCACATTGCCCCTGTCTGGTATTTCACGCCTTTCTACGCCATGTTGCGGGCAATTACTTATCCGTTGTTTGGCGTTGATGCGAAATTCTGGGGCGTGGTTGTCATGGGCGCCGCGATTGCGATTCTCTTCGTATTGCCATGGCTGGATCGTAGCCCAGTTAAATCTATTCGTTACAAAGGTGTGATGAGTAAAGTTGCACTGTTGATATTTGCGGTGAGCTTTGTGATTCTGGGTGTTTGCGGCGCACTACCCGCTAACGAGCAGCCCAGCTGGATGGCTCCTCTGTTTACAGGCTTGTATTTCGCTTACTTCCTATTGATGCCTTGGTATACCAGAGCTGAAAAGACTAAACCTGTACCAGAGAGGGTGACTCACTAATGAAAAGCATACTGAAAGTTCTGCTTCTCTCGTGCGTGACGTCTCTTGCTTACGCGTCCGGCGGCGGAGACGTTCACTTAGATCATGTGGATGTTGATATTCGTGATAAGCCTTCTATGCAAAGAGGGGCTGCCATGTTTACCAACTACTGCATGGGCTGCCACTCTTTAAAATACTCTCGTTATGAGCGTGTGGCGGATGATATTGGCATTCCGCACAATCTTTACGAGGAGAATCTGATCTTCGGCGATGCGAAGATAGGGCAGCTGATGGATATCGCTATGGCTCCGTCTATGGCGAAAGGCTGGTTTGGCGCTGCGCCTCCTGACCTGACATTGATCTCCAGATTGCGCGGACCAAATTGGTTGTATAGCTACCTGCGAGGCTTCTATAAAGATGAGTCTCGTCCATGGGGTGTCAACAACGTTGTGTTTAAAGACGTTGGTATGCCCCATGTCTTAGTCGGTCTGCAGGGCTTGTGCGCTGAAAAGCCGGAACTGGGCAGTAAAGCAGGCATAGACCCTTTAAGTGGTGTTGTCGTTGGTGCGCCAGGTTGTAAGTCATTTGCTACAACGGGCAGCATGGAGCCGCAAGAGTATGATGCTGCGATTCGCGACATGGTCAATTTCCTGGCCTATGTGGGTGAGCCTTCAAGACTTGAAAGTGAAGAAATCGCTCCGTTTGTATTGTTGTTCCTGGTGATTCTGTTCGTTCCTGCATACCTCCTCAACAGAGAATATTGGAAAGACGTTCACTAGTCTTTTCGTGTATAATGTTCGACCTTGGATAAAAGCTCCAGCATCGGGTTGCCCTGATGCTGGAATTTTTCTTTCTGAATAATCTGAGTTACAAGCGACCGAGGTAATTCTATGGGAGTCGTGACCAAACGGTCATCAATGACATTTTTTTCTGATCCGCAGAGCCACTACAGTCATAGAGTCCGTATTGTTTTGGCTGAGAAAGGTGTGGCGGTAGATATCATCGATGTTGATCCTGATGATAAGCCTGCGGAGATTGCCGACCTAAATCCTTATAACACGCTGCCAACCCTGGTGGATCGTGAGCTGTCGCTGTACGAACCAAACATCATGATGGAGTATCTGGATGAGCGTTTTCCTCATCCGCCGCTTTTGCCGGTATATCCGGTTGCGCGGGCGCAGAGCCGTTTGTTGATGTATCGAATCCAAAAGGATTGGTGCAGTCTGGCGGATATCGTTCTGCAAGGTAAATCTGATACTGCAGAGGTTGAAGAGGCGCGCAAACAGCTTCGCGAAAGTTTGATAGCCGCCGCCCCGATCTTTTCGGAGAAGCCGTATTTCATGAGCGAAGAGTTTACAATTGTAGACTGCTGCGTCGCTCCACTGTTGTGGCGTCTGAAGCTCATGAAGATTGAGCTTCCTGAAAAGCCGGCTAAACCGCTGATCAAGTATATGGACCGCCTGTTCTCCCGTGAGTCCTTCAAAGCTAGCCTGTCCGATATCGAACAGGAAATGTTTAGCTGATACTTCTAACTGAAGGGGTCTATGCAGGGCCCCTAAAGCTCAAATTGAATTGGCAATACCAATGACTCCCAGTCGTCCCTATTTGTTGCGAGCTCTGAACGAGTGGATTCTTGATAATCATCTAACGCCATACGTGGTTGTGGATGCGTCGCTTCAGGGCGTAGATGTGCCACGTGACTTTGTAAGCAACGGCCAAATTGTGCTTAACATCAGTCCGCAAGCGGTGCGCGGCTTGAACATAGGTAATGATTATCTTGAGTTTAGCGCTCGTTTTGGTGGCGTGCCGCGTCAAGTGTCCGTTCCGATAATGGCGGTGCTGGCGATATACGCGAAGGAAAATGGTCAGGGCATGGTCTTTGGTTCTGAGCCGGGCGGAGCGCCTGAGCCGCCTAGCAATAAGGGTAAGCCTGGATCTTCTCCAACGCCTCCACCCAAAAGTGGTGGGCGAGATGGCTCAAAGCCGAGCTTGAAGATAGTCAAGTAAGCAATTAAAGCTTTAGAGTCTGAAGAGCCGGAAGCGTGGTGAAAGCCGTGCTTCCGGCTTTTTTGCTGCTTTAGTCTATTGGGCCAAAAATTTCGCGGTCGATGTAGTCGCAAAGAGTATGGATTGTTAACAGGTGTACTTCCTGAATACGTGCGGTGGAGGTCATTGGAACTCGAATTTCAACGTCCTCAGCCTGGAGCAAGGACGCCATGTTTCCGCCATCTTTTCCTGTCAAAGCAACCACTCTCATCCCCCTGTCATGGGCTGCCTGTATCGCTTGAATTACATTCGCAGAATTGCCGCTTGTGGAAATAGCTAAGAGTACGTCGCCTTCAGAGCCCAGGGCGCGTATCTGCTTGGAGAATACTTCGTTGTAGCTGTAGTCGTTAGCGATGGATGTCAGTGTCGAGGTGTCAGTCGTCAGAGCGACTGCTGGTAGGCTGGGGCGCTCACGCTCAAAGCGGTTTAGCAGTTCTGAGGAGAAGTGTTGCGCATCTCCGGCGGAGCCGCCATTGCCGCAGGAGAGAATTTTGTGATCGCTAAGAAGAGCGTGAACCATCAACTGGCCTGCCGCCTCAATCAGTGGGGGGAGTGATTGTGCGGAGACTTGCTTCGCTTTAATACTTTCTTCGAAGAGGTGGATGATGCGTTCAATACTGTTCATATAAAAATCCGGAATTAACGGTGGTGTACGTTGGTGCGAAAGGTGGCGTCACCAGCAGCTAAATGCGTCTGGTATCCATTGAAAGCCGGTATTTGATTTGAGGTTTCCCACGATAACATCAAATCGGCATGGCATGTCTGTTAAACCTTTCTTCTGAAGGTATATGTTTGCGGCAAGGATAATGCGTTGCTGCTTTTTTTGAGTAATAGATTCTGCTGCGCTGCCAAACTTATCGCTGCTGCGGTGGCGCACCTCTATAAATACCAAGTGCTCGCCGTGTTTGGCGATGAGGTCAATCTCTCCCCCTTTGCAGCGGAAGTTGCGCTCAAGGATGGTGAATCCTTGGGCGCGTGCGAAACTTTCCGCTTGGCTCTCTGCGGCGCGGCCAATATCAATAGACTTGATCAGGCGCTTAAAGGGCATTATTGGGAGATTGGCTCAGGGCTGTTTAACTCCGCTTTCGCCACGCCTCTTTCAAATATCGCCCATTCCAGTATGCGGCGAATTTGCTGGGCGTCATTCATAAAAAGGTTGCCTGTCGCGCCTTGTATCTGGCTGTCAGGAAATTGGCGCATGAGGCTGAGTCGTGGGGCGATAGTGTAAGCATCGGCGCCCATTGCATACAGCCTTTCGTAGCGCGTGGTGTCTGCGACATAACGAATATCTTGTTTGAGTGGCAATGACTGGCTCAATAACCAAGGCGTTTCCGTAAAATGAATGCCATTCAAGTCGTGGTCTTTATCTGGCTGAGGGACGCCACCGTAAATTTGTGATGTAGCGTAGACTGGCAGGTCGCTGGCGTAGTGAAACAGCAGTAAGGGTTTTAGCTGTCTGGCTACATATGGCGTAGAGATCATGATGATGGCATCAATATCCTGTCGGCGACGCGGTTCATACTCAAATTTGCCTGCAACTGACTTTAGCTTTCTGGCTCTTTGCTTGCTTGCGTTGATCTGCAACAGGTGGGCGATGCCGTCTGAATAATTTTCGCCCTCAACATATTTGTATGGGATAGGTAAAGGCAGGTTGGCTGCCTCGTATTCTCTGTCCAGCACGCTGGCGAGTTTTATCGCCCAGGGTGAGTCAGGGTAAATCACTGCGACGCCGCGCTTTCCTTCCGACATCAGCTTTCTGGCTATCTGGCGCACTTCGTCTTCGGCGGCGAGTCCGTATTGGTACATTCCGGGAGGCGGAGTGACGCCTTCGTCCAGGTAGTTCAATGCTAGTACAGGAGGATCAAGTTCAGGGAAGCCGGCAAGCTGGGCGACGGCCTCTTTTTCCAGAGGGCCAATAATCAGGTCGTAACCTTCCAGCTGCAGCGAGAGATAGAGGTCGGCGATATTTTCGATAGAGCCTGAGTCTATAATCTGAATTTCCGGGCCTTGTCCGTTGCTCTCGCTGCTGTTGATATCTTGATAGTAGGCGGCTAGGAAGCCGTCACGAATAGCTTCTCCTGCTTTAGCCAGATTACCGCTTAGCGGCGCCAGTAGTGCGATTTTGCTGGGGCGCTCATTGGGCAGTTCCGCCAGCATCTTGAGCTCGGCAGGGAGTCTTTTGGCTGCAGGGTGGTCCGCCCATTGCTGGCGCCAGCTTTTTAGCGCCGCCAATTGCATTTCCAGGCTGAACTGGTTCTGACGTACGGCGGTGATCAGTTCAAGCCAACCGCGCCAGTCGTAGTCTTGCGCCGTTTCCAGCGCGCGGCTGAGCTCAAGGCTGGGCGTGGCGCGCAAGGCGTTCCAAACGTCATCCAGCACCCGCCAATACTCTTCGCCAGTATAGAGACCTGATGCGTAAACCAGAAGTTGTGCGGCGTCCAATGAGGAGCCTGTCGCCATAAGCGCTTTGGCGTGCAGTTCATTGGCGCGAAGCTGAATATCCACGGGCCGGCTGGCGAAAGCGCCGGATGGGGCGGCGTTGAAATAAGAAAGAGCTTGGTCTGGTCGATTCTGCTCCAGGGCCAGTGTCGCGCCGAGGATAATATACTGCTCCATCTGGGGCTGAGTCAGGGTGGTGGAGTTGATGGACTCCACCACTTTTTGTGCGTTTGCGTAGTCGCCTCGCGCCAAGTAAATGTCCAGTGCTTTTAATTTGTGGTTGGCTTGCTCGGGCGGTAGCGTATTTTGAGCAAGCTGAAGCTCTCTTTCCGCTTCGTCCTGAGAGGTTGCGCCTTGCGAGCTGGAGTCGCCGCCTCTGACGGATAAGCCCTCACAGCCGCTTAAAAAAGACAGGAGTAATGTTAAAAGCAGGACGTGAAATGGATAATTATGTTTTCGCTGCATGCGCTTACCAGAGAGCAATAGTTATAAGTCAGGCCGGTTTTATGGTTAACTTAGGCCGGCCGCGGCGGTTATATAATGGCGGCGATATGCGAGAAGCCGAGTGTAAATATAAAAGCAACGGCCATTCTAGCAAAGGCCAAGGTTGGGGTGGAAATTTCAGTTATTAACAAGATGAAAGAATTATGAGCGAAGCAAAGGGTGTTTTATACATTGTAGCGACCCCGATTGGTAATTTGGATGACATGACTCCCAGGGCGATCGCCATATTGAAATCGGTGGACCTGATTGCGGCGGAAGATACTCGGCACAGTGGCAAGTTGTTGAGTCACTTTGGCGTTGATGCGCCGATGACCTCTTTGCATCAGTTCAATGAAGAGGCGAAAACAGAGCGCTTGTTGTCAGAACTGGCGGCAGGTAAGTCCATCGCTCTGATATCTGATGCAGGGACGCCGTTGATATCGGACCCGGGGTTTCCGTTGGTGCGAGCGACCAGAGAGGCTGGCTTCGCCGTCACGCCAGTTCCCGGCGCCTGTGCGTTGGTGGCGGCTTTATCCGCTTCCGGCATGCCGAGTGAACGGTTTGTCTTCGAAGGGTTTCTGCCCGCCAAGGGTTCTGGGCGGCGTGGGCGTTTGCAGGAGCTGGCTGACGAACCCCGGACCATGGTGTTCTATGAGTCTCCTCATCGGATCTTGGCGATGATGGAAGATTTAGAGGCGGTGATGGGGGCCGCCAGGGAGGTGGTGATCGCCAGAGAGCTGACCAAAACCTTCGAGACGATAAAAGCGGGCTGTGTTCAGGAGGTTAAAGTCTGGATGCTGGCGGATGGAAATCAGCAGCGCGGGGAGTTCGTCGTGTTGGTGAAGGGGGGGCGCAAAGAGCAAGGCGACTCTGTGGAAATCAAAGTGTCGCAATTGCTGCAGGCGTTGCTCAAAGAATTGCCTGTTAAAAAGGCGGCGGCGTTGGCGTCTTCGTTGACGGGTGTCGGTAAGAATGAGCTTTATCAGCAGGCGCTGGCGTTAAAGGGCGAGTAAGTTTGCGACTTCTTTAATGACTTGCTGGCGCAAAGCTTGTGTCGGAAGAGGGAAATCGCTAATCTTGCCGCCAGAGCTTGTTAGGCAGTCGCTGTTTCGCATCCTTTATTGGGCGCGGGATGGAGGAAAGTCCGGGCTCCACAGGGCAAAGTGCCAGGTAACGCCTGGGCGGCGCGAGTCGACGGAAAGTGCAACAGAAAGTATACCGCCTAAGTCTGCTTTGGCAGAACGGTAAGGTTGAAATGGTGCGGTAAGAGCGCACCGCATGGCTGGTAACAGTCCATGGCGATGGAAAACCCCACTCGGAGCAAGACCAAATAGGGATCCAATGGCGTGGCCCACGCTGGATCCGGGTAGGTCGCTAGAGGTGCATGGCGACATGCATCCCAGACGAATGACTGTCCACGACAGAACCCGGCTTACAGACAAGCTCTTCTTTTCTCTTTTTAACCCTGAAACTCTTGCGTATGAGAGTTTCAGGGTTAACTTCTCTTAACAATGAAACTGTGCGGCCGATAATTGGGCGTGCACATACCTCGTTTTATTTACCAATGCGGTCTTTATAGCTAAATATTCTTAGATGCGAGCTTGTATCTAAAGAAATTCCTCTAGCGCTTTGATTGCAAAGCTATTTTTGTCTCAAATCTGTCTATTTTTTCCCCTTTTTTTCTGTAACTACTTGTCTTTTAAGAGGAAATTATTGACCCATCCGTAACTTAATCATCTTGAAATGTTGCCTTCCGCTTTCTATAGTGTGTAAAAGTGGGTAAAAGTGGATGATTGTGGTTTTTTGTGGCGAAAACCTTCTGAGATGGGCAAATAAGTGTTTAGAGGGGTCAATGCGATCAACATGGATTCAAAGGGGCGCTTTGCTATGCCGACGCGTTACCGGGATCGTATTGCCGAAATAAGCAATAACCAAATGATTGCGACCATTGATACACAAGAACGCTGCCTTCTGATTTATCCATTGCCGGAGTGGGAACAGATTGAAAGCCAGATCGCCGCGCTTCCCGCGTACAACCCGGCGACTCGGCGCATCCAGCGGCTCTTGTTGGGCCACGCCACTGAACTTGAAATTGACGGTGCGGGACGCGTGTTGTTGTCTCAGCCGTTACGTGAATACGCATATCTGGATAAGAAATTGATTCTATTGGGTCAGGGTAAGAAGTTTGAGTTGTGGGACGAAGATCACTGGACGAAGCGGCGCGATGAATATCTGGACGAGGATGCGCTTGGTCAGGATGTCCCAGAAGAACTGATGAACATCGCGCTATAACACTATGGAAAGTAATCAATACGGACACGTAACGGTTTTATTGGCCGAGGCTGTTGAGGCTCTGGGCGTCAAGGCGGATGGGCTTTATATAGACGGCACCTTCGGGCGCGGCGGACACAGTGCGGAGATATTGAAAGCGCTGGGGCCGCAAGGGCGACTGCTGGGTATCGACAAAGATCCACGTGCGAGGCGGACGGCGATGGAAAGGTTTTCTGGCGATGACAGATTTCTATTCCGGCAAGGCTCCTTTGCTGACATGGCCTCGTTTGTTGCGGAACTGCAATGGCCTGGCGTTGACGGCGTACTGCTTGACTTGGGTGTTTCCTCCCCGCAGTTGGATGAAGCCGAAAGGGGCTTCAGCTTTATGCAGGACGGGCCATTGGATATGCGGATGGACCCGGACAGCGGACAGTCTGCTTCAGAATGGGTGAATACCGCAAAAGAAGAAGAAATTAGCAAGGTGCTTTGGGACCTGGGCGAAGAGCGTTTTGCGCGGCGGATGGCGAAGGCCATCGTGGCGGCGCGTCAGACTCAGCCCATTACCCGGACCTTGCAACTGGCGGAAATTGTCGCGGCGGCTAATCCCCGCTGGGAGAAAGGCAAGAATCCGGCGACGCGAGCGTTTCAGGCTATCAGGATATACATCAACAGGGAGTTGGACGATCTGGCCCAGGGGCTGGAGCAGGCGTTTGGAGTGCTAAAGCCAGGCGGACGCCTGACGGTTATCAGCTTCCATTCTCTCGAAGATCGCATGGTCAAACAGTACATGCGGGATATTGTACGAGGGCCCAAGACTCCGAAATGGCTGCCGGTGGTGGATGATGCGCCGCCAAAAGCCAAATTGGTAGGTAAGAAAATCCGCGCAGGCGAAACTGAACTCGCGGCCAATGTACGGGCGCGCAGCGCCGTAATGCGTGTATTGGAGAAATGTTGATGATTTTGATTCGTTCTACAGGTCAGGCTACGCCACTGACGACAAGACGCAGCAAAACGGTTCGTGAGCCGATTTTGCCCGTCGTACTGGAGTGGTGGGGTGAGACGTGTCGCCTTGCCGCAAGCATGATCAAGGGGCGGGCGTTGATCACTTTGTCATTGTTGGCGGCTCTGGTGGTGTCCGGCGTCGCCACGGTGTACGCCGTGCATTTGAACCGGCAGCAGTTTATTGAACTACAGACGCTGCAGCGGGATAAAGACCGCTACGAGCGCGAATGGACCCAGCTATTGCTGGAGGAAAGCGCCTGGAGCGCGCACAGCCGAGTGGAGCAGATTGCGGATCAGCGTTTTGGCATGCATGTGCCTGACGCCACCAAGATAGAGATTGTGAGATGAAAGCCAACGACCGGCGGGCAGCTCAACGAGGCGCCATGGAGCAGGCTGAGAGCGGGCAAGCAGCCCCGGCCATGCTCTGGCGCTATTACGCTGTGGCTATCGTGTTGGTCGCGTGTTTTATCGTGCTGGTCTGGCGCGTTATCGACTTGCAGGTGATTAATCATGAGTTCCTGCGTTCGCAAGGCGATATGCGCACAGTACGGGTTGAGCCGATTCAGGCGACCCGCGGCAAGATACTGGATCGCAACGGCGAGCCTTTGGCGGTCAGCGCGCCGGTTGTGACCTTATGGGCGAACCCGCAAGAAGCGCAGGAGAATGATGAAGGTTGGCGTAAGCTGGCGGATTTGCTTGGCATGCAGTCCGACGAGATGGTGAAGCGGCTGCGCCGTCATAAAGGCAAAGAGTTTATTTACGTACAGCGCCAACTATCGCCGGAAACCGGGCGCTTGGCGATGGACCTGAAGCTGCAAGGGCTGTACGCAAAACGCGAATTCAAACGCTATTACCCTGCTGGGGAAGTGGCGGCGCATATCGTCGGCATTACGGATATCGACGAAAAAGGTCAGGAAGGCATTGAGTTGGCTTTTGATGAGTATCTGCGCGGCGTTAATGGCAGCAAAAAGGTGCTGAAAGACCGTCGCGGTTATGTGATTAAGGACTTGAGCCTGCTGCAGGACGCGCAATCCGGTACTGACCTGCGGCTCAGTATCGATTTGCGTTTGCAGTATATGGCGTATCGGGAATTAAAGGCGGCGGTTGAGGCTCACCACGCAAAATCCGGGTCGCTGGTGATATTGGATGTGAGGACCGGGGAGGTGTTGGCGATGGTTAACCAGCCTTCGTTCAACCCCAATAATCGGGACAGTATGAACCCCTCGGGGTTGCGAAATCGGGCGGTGACGGATTTGTTCGAGCCCGGGTCCACCGTCAAACCCTTGTCGATAGCCGCAGCGCTTAAGACAGGGAGTTTTACAACGGAAACCCGGATCAACACCAGTCCGGGTTTCCTGCGTTTGAATGGGCAGACTATTCGCGACGCTCGCGACTACGGCACGTTGGACCTGGTTTCTATCATTACCAAGTCCAGCAATGTCGGAACTAGCAAGGTGGCGTTGAAAATCGGCGGAGAAGCGGTTTTTGAAACTTTCTATCAAGCAGGCTTTGGACAGTCTTCTGGCATTGAGTTTCCTGGGGAAGCGGTAGGCGTGTTGCCGAATTTCACCAAATGGCAGCCGATTCGCCTGGCGACGCTGTCATACGGTTACGGACTGTCAGTCACTACGCTGCAGTTGGCTCAGTCATACATGGCGATCGCCGCCGATGGCGTACGCAGGCCCGTAAGTTTGATTAAGGGCGGACAGCAAGGAGTTTCTCCACAGGAGGTTATGTCGCCGGGCATTTCCAAGCACATCAGGGAAATGCTGGAGACAGTGGTGTTAAAGGGCGGTACAGGAACCCGGGCGCATGTCGCGGAGTATCGTGTGGCGGGTAAAACCGGCACCACTCACAAAGTCGGCGAGCATGGCTATGCGGATGACGCCTATAACGCGGTGTTTGCAGGTTTGGCTCCGGTTGAGAAGCCCAGACTGGCGATGGCGATCTTGATGAATGAACCGCAGGGCTCGGAATATTATGGAGGAGAAGTCTCCGCGCCGGTTTTCGCCAGAGTGGTGGCCAATGCGTTGCGCCTGCTGAATGTGGCGCCGGATCGGGCTATCCCTATGGTCGCAGGAGCAAGCGGCTCCGATAGCAAAAGGAATGGAGGCTGATATGCCGGGTGTCGCGCAACAACGACTGGCGGAACTGTTAAAGGGAATCACGGAAGTGCCGGCCGCTTTGGACTGCTGGCTGTCTGATATCCAGCAAGACAGCAGAAAAGTCACCAGTGGCGCTTTATTTGTCGCGGCTGAGGGCGTCAGTTCAAATGGCGCTCAGTATGTAGAGGATGCGTTGGCCAGGGGCGCTCGTGCAGTGCTGCTGCCAGGAACGCGTCAGCATGTTTATGAAAAAGGCGATGTAGTCTTTATTGAGCTCGATAATGTGCGGCCAGTGGTCGGGATTATCGCGCATCGGTTTTTTGGTCAGGCGACGCATCGCATGAAAGTGGTGGGAGTCACCGGTACTAACGGTAAGTCCTCCGTCACCCATTACGTTGCGCAACTGGCGGAAGGGTTGGGCATGTCGGCGGCGGTAGTCGGCACGCTTGGCTATGGTCGCCCAAACAGTCTGAAAGCGACGACGCATACCACACCGGATGCAGTGTCTCTGCACCGGGTGCTGGCGGAGTTGCGTGATGAAGGCATTGAACTGGTGGCGATGGAGGTCTCCTCCCATGCGCTGGATCAGGACAGAGCGGCGGGCGTTAACTTTGACGTGGCGGTGTTGACCAATATCACTCGGGATCACCTAGATTATCACGGCACGCTAGAGGCGTACGCTGAAGCCAAAAAGCGGCTGTTCCTGTCGGACTCAGTACGCTGGAAAGTCTTCAATCAGGATGACCCATATGGCGCGCGCTGGGCGCAAGAGCTGCAAGGGCCGAAAACACTGACGTTTAGCGTCGGAAAACGAGATCAGTCCGCGGCGAACGTATGTGCGGAAGACGTACATTTTGACGCCGATGGAATGAGCTTTGAGCTTGATTTTGGCGCAACCCGCGAACCCGCACGCTTGGCGCTGGTTGGTGAATTTAATTTATCCAATGCGTTGGCTGCTTGCGCGGCCATGTCGGCATTGAAGGCGGAGCCGCAGGCTGTACTTCAGCAGATGGCGCGATTGACCCCGGTGGCGGGACGTATGCAGCCGCTGCATGAAGATAAGGCTCCGACCGTTGTGGTGGATTACGCGCACACGCCGGATGCCCTGGAAGTTGCATTGAAGGCGGCGCGCAGGCATTGCCCTGGACGTCTCTGGTGCGTGTTTGGCTGCGGCGGCGACCGAGATCCAGGCAAGCGGCCTTTGATGGGGGCCGTCGCTGCGCAATATGCGGATGAGGTGGTGCTGACGGATGACAATCCTCGCGGGGAAGATCCGGAAAGTATTGTCGCGCAGATTGTGAAAGGCGCGGAACAAGGCGCGCACTTTCAAGTGGTGCGTCCCCGAAATGACGCCATCCGTTTCGCAGTGGAGCATGCCGCCCTGGAGGATGTGATTTTACTGGCCGGCAAAGGACACGAGGATTACCAAGAGATTCAAGGGCGGCGCATGCCGTTCTCGGACATTGAGATAGCCCGCGACTGTTTGGCCTCTGTCGCTGGCGTGAGAAGCTCCGCCAACGGCGAAATTTGATGAAGAGATGAAAAAGAGATAGAGACGATGATCGGAGACTGGTTGACAGATGACATAGCGAAAGCGGTCGACGGAACGGCTGAAGGCGACAATGTTGCTTTCACGCGCGTGACGACCGATTCCCGGGCGGATTGCTCCGGCGCTTTGTTCGTCGCGTTGAAAGGCGACCGCTTCGATGGCCATGAATATATAGACGCCGCTGTTTCTCAGGGCGCTGTCGCTGTACTGGCGCAACACAAAGTGGCGGCGGACGTGGCGCAGATTATCGTGCCCGATAGCTTGGTCGGTCTGGGACGGCTGGGCGCCCTGAACCGGAGTCGCTTTGACGGGCCAGTGGCGGCTGTCACCGGCAGCGCGGGTAAGACCACGGTGAAAGAGCTGCTGGCTTCTATATTGTCCCAGCGCGGCGAGGTCTGTAAGACCCAGGGCAACTTCAACAATCACATTGGCGCGCCATTGAGCCTGCTGCAGTTGACTGACGCTCACAAGAGTGCGGTGTTTGAGCTGGGAGCCAGTGCGGTGGGAGAGATCGCCTACACAGTTGCGCTTGCGCGCCCGCAGGTGGCGATTCTGAATAACGCCGCCGCCGTGCATGTCGAAGGATTTGGCGATCTGGCGAGCATTGTTAAAGCCAAGGGCGAGATCGTCTGTGGTTTACCTGAAGATGGCGTGGCGGTGCTGAACAAAGACGACGCTAACTTCTCCGCATGGGTGGAAATGGCGGGGGCGCGCAAAGTTATCAGCTTTGGTATGGACGAGTCTGCGATGGTGAGAGCGCAAGACGTGAACCTGGAGCTAAACGGCTCCACGTTCCGGTTGTGCGCGCCAGAGGGTGACATTGATGCGACGCTGCCGTTGCCGGGCGCGCACAACGTGCGCAACGCGCTGGCCGCTGCAGCCGCCGCACTGGCGCTGGGATGGACTTTGAATGAAGTCCGCGACGGGCTCGCGTCAGCGGTTCCTGTAAAAGGCCGCATGAACAAGTTACTGGGAATTAATGGGAGTGTCATTCTTGATGACACATACAATGCCAGCCCAACTTCAGTGAAGGCCGCGATTGACGTCCTGGCCCGCTATCCAGGGCGTCGAATCGTTGCGCTAGGGCACATGGGGGAACTGGGCTCCGTTGCGGAGGAAGCGCATAGGGAGGTCGCTCAATACGCCAGGGACAATGGCGTAGACATGTTATTGGGAATAGGCCGCTGGGCGGCGGAATATCGTGAAGGTTTCGGGGATGCGTCCCCGGTTGTTACTACTCATGACGACATCGCCGCATGGTTGCGCGAGCGCCTGGATTCTAACACTACGGTGCTAGTGAAAGGCTCACGGAGCGCGGCGATGGAAAACGTTGTGAAGCAGATTGTGGAGAAATGAAATTGTATGAACGTCCGTTCATCAAACGCGATGGGAGACGGGGCTAAATGCTAGTCTGGTTAGCTGATTTTCTAGCGCAGTATTTCAGCATTTTCAGTGTGTTCCAGTACCTCACGCTGCGTGCGATCCTGGGTGTCTTAACGGCGCTGCTGATCTCTTTGCTGGTGGGTCCGGTGATGATTCGCAAGCTCAGCTATTACCAGATCGGGCAAGCGGTCAGAGACGATGGCCCTGAGAGCCATTTCAGCAAAGCCGGCACGCCGACTATGGGCGGCGCTTTGATTTTGGTGGCGATTGCAGTGAGCACATTGTTGTGGGCGGACCTGACCAATCGCTACGTGCTGATCACATTGGGCGTGACCCTGTTGTTCGGCGCCATCGGCTGGGTGGATGACTGGCGCAAAGTCGTCGAGAGAAACCCTAAAGGTCTGCCGGCGCGCTGGAAGTACTTCTGGCAGTCCGTGTTCGGCTTTGGCGCGGCCGTCGTGTTATTCAAGACCGCCCATTTGCCGCAGGAAACGACGTTGATCGTTCCTTTCTTCAAGGACGTCACCCTGGCGCTTGGAGTGGGGTTTGTGCTGTTGACTTACTTTGTCATCGTGGGCGGCAGTAATGCCGTCAACCTGACTGACGGCCTGGATGGGCTGGCGATTATGCCAACCGTCATGGTGGGGGGCGCCTTGGCCGTGTTCGCTTATTTGTCCGGTCACGTGAAGTTTGCAGAGTACCTGCATATTCCTTATCTGCCGGGAACCGGTGAACTAGTGATATTCCTAGGGGCGCTGGTTGGCGCAGGGCTGGGCTTTCTCTGGTTCAACACCTATCCGGCGCAGGTGTTCATGGGGGATGTTGGCGCATTAGCGCTTGGCGCCGCGCTTGGCGTTGTGGCGGTTATTGTCCGTCAGGAATTGGTGTTTTTTGTAATGGGCGGCGTGTTCGTAATGGAGACGGTGTCCGTGATTCTACAGGTGGCGTCATACAAGCTGACCGGAAGGCGTATCTTTCGCATGGCTCCGTTGCACCACCATTTTGAGCTCAAAGGCTGGCCGGAGCCGAGAGTTATCGTGCGGTTTTGGGTCATAACCGTAGTGCTGGTGCTGATTGGTTTGGCGACGTTGAAGATCAGGTAATTCGTTCATGTCGATTTTGGCGCGCGACCGTAATATCGCTGTTATCGGGTTAGGTAAGACCGGGCTGTCCTGCGCGGATTATCTGACACGGCGCGGTTATGGCTTTTGCGTGATGGATACGCGCGAAAATCCTCCTGGGCTGGCGGAGCTTAATGCGATCAATCCGGGTGTGCAGGTGGTGACCGGCGGGCTGGATCAGGACATGTTGGCGCGCGCCGACGAAATCTGGTTGAGCCCTGGCGTGCCATTGAGCCATCCAGACCTGCAGGCGGTGAAAGGGCAAGTCAAGATCTGTGGCGACGTAGACGTATTCAGTCGTGAAGCCAATGCGCCCATTTTGGCGATCACCGGCTCCAACGGCAAAAGCACCGTGACCACGCTGGTCGGTGAGATGGCGAAGGCTTGCGGCGTCAATGTCGCCGTGGGCGGCAACCTGGGAACGCCAGTGCTGGACTTGCTGGCGGACGGGGTGGAGCTGTACGTGGTGGAGCTGTCCAGCTTCCAGCTGGAGACGACTGATCGCCTGGGCGCACTGGCGGCCACCGTGTTGAATCTGTCTGAAGATCATATGGACCGTTATGCGGACATGATGGCTTACCATCTCGCTAAGTTGAGAGTGTTTTACGGCTGCCGTCGTCAAGTGCTGAATCGCGATGATGCGTTGGCGCAACCGCCCCTGAGCCGGGATGCGGAAGTTACCTGGTTTACGTTGAAGAAGCCTGAGCCAGCACAATATGGCGTGCTGGAAGAAAATGGCGACGCCTGGCTGGCGTATGGCGCGGAAAAGCTTTTGCCGGTGGAGCAGGTGCGTATTCGCGGCAAGCACAACTGGAGCAACGCGCTGGCCGCGCTGGCGCTGGCGGATGCCGCAGGTTTGGAGCGCGAGCCCTGTCTGCAGGCGTTGAGAGAATTTACGGGGCTGACCCACCGTTGTGAGTGGGTGGCCGATAAAGACGGAGTCGCCTACATCAATGACTCTAAAGCCACCAACGTGGGAGCGACTCAAGCGGCATTGGCCGGACTGGGTCCTGTTACGAACGGTGGAATCGTGTTGATTTGCGGCGGACAAGGAAAAGGGCAGGACTTTGCTCCTTTGGCTCCGGCGGTGAAAGAGTGGGTGTCCACGCTGATCATCATTGGTGAAGACGGCCCCAAATTAAAAGAAGCACTCGCTGGCGGCGCAATGACGTTGTCAGCTGAAACGATGGAAGAGGCGATTAAGCTGGCGGCGGAAACATCCTCTGCTGGCGATCTGGTGTTGCTGTCTCCAGCCTGCGCCAGTTTTGACATGTTCAAAAACTACGAGGATCGCGGCGACCAGTTCAAGCAATGGGTGAGGGCGTTATGAGTACGTTAACGCTTACCGCTTCCAAAAACACCCAGACGATGACGCTGGATATGCCGTTGCTGGGCTCCGCCCTGGCGTTGGCGGCCATTGGCTTGATCATGGTGACCTCTGCGTCGGTTGACTTCGCTGACGACGCTAATGGACAGGCCTTGTATTACATGTGGCGGCATTTGTCGTACCTGCTGGCCGGCGTTGCAGTTGGCTTTGTAATTTTGCGGCTGCCTCTGCAATGGTGGCACAAGCAAAGCTGGATACTGCTGGTGGTGGCGCTGGGTTTCCTGGTGGCCGTGCTGATTCCCGGTATCGGGCGCACAGTTAACGGCAGCACCCGCTGGATCAGTCTGGGAGTGATCAATATCCAGGCGTCGGAAATCGCCAAAGTGTGTCTGGCAATATACACCGCCAGCTATCTGGTGCGCCGCCTGGACGAAGTGCGCGGCAGCTGGTGGGGCTTCGCCAAGCCGTTGCTGGTGCTGACGCTGGTGGCGTTGCTGTTGCTGATGGAGCCAGACTTCGGCGCCTTGGTTGTCACCATGTGCGCGGTGGTCGGAATGATTTTCTTAAGCGGCGTGGCGTTAAGCCGGTTCGCCGCACTGTTGATGTTCTGCGTGGGCAGTGTGGCGTTGTTGGCGGTATCACAGCCCTACCGCTTGAAGCGGTTGACGGCGTATACCGACCCCTGGGCGGATCAGTTTGACAGCGGTTATCAGCTGACTCAGGCGCTGATCGCTTTCGGGCGCGGCGAGTGGAGCGGCGTAGGTCTGGGTAACAGCATACAAAAGCTTTTTTATCTGCCTGAAGCGCATACCGACTTCGTGTTCGCGATTATCGCGGAAGAGCTGGGGCTGCTGGGTAGCTTGTTGATTATCGTGTTGTTTGGCGTGTTGCTGTGGCGCGGCATGCATGTATCGCGGATGGCGGAGCGTGCGGGTCAGCTGTTTAACGCCTACACCGGTTATGGCGTCACGCTGTTGCTGGGCGGTCAGGCGTTGATCAACCTGGGCGTGAACACAGGGCTGTTGCCAACCAAAGGTTTGACGTTGCCGCTGATCAGTTACGGCGGCAGTAGTTTGATTATCAGTAGCCTGTGCGTGGCGATTTTGCTGCGAATTGGCTCCGAGGCGGTGAGCGGTGAACAAAATGAAGAGGCGCCGCCAAAAGTGAAAAACCGGGGAGGCGCCCAGCGATGAGCGACAAGACTTTCCTGGTTATGGCGGGCGGCACCGGCGGGCATGTATACCCGGCGCTGGCGTCTGCGCTGGCGTTGCGCGAACAGGGGGCGAAGGTCGTCTGGCTGGGCGCACGCGGAGGGATGGAAGAGCGTATTATCAGTCGCACCGACATTCCCATGCGTTTAATCACTATTGGCGGCTTGCGGGGCAAAGGCGCGGCTGCATTGTTGATGGCGCCGGTCAACCTGATGCGCGCCCTATGGCAGGCATTCAGCGTGTTCCGTAAGGAAAAGCCCGATTGTGTGTTGGGAATGGGTGGATTTGCGTCAGGACCTGGCGGCATCGTGGCCTGTTTGACTGGTACGCCCCTGGTGATTCACGAACAGAATGCGATTGCGGGAATGACTAACCGTTGGCTGGCTCGCGGCGCGCGCTATGTATTGGAAGCTTTCCCGCAGACCTTTGCTCAGGCGCAATCGGTTGTGACCGTGGGTAATCCGGTCAGAGACGAACTGGCGGCGTTGCCCTCGCCGCAGGAGCGGGGAATCGGCTCAAGAAAACCCACGCTGCTTATTCTTGGCGGCAGTCGCGGCGCTCTGGCTTTAAATGAAGCGGCGCCTAAAGCGATTGCGGCCTTGCCAGAGGCTTTGCGTCCACGAGTTGTGCATCAAGCGGGCGAGGGTAAGGACCAAGCCTGTCGCGAGCTCTATGCGAGCTTGGGAGTGGAGGTGGAAGTCCACGACTTTTTACAAGACATGGCCAGCGTATACGCAAATGCTGACCTGGCTTTATGTCGAGCAGGGGCGTTGACCCTTGCGGAGCTTTGTACTGTGGGACTGGGAGCTCTGCTGGCGCCCTACCCACATGCGGTGGACGATCACCAGACCGCGAATGCCCGACACTTGGAGCAGGCGGGAGCGGCGAAGATATTTCAACAGGATCAATTAACAGTGGAAAGATTGGCTGAGACTTTGACTTCCCTGCTCGGGCAGCCGCAAAAACTGCTGGAAATGGCGAACGCCGCACGGACGTTAGCCAAGCCCGAAGCGACCAGAGAAGTGGTCAAGTATTGTTGGGAGGCATGCGCCAATGACTGAGACAACTATGAAGAATACCGTTTGGGGACCGCCCGAAATGCGCCGTATCAGACGCATACATTTTGTGGGCATTGGCGGCTCCGGTATGTGCGGCATCGCGGAAGTGCTGCTGAACCAGGGTTATGAAATTAGCGGCTCAGACTTGAAAGAGTCCGCCACGACCAGACGTTTGAGCGATATGGGGGCGATCATCACCTTCGGCCATACCGCGCAGAATATTGCTGGAGCGAATGTGGTGGTGACATCCAGCGCCGTGGCCAAAGATAACCCGGAAGTGACGGCGGCTAACGAGCAACGTATTCCGGTCATCGCACGCGCGGAAATGCTGGCGGAGCTGATGCGTTACCGACATGGCGTCGCCATCGCAGGCACCCACGGCAAGACAACGACAACCAGTCTGATGGCGTCCGTTTTAGGTGAAGCGGGTCTGGACCCAACGTTTGTTATAGGCGGTCGTCTGAACAGCGCAGGAACCAACGCCAAGCTGGGCGCTTCTCGATATCTGGTGGCTGAGGCGGACGAGAGCGACGCGTCGTTCCTGCACCTGACGCCGATGGTGTCAGTGGTGACAAACATAGACGCGGACCATATGCACACCTATGGCGGCGACTTTGAGAAGCTGAAGCAGACCTTCGTCGACTTCCTGCACAACCTGCCTTTCTACGGCGTGGCGGTGATGTGTTACGACGATCCGGTGGTGCGTGAAATTATTCCTCGCGTAGGGCGTTCCGTCATCACCTATGGATTTAACGAGAAAGCGGATGTGCGGGCCGTGGATATCGCACAGCAGGGGATGCAGACATCCTTTACCGCGAAGCGCCCTGGCGATCAGCCCGACTTGCGCATCAGCCTGAATATGCCGGGCAAGCACAATGTGCTGAATGCGCTGGCGGTGATAGCGGTAGCGTCTGACGAAGGGATTGCCGACGAAGCGATTGTCTCTGCGCTGAATAAATTTCAGGGCGTGGGGCGCCGGTTTCAGGTCTACGGAAATTATCCGGTGGCCGAAGGCTCGGTCATGCTGGTTGACGACTATGGTCATCACCCGAGAGAGGTGGACGCCACCATCAAAGCCATTCGCGACGGCTGGCCGGATAAGCGTCTGGTGACAGTGTTCCAGCCACACCGTTACACGCGCACCCGCGACCTGTACGAAGACTTTGTGCAGGTGTTGTCCAAAGTGGACGTGTTGGTGCTGATGGACGTTTATCCCGCGGGAGAAAAAGAAATTCCCGGGGCGGATGGACGCAGCCTCTGTCGTAGTATCCGGCAGCGTGGACAGCTTGACCCAATATTTATCGAACGTGGGCAGGATGTAAAAGCAGTGTTGAGCGGCGTGCTTCAGGACGGCGATCTATTACTGACGCAAGGCGCGGGAGACATCGGCTCAGTGGCCGGAGTATTGGCTGAAGGCGGGCTGCAGTAGCGGCTGGCGTAACGAAGCAACAAGGTAATTAAAGCGTATATGACGGTCCTCAGTTGGGAAAAAGTAAAAGACCTGCCGCCCGCCGATTTCGGCAAAGTGGCGGTGCTGTTCGGAGGCGCTTCCGCTGAGCGGGATGTGTCTTTGAAAAGTGGCGGGCAAGTGCTCGCGGCCTTACGTAACGCTGGTGTGGACTGTTTTCATATCGATCCGCGCGATGGCTTGCAGCCCTTATTGGACGGTGATTTTGATCGCGCATTCATCGTATTGCACGGCCGTGGCGGAGAAGACGGAACCATGCAGGGACTGTTAACTCTGCTGAACAAGCCCTTCACCGGCAGCGACGTTCTCGCGTCCGCCCTGGCCATGGATAAGCTGCGTACTAAACAGTTGTGGGAAACCATGGGTATCCCGACGCCCAAGTATGCCGTGTTGGACGCCGAATGTGACTGGAATGCCATCGTGCAGGAAGTGGGCGCGGGACATCCGTTGATGGTGAAGCCTGTTCATGAAGGCTCCAGTATCGGTATGCGTAGAGTGGTGTCCGCTGAAGAGTTGGAGGCGGCCTATCTGGAAGCGGCGAAATTTGATTCAGTCGTGATCGCAGAACAGTGGATAACCGGCGCGGAATACACCGTCTCTATTCTGGGTGAGGACGCGCTGCCGGCCATCAAGCTGGAGACAGACCGCCAGTTCTACGACTACGATGCCAAGTATCTGGTGAACGACACGCGTTACATTCTGCCCTGCGGCTTACCTCAGGACAAAGAAGACGAGCTCAAAACGCTGGCTCTGCGCGCCTATCGCGCCATTGGCTGTTCTGGATGGGGGCGGGTGGACGTCATGTGCGACGCATCCGGCCAGCCTTGGCTGCTGGAAGCGAATACGGTGCCTGGGATGACGGACCATAGTCTGGTTCCCATGGCCGCAAAAGCCTCTGGATTAAGCTTTGAACAGCTGGTTTTGAGCATACTTGGAACAACATTGTAACCAGGACGACGATCGACCTGGATGGCAGTCAAGGACGACTGGACAAAATTGAAATGTACGGACGTGCGTAACGACAGTTGCGCCAAGGCAAGTAACTGAGAGTCGCTACAGCTAATGACGCCAATGAAGAAGCAGCTCGACAAATCGCTTGGTTCCCGACGCGGCGCAACTGCGACCCGCGCAAGGGAGCGCGCCGACAACCGGAATACCGGGCCGGCTGCGATCGTGCGACTGCTGGCCTTTATCCCGTGGAATCGGGTACTGCTGCACGTATCGATCTTCTGCTTTTGGCTGTTGGTGTTAAGCGCGTTGATCGCCGGCGTCAAATGGTTGGACCGTCCGGTCGCCACGGTTCAGGTGGTCGGTGAGTTGAATTACGTGAGCCGCGCAGAGGTGAAAGAGCTGCTGTCTCCGTTACTCAACGCCAGCTTTTTCACATCCGATCTGGAAGGCGTGCGCAAAGGCTTGGAGACCCATCCCTGGATAAAGCGGGCTTCCATCTCCAGATTATGGCCGGATGCTGTGCAAGTGGATTTGGAAGAAGAAGAGCCTTTTGTCAGATGGCGCAACCAGGGTTATATCAACGAAGCCGGGCGACTGTTCGTTAAAGAAACCGGCGTCGTTGTGAACGGCCTGCCTTCACTGATTGGACCGCCGCACAGCGAACGACTGGTCTTTGATAACTTCCAGAAATGGAAGGCGGAGCTGGCCAAAGTGGGACTGGATGTGAACGGCGTGATTATGGAGTCCAGAGGCGCATGGCTGATCAGCTTTACGGATGGGTGGGAGCTTAACCTGGGGAAACAGGATGTTGAGGGACGGCTACACCGTTTTACTGTGCTGTTTGAGAAGAAACTGCACCAGGAGCGAGAAAAAATAGCGAGTGTTGACGCACGATACACCCGGGGGGTGGCGGTGAAATGGAAAGCAGACGTTACTCCGGAACAAGGTTGAATGTGAACTTTAAGACAGAGTCGAAATATATGGCGAGTTCGAGTGGGAATATGATTGTGGGGCTGGACATTGGCACATCCAAAGTGGTGGCCATTGTCGGGCAGAGAAATCAGGAAGGAGCGATTGAAGTCGTTGGCATCGGTTCCCATCCGTCACGCGGACTCAAACGGGGCGTGGTCGTCAATATAGAAACAACGGTCCAGGCCATACAACGTGCGGTGGAGGAGGCTGAGCTGATGGCCGGTTGCCGCATTCACTCCGTCTATGCAGGCATCGCCGGCAGCCACATCCGCAGCATGAACTCTCATGGCATCGTTGCGGTGCGCGACCGGGAAGTGGTGCAGGCGGATCTGGAAAGAGTTTTGGACGCGGCGCAGGCGGTGGCGATTCCAGCTGATCAACGTGTGCTTCACGTCGTGCCGCAGGAGTACGTCATCGACAACCAGGAGGGCGTGAAAGAGCCTGTAGGGATGTCTGGCGTGCGCTTGGAAGCCAAGGTTCATCTGGTTACCTGTGCGGTCAACGCTTATCAGAACATCGAAAAGTGCGTGAAGCGCTGCGGTCTGGAAGTAGACGAAATCATTTTGGAGCAGCTCGCATCCAGCTATGCGGTGCTGACGGATGATGAAAAAGAATTGGGCGTGTGCGTCGTCGATATCGGCGGCGGCACGACTGATATCGCAATATTCACGGGCGGCTCTATTCGTCACACGGCGGTAATTCCTATCGCTGGCGATCAGGTCACTAACGATATTGCGATGGCGTTGCGAACGCCAACGCAGAATGCAGAGGAAATCAAAATCAAATACGCCTGCGCGCTGACTCAGCTAGCGGGCGCGGATGAGACGATCAAGGTGCCGGGTGTGGGAGATCGCCCGTCGCGGGACTTAAGCCGGCAGTCGCTGGCGGAAGTTGTGGAGCCGCGCTATGAGGAGTTGTTCACCTTGATCCAATCAGAGTTGCGACGCAGCGGGTATGAGGATCTCATTGCCGCTGGCGTCGTGCTCACTGGAGGAACCTCCAGTATGGAGGGGGTCGTGGAGTTGGCGGAGGAGATTTTCCACATGCCGGTAAGGCTGGCGGTGCCGCAGTGGGTCACCGGCCTGAGCGATGTGGTTAGCAATCCTATGTACTCCACCGCAGTCGGATTACTGCTCTATGGATTTAAACAGCAAGAACTCGGCCGGGGCTCCCAGCACCGGGGAGAACCTGCAGAAAACCTGTTCCAACGGCTGAAGAACTGGTTTATGGGGAATTTTTAATCAGCCCAAATAGAGTCAACTCAAAGGTCTATACCAACTTGCGGAAATTAGTTTCAGGTCGCAGGTACTATAACGAAGAAGGAGAAGGGGAATGTTTGAGCTCGTAGATAACGTACCACAAAATGCAGTCATTAAAGTTGTAGGCGTTGGCGGCGGCGGCGGCAACGCAGTTCGTCACATGCTCGCCTCTTCGGTGGAAGGCGTGGAGTTTATCTGCGCGAACACCGACGCTCAGGCGTTGCGTGATGTCGACGCCAAGCACGTGATTCAACTCGGCGGCAGTGTCACCAAGGGGCTGGGCGCCGGAGCCAATCCAGAAGTCGGTCGTCAGGCGGCGATGGAAGACAGAGAGCGCATCGCGGAAACGCTGAGAGGCGCGGACATGGTCTTCATTACTGCTGGCATGGGCGGCGGCACCGGAACGGGCGGCGCGCCGGTTGTAGCGGAAATCGCCCGTGAGATGGGCATCCTGACGGTTGCAGTAGTCACCCGTCCGTTCCCGTTTGAAGGTGGCAAGCGCATGAAAGTTGCGGAAGCCGGCCTGCGTGAATTGGGACAACACGTCGATTCACTGATTACGATTCCCAACGAGAAGTTGTTGAGCGTCATGGGCAAAAACACCAGTCTGCTGGATGCTTTCGCCGCGGCTAACGATGTGCTTTTGGGGGCTGTACAGGGAATTGCGGATTTGATTATCCGTCCTGGAATGATAAACGTAGACTTTGCGGACGTTCGCACCGTTATGTCCGAGATGGGCATGGCGATGATGGGCACCGGCGTTTCCAGCGGCGACAATCGCGCTCGTGAAGCGGCGGAAAGAGCCGTACGCAGCCCGCTGCTTGAAGATATCAATCTGCAGGGCGCGCGTGGGATTCTGGTCAACATTACTGCAGGCATGGATCTGTCTTTGGGCGAGTTTTCTGAAGTGGGCGCCACCATTGAAGAGTTCGCTTCCGACGCTGCGACAGTGGTTGTTGGAACGGTAATCGATCCAGAAATGAAGGATGAGTTGCGGGTGACAGTGGTCGCCACGGGTTTGGGCGGTGTGCATGACCGGCCGACCAAGGTGGTGGACAACTCTTCCCGGACTATGAACGGCACTACTGATTATCATCAGCTGGAGCGCCCGACTGTGATGCGTAAACGCGCTACTTCAGTTGTGGGCAATGCGGCGGTGGATCGTCGGGCTGTAGGGGATGAGCAAAACGTGGACTATTTGGATATACCTGCGTTTTTGCGTCGTCAGGCGGATTAAATGAGAATGAGTTCGGTCTTTTAGGTTGGTGCACCTAATACCTTTCTGGTATGATTTGGCCGAATTTTATCCAGATTTTGGTAAATCATTGAAATGATAAAACAGCGCACACTTAAAAACATCATCCGAGCCACTGGCGTTGGCCTGCATTCAGGGGAAAAGGTCTACCTGACCTTGAAACCGGCTCCAGTGGACACGGGTGTTGTATTCTGCCGTACAGATCTCGATCCTATCGTGGAAATCCCGGCGCGTGCTGAGAACGTAGGCGAAACCCTTCTCTCTACGACTCTCGTAAAAAACGGAGTGAAGATAGCAACTGTTGAACACTTGCTGTCAGCTCTGGCCGGTCTTGGTATCGATAACTGCTACGTTGAGTTGAGCGCAGCCGAAGTGCCTATTATGGATGGCAGCGCCGGTCCGTTTGTATTTCTGATTCAATCGGCGGGCATTGCTGAGCAGGACGCGCCCAAGAAATTTATCCGCATTAAGCGCGAAGTAACGGTGACTGACGAAGACAAGCGGGCTACCTTTGTGCCGTTCGACGGTTTCAAAGTGACTTTTAGCATAGACTTTGATCATCCTGTGATCAAAGGCCGCTCACAAGAGACAGTGATCGACTTTTCCAGCACTTCTTTTGTTAAAGAAGTTAGCCGTGCGCGGACATTCGGATTCATGCGCGATATTGAAAAATTGCGTGCAATGAATCTGGCTTTGGGCGGCAGCATGGATAACGTTATCGTTGTCGATGACTTCAAAATTCTCAATGAAGACGGCTTGCGCTACGAAGACGAATTCGTCAAGCACAAGGTGTTGGACGCGATTGGAGATCTGTACCTGTTAGGCAACAGCCTGATCGGTGAGTTTAAAGGGCACAAGTCGGGCCACGGCTTAAATAACAAACTTCTTCGTGAGCTTATTTCCCAAAAGGATGCTTGGGAGGTTGTGACCTTTGAGGACGCCAGTGAAGCGCCGATTTCCTACCTGAAACCAGTGCTGGCCTAAGATTTCTAGTCCGCTGTATGAGTTGAAAGGGCCTCCAGTGCTTTCTTCAACTCAGGGTCGTCACAGAGCTGAGCTTCTTGTTTGAGAAGCTCAGCATTCTTTTGCGAAATTGGTTTCGCCTTCCTTTTTGTCTTCGCTTTAACTTCCGTTGGCTCCACGCGAATTTTGAACTGATAAGCAAAATCGAAATCTTTATGTTTGCGTAGTTCCGGCAGGGACGTGTGTTGATTCATGCGCAACTGGGTTGCGGTGACGGCATCGGGGACAGTTACGCGAATAACGCCATCTTTAACTGATGACAGAGTTACTTTGCCCCGTAGTTGGTCGGGCAGGCATTGTGAGAATATCTGCTGCAGCTTATCCAGATGCAGAGCCCGATGAAAAAGAGACTCCAGCGTAGGGGAGGATGACGACAAAATATCTCCCAGCTTTCGATCTCTATTAGGCATTACAGTTAACCAAAGATTAAAGGTTCGTTACATTTGCAGACATCAACTATCACAACATCTGTTACAATTTACAAGTATAGTATTTTTAGATAACCTCCGTCGTTTATATAATTCAGGCAACTCAAAACCCTGGAAAAGCATGAATATTATCTTCCTGAGAGATGGACATGGTCAGTCACGCGCCCGTTCTATGGGCGCGCGCGCAGTTGTGCTGACGACGGTCCTTGCGTTGTCTCTGGTGGCTGCATTGTCGGCGGCGGCGTTTTGGCTTGGACGGCAATCCGCCGCGTCGGACGCTTCTATCACTCCTGAACTGGTTAAAACCTGGCAGGAAAATCTGAAACAACAGAAAGAAGAAATCCGCACTTATAAGTCCCTTGCGCAACAGAATATAGATGCCCTGACGCTGCGTATGGGCGAGTTGCAGGCGAGACTGTTGCGCCTTGATGCGCTTGGGCAACGTCTTACCGACGTCGCTGGTCTGGATGAAGGGGAGTTTGACTTCGAATCTTCGCCCGCATTAGGTGGGCCAGAAGAGCCTGCCTTGGAGCAATCTTTTTCTGTTCCTATGTTAACGCAAGTGCTGGAGTCCATTGAGCAGCAGGCTGAGTCCCGTGAGCAACAATTACGGGTGATGGATGAGCTATTCGTCAACCAACGCTTTCAACGAGAACAGTTTGTCGCGGGTCGTCCGATCAAGAAGGGCTGGTTGTCTTCCCATTATGGCTTTCGTTCAGATCCGTTCACTGGTAAGCGGGCGTGGCATTCTGGCGTAGACTTCGCTGGCAAAGAGGGCAGCGATATCGTTGCGGTCGCTGGTGGGGTTGTGACCTATTCGGAAGAGCGCTTCGGCTACGGTAATCTGGTTGAGGTTAACCATGGCGGAGGTTTGGTTACTCGCTATGCGCATTGCGCCAAACTCATGGTTAAAACTGGGGATGTAGTGCAGAAGGGACAAATTTTGGCGAAGATGGGGAGCACAGGGCGTTCTACTGGCCCCCATGTTCACTTTGAAGTTCTTCAGGATGGGCGTTCTGCAAATCCTGCAAAATTTATTCACCGCGCAAGTCGGTAACACTTTTTCAGGGCCTTGATGTAACCCACGTCAAGGCCATGCCATTACTGGCTTTCCCCCACATTCAGTCTAGCCAATTTAAGGCGTTCCTATCTCCCTACCGCGCGCATTGCTTGTTACTAGGGGTAACAAGTGTGCACTAATCCCTTTATTGCTGTAACAAATTGAGGTTAGAATGCGGAGCTTGGAATTACGCTCCCGCTGAATTTATATCTCCTTCGGCAAGGTGGCTCCAAATCCATAAAGTAACGAGTAAGCGATTCCGCCACGAGCGGAGCCTCCATAAACGCTTCAAAGAGACAGGTAATTTCGTTAGTTATGTTTTCATCTATCGCCAGGAAAATTTTCGGCAGCAAAAATGCCCGCGAAATTAAGCGCATGGGCAAAGTTGTCAAACGCATCAACGAACTGGAAGAGTCAATCAGCGCATTAGACGAAGCCGCTCTTAAAGCAAAAACTCAGGAGTTTCGCTCTCGACTTGAGAAGGGAGAAACGCTTGATCAAGTGTTGCCGGAAGCCTTTGCGGTAGCGCGAGAGGCCGGTAAGCGTGTGATGGGGATGCGCCATTTCGATGTTCAGTTGATCGGCGGTATGGTGCTGCATGAAGGCAAAATTGCAGAGATGCGTACCGGGGAAGGTAAAACGCTGGTAGCGACGCTTCCCGTATACTTGAATGCCCTGACTGGGAAAGGCGTACATGTAGTCACCGTAAACGATTATCTGGCGCGTCGTGATGCGGACTGGATGAGACCTCTGTACGAATATTTGGGGTTGAGCGTTGGCGTCGTGGTGAGCGGGCAGGACAGTGAAACCAAGCGCGCCGCTTACGCATCAGACATTACTTACGGAACCAATAACGAATTCGGTTTTGATTACCTGCGTGACAACATGGCGTTCAGCCTCACCGACAAGGCGCAACGCGGGCAGCATTTTGCGATTGTCGACGAGGTTGACTCGATCCTGATTGATGAGGCGCGGACGCCTTTGATCATCAGTGGCCCAGCTGAAGACAGCTCTGAGTTGTACAGAAAGATTAACGAGTTGGTTCCTCAGCTCAAGAAAGGTGAGCAGCCAGAGGAAGGGCAGCCAGTTGATGGGCACTTCACTGTTGATGAGAAAAGTCGCTCAGTTGAGTTGTCGGAATCAGGCCACTCCTATGTAGAAGATCTGCTAACCAAAAACGGTTTGCTGGAAGAAGGCGACAGTCTCTACGCCGCCACGAACCTGGGTCTACTGCACCATATCAGTTCTGCTCTGCGCGCCCATCATTTATATAGTAAAGACGTTGACTACATCGTGCAGAACGACCAAGTGGTGATTGTTGACGAACATACAGGCAGAACCATGCCGGGCCGCCGTTGGGGTGAAGGTCTGCACCAGGCGATTGAAGCGAAAGAGCGCATCAAAATCCAAGCTGAAAGCCAGACACTTGCTTCTACTACCTTCCAGAATTACTTCCGTCTTTATGAAAAGCTTGCCGGTATGACCGGCACCGCTGATACCGAAGCCTTCGAGTTCCGCCAGATTTATGGTTTGGACGTCATTGTTATTCCTACCAATAAACCGATTAAGCGTATTGATTACAATGACTTGGTATATCTGTCCGTGGATGAGAAGTTCCAGGCGGTTATCGACGATATCAAGGATACAGTGACGCAAAATCGCCCTGTGTTGGTGGGTACGGCCTCTATCGAGGCGTCCGAATATTTGTCGGCCATGCTGAAAAAAGAAGGCATCGCTCACAACGTTTTGAACGCGAAGCAGCACGAGCGTGAAGCGCATGTTATTGCGCAAGCGGGTCGTCCTGGCGCAGTCACCATCGCCACTAACATGGCGGGTCGCGGTACCGACATCGTCTTGGGCGGAAACTGGGAAGCCGACGTCGCTGAGCTGGAAGATCCAACACCAGATCAAATCGCTCAACTCAAAGCCGATTGGCAGAAGCGCCATGATCAAGTAATCGCGGCGGGTGGTCTGCATGTCGTTGGCTCTGAGCGCCATGAGTCTCGGCGTATCGATAACCAGCTACGGGGACGTTCGGGTCGTCAGGGCGATCCTGGCTCGACCCGTTTCTACCTGTCTTTGGAAGATAACCTGATGCGTATTTTCGCCTCTGATCGGGTGAAAAATATTATGCAGGCGTTGGGTATGCAGAAAGGCGAAGCGATTGAGCACCGCATGGTGAGCAACGCTATCGAAAAAGCTCAGCGTAAAGTAGAAGGCCGCAACTTCGACATTCGTAAATCGCTGCTGGAATATGATGACGTGGCGAACGATCAGCGTCATGTCGTTTACGAACAGCGTAACGAAATTATGGCGACCGACGATATTTCGGAAATGATCGATGCGATCCGCGGCGACGTGGTCAACGCTACGGTCAGCCAGTTTATCCCGCCGCAAAGTTTGGCCGAACAGTGGAATATTCCAGGGCTTGAGAAGCAATTGGAGTCTGATTTCGGCGTTGATTTACCTGTGCAGCAGTGGCTGGACGAAGACAAGCGTCTGCATGAAGAGACCTTGCGCGAGAAAATCCTGCAGGCTGTAGTTGATTCTTATCGGGAGAAAGAAGAAGTGGTTGGCGCATCCGTTATGCGCAACTTCGAGAAGCAGGTATTCCTGCAGGTACTGGATACCTTGTGGAAAGAGCACCTTTCCAATATGGACCTGCTGCGTATGGGGATTCACTTGCGTGGTTACGCGCAGAAAAACCCCAAGCAAGAATACAAACGTGAAGCCTTTGAGCTGTTCCAGAACATGCTGGATACCATCAAGCATGACGTAGTCCGAGTGATCTGCCATGTCAGGGTGCAGAAACAGGAAGAAATGGAAGAGCTGGAGCGCCGTCGTCGTGAAGCATTGGCGCAGCAAATGCAGCGCGCCCAGGCGACTCACCCTGAAGCGTCAGAAGAAGATGTCGATGCGGAAGAGCAGGATGAAAGCTCTGACGCGCCTTATGTCCGCGACCACAAGAAAGTCGGCCGTAACGAGCCTTGCCCATGTGGTTCCGGCAAAAAATATAAACAGTGTCATGGTCGCCTGGAGTAATTGAGATGGCTGTGGGGCATGCGCCTTTACCCGAGTTTCACCCTGTTGCGGGCGTTCGTATCGGGGTTGGGTCCGCCGGCATTAAAAAGCCGGGTCGTAAAGACTTAGTGGTGTTTGAGCTATGTGAAGGAGCGCAAACCGCTGCTGTTTTTACCAATAATGCTTTTTGCGCTGCGCCGGTCACGCTGGCTAAGCGTCACCTTGCTGAGGGCGCGCCTCGTTACTTGCTGATCAACACTGGCAACGCCAATGCGGGCACGGGTCGGCAAGGTCTGGATAACGCCATGCGATGCTGTCAGACGTTGGCGCAGCTTGGCGAAGTGGCGTCTGAGCAAGTATTGCCGTTTTCCACGGGGGTCATTGGCGAGCCGCTGCCTGTCGATAAAATCGTAGCAGGGTTGCCCAGCGCGCTGGGTAATCTCAGTGACAACGCCTGGGCTGAGGCTGCTCAAGGGATAATGACGACGGATACCCGGCCTAAAGGCGCCACTGTGCGTCTTGAAATTGATGGCGTGGCGGTTCATATCAGCGGCGTCAGTAAAGGCGCTGGGATGATTAAGCCGAATATGGCCACAATGCTGGGCTTCGTCGCGACGGACGCAGATATCGAGCCGGAACTGCTGCAACGCATGCTGACTACCGCCGCCAATAAATCTTTTAATCGCATCACCGTAGATGGAGATACCTCCACCAATGACGCTTGTGTACTGGTGGCGACAGGGCGTTCCGGCGCACCGAGATTTACTGAGGCGAATGCTGAGCTTTGGCGGCCATTCCAGGAAGCGTTGGATGGCTTAATGCAACGGCTTGCTCACGCTATTGTCAGGGACGCGGAAGGAGCGACCAAGTTCGTCGCCGTCAACGTTCAGGGCGCGGCGGCGCTTAGCGAAGCGCTTGATGTCGCCTACACCATCGCCCATTCTCCATTGGTCAAGACCGCATTATTCGCCAGCGATCCTAATTGGGGCCGCATACTGGCGGCGGTTGGGCGCGCAGGCCTGCAGAATCTTGAGGTTGATCGCATCAATATCTACCTTAACGAGGTATGCATTGTTGAGGGCGGCGCCAGGGCGGCCTCATATACGGAAGAGGCTGGACAAGCGGTGATGGATCTTGAGGACATTTCAATTCGAGTCGATCTGGGTCGCGGAGACGTAGAAGATACTGTCTGGACATGCGACTTCTCCCATGAATATGTCACTATCAATGCTGAATATCGCACCTGATCGCTGTGACCGGTGCTGTGGAGACGGAGAATGAAGGCTGTTCATGTCGCGGTTGCGGTGGTTCTCGATCAGCACAATAGAGTGTTGGTGGCCCGCAGACCTGACCACTTGCATCAGGGGGGGCTGTTAGAGTTTCCTGGCGGTAAAGTCGAACCCGGTGAAACGGTTTTGGCGGCGTTGCAGCGTGAACTTTTTGAAGAAGTTGGCGTCCAAGTGGATGTATCTGAGGACGCAGCAAACCCTTTGATCCAAATAGAGCATCACTATCCCGATAAGCATGTATTGCTGGATGTGTGGCGCGTATCCCGATTCTCTGGCGAAGCGCAAGGCCGTGAAGGTCAATATGTTGCTTGGCTGGATCTGAATGAGCTTGACCCCGAGGCGTTTCCCGCCGCTAATCGTGAGATCATCGCGGCGTTGCAGCAAGCCAGTTAGTGACCTGAGTGAGGAGTGCGGATGGCGGAACTCACCCATCTTGATGAGAAGGGCGCGGCGCATATGGTGGACGTTTCCGATAAGGAAACGACAACCAGAGTAGCGCGAGCGGAGGCATTGATTCGAATGCAGCCGGAAACCCTGGCCATGATAACCGAAGGACGGCACAAGAAAGGCGATGTCTTCGCTGTCGCCCGTATCGCAGGTATTCAAGCGGCGAAAAAGACGTCTGACCTGATCCCCCTATGCCATAGCCTTAATCTGACTTCGGTGAAAGTAAACCTGGAGGCGGATTCAAGCGCTTCCCTGGTGCGCATTGAAGCGATATGTAAGCTTGATGCGAAAACTGGTGTGGAGATGGAAGCGCTGACAGCGGCCAGTGTGGCGGCCCTGACCCTTTATGATATGTGCAAGGCGGTGGATAAAGGGATGGTGATCGAGTCGGTGCGCCTGCTGGAGAAGCAAGGCGGACGCAGCGGCCATTGGCAGGTGCAGGAGTAAGCCATGATAAAGGTATTGTTTTTCGCGAAGTTGCGGGAGCAGGTGGGGCGTTCTGAAATAGAGTTACCCGCTTTGGATTTCGGGAGCAATGTAGCTGCGCTGTTAGATGCGGTGGTTGCGGAGATTCCAGAAGCCGAGCCTGTCTTGAGGCAGGGAAATATCCTGGCGGCCATAAACCAGGAAATGGCTCCCTTGAGCGCGACAGTTGCAGACGGTGATGAAATCGCATTCTTTCCGCCTGTGACCGGCGGGTGAGAGTCCGTCGTTTGTAGTTCGCCGCCTGTTGGGCCGGATTTGTTTCGGTAGTTCAGGTGGCGTATAAATGGAGTTGGTAGTTATCGAGGGGGAGTGCGTCTCGTTATGTCTTCAGCCCGCCTGATTGATCGATTTGGCCGTGAAGTAAATTACGTACGGCTGTCTGTAACCGACCGGTGCGACTTTCGTTGTGTGTACTGCATGGCGGAAGATATGACCTTCCTTCCCCGTGAACAAATCCTTTCGTTGGAAGAGCTCTATGACGTGGGCAAAGCGTTTGTTGAGCTTGGCGTTCGTAAGCTACGGCTGACCGGGGGAGAGCCTCTAGTACGCCGTAATATTCTGGAGTTGGTGGAGAAGCTTGGGCGCCTGCAGGAATTGCATGAATTAACCCTGACTACCAATGGCTCCCAGCTTGTCAAAATGGCGCCGGATCTTCGTAAAGCTGGCGTCAAGCGCATCAATGTCAGTCTCGACAGTCTCAATCCCGATCGTTTCAAAGAATTGACCCGCACTGGGGATTTACAGCAAGTGTTGGCGGGAATCGAAGCCGCCAAAACCGCTGGAATAGAGAGAATAAAGCTTAATGCAGTGATTCTGCGCGGGCGCAATGAAGACGAGGTGATGGACCTGGTGCGATATGCGCGAGCGGAAAAGCTGGATATTTCTTTCATTGAAGAAATGCCACTGGGCGCAATTACAGAGCATAATCGGCAACTTTCTTTTGTTTCCAGCGCTGAATTACGTGAACGTATCAGTCAGGATTATGAGCTGTTTCCCTGCAGTGAAAATACAGGGGGGCCTTCTCGTTATTACAGAATGTCCGATAGCGGTTCCAGAATTGGCTTTATATCTCCTCACAGCCATAACTTCTGTCATTTGTGTAACCGGGTTCGAGTGACCGTGGAAGGGCGCCTGTTGCTGTGTCTGGGCAATGAGCATTCCGTTGATTTGCGTGAAGTTTTGCGTGGTAGACCTGATCAATTGAAGCAGGCGATCGTTGACGCCATGGCGATTAAGCCGGAACGGCACTATTTTAATCTTGAGGAAGAACCTCAGATCGTACGCTTTATGAATATGACCGGCGGTTGACGCCAGTCTTATGGGGCGAATCATTGGCGTAAGTTATTGACGCCATAGATTGCGCCCATGAGTCTAAGTGTTGGGGTGGGGCGGCGCATCTGATAGAATTTCCGCCCCGCCAAGTTTTAGAGAGAGTATCGAGTGTCTGTCACCTATGTCGCCAGTTGCAAGCTGCCAACTCCCTTTGGTGTATTCGATATGCACGGATTCCAGGAAGCCGGTACGCAAAAAGAACATATTGCCCTGACTTTGGGAGATATTGGCGACGGAGCGCCGGTGTTGGCGCGTACGCACTCAGAATGCCTGACCGGTGACGCGCTGTTCAGTATGCGCTGTGACTGCGGCTATCAGCTCGACGAAGCGTTGCGCAGTATCGCCGCCGAAGGGCGCGGCATATTGCTGTACTTGCGCCAGGAAGGCCGTGGGATTGGCTTATTGAATAAGATTCGCGCTTATAATCTGCAAGATCAGGGCGCTGATACGGTGGAAGCCAATGAGCAACTGGGGTTTGCGGCGGATTTACGCGACTACAGTATGTGCAAACCGATGCTGTATCACCTGGGAATAAGCCGTATTCGTCTGATGACCAACAATCCTCGCAAGGTCAATTCGCTGACTAATTTAGGAATTGAAGTGGTTGAGCGGGTGCCTCTGGAAGTGGGAAGAAATCCTCATAATCGTAACTATCTGGCCACTAAAGCCGGCAAATTAGGGCATTTGCTGACGACGCACCAAGACGACGATTACGTTGTCGCTGCGAAATAATGCGGACGGGTAGTAAAAAAGACTTCAAGACAGACAGTTTTGAGAAAGGTTGAGCGGGGCGCATAGTGCGCCCCGTTTGCGTTTTCAGGCGATGGCGCCAGTCTTGGGCGACGCCAGATTCAGGCTCTGCAGGCGCTTTTTGATAGCTGCGGCGATGCCTTGCGTATCCAGACCGACTTCTTTGTGCAATTCTGCAGGCTTGCCGTGTTCGATAAACTCATCGGGTAGACCCAGCTGCAATACGGGCATGGCGATGCCTTGCGAAGCGAGAAACTCGATAACGCCGCTGCCTGCGCCGCCAAGGATGCAATTCTCTTCAAGGGTTACCAAAAGATCATGGCTTCCCGCCATCTCCAGAATCATATTTTGATCCAGAGGTTTGATAAAGCGCATATCAACGACGGTGAAATTATTCTCTTCCGCGACTTCCAGAGCTACAGGCAACAAAGCGCCAAAGTTCAGGATGACTGTCTGCGCGCCACGGCGACGCTGGTTGGCTTTGCCTATCTCCAATGACTCAAGCCCTGGGCTGATTTCCGCGCCTGGTCCGTTGCCTCTGGGGTAGCGCACTGCAGCGGGACCTTTGAATTGATGCCCGGTAGTCAGCATTTTGCGGGTTTCATCTTCATCCGACGGCGCCATGATCACCATATTGGGGATGCAGCGCAGGTAGGTGAGATCGAAGCTGCCCGCGTGAGTAGGGCCGTCTTCGCCGACCAGGCCCGCGCGATCAATCGCGAAAAGCACATCCAGATTCTGAATCGCGACATCGTGAATGAGCTGATCGTAGGCGCGCTGCAGGAAGGTGGAGTAAATGGCCACTACCGGCTTGGCTCCGTCGCAAGCCAGGCCTGCGGCTAACGTCACTGCATGCTGCTCTGCGATGGCGACATCGTAATAACGCTCAGGAAAACGTTTGGAGAACTCGATCAGATCGGAGCCTTCGCACATGGCGGGAGTGATGCCCACCAGACTGGGGTCCTGTTCCGCCATGTCGCACAACCATTGCCCAAAAATATTGGAGTATCGCGGCTTTTTCGGCGCTTTAGCGGTGTCCTGCACCTTGAGCTTAGGTTCAATTTTATTGATGGCGTGATAGCCAATAGGGTCGCTTTCCGCGTGGGCGAAGCCTTTGCCCTTTTTCGTGACCACATGCAGAAACTGAGGCCCGCTCAGTTCCTTGATATTGTTCAGGGTCTCCACCAGACGAGGCAGATCGTGGCCGTCTATGGGACCGATATAGTTAAAGCCAAGCTCCTCGAACAGAGTGCCTGGAGCGACCATGCCTTTGAAGTGCTCTTCTGTTTTGCGAGCCAGCTCCATCAGACCCGGCGCGCCCTGCAGCACACGCTTGCCGCTGTCGCGCATCTGGTTGTAAGTCTTGCTCGCCAGCAAACGGGCGAAATAGTTGGAGAGCCCGCCGACATTGCGGGAAATCGACATGTCGTTGTCGTTCAGAATCACCAGCAGGTCCGCTTTGGTGTCGGCGGCGTGGTTCAAAGCCTCGAACGCCATACCGGCGGTCATGGCGCCGTCGCCGATGACGGCGATGGCTTTCCGGGGCTGGTTCTGCATGCGCGCAGCGATCGCCATGCCCAGTGCGGCGCTGATAGACGTGCTGGAGTGGCCAACGCCAAAGGTGTCATATGGGCTTTCTTCGCGGCGAGGAAAAGCGGCGAGACCATCCTTTTGACGAATAGTGAGCATTTGCTCACGGCGGCCGGTAAGTATTTTGTGGGGGTAAGCCTGATGGCCCACGTCCCAAACCAGTCGGTCGTCGGGAGTGTTGAAGGCGTAGTGCAGGGCTACGGTTAACTCCACCACGCCAAGGCCTGCGCCGAAATGGCCGCCGGACTGGCCTACGCTGTACAGCAAAAATGCACGTAGTTCGTGCGCCAACTGCAGGAGTTCGGCTTCATTGAGAAGACGCAGTTGGGCCGGAGAGTCGATTTTGTCGAGCAGCGGCGTGTTGGGCCGGTGCACTGGAATTTCTTGAAATACGTATGGTTTTTGCATTCTTGCAGTTGTAGTCGCTCGGTTCTAAGGGATTAGCCGCCGGATCATAGCCTCGGACGCAAAAAATTTGCCTATAAAAGCAATCGGCCATTATAAGCGATGTTGGGGTGGAGAACACGGGCAATTGGCGATCAATGCGTGCGCTCGATCATGAAGCTGGCAAGATCCTGTAAGCGGGAGTTCTGCAATCCCAGCGCCTGCAGCTGCGCGAGGGCTTCGTCATACAACTGGCGCGCTTTCAGTTTCGCCGGTTCAAGGCCCAACAGAGACGTGTACGTGGGTTTGTTACGCTCCGCGTCTTTCCCAGCGGTTTTGCCCAATACGCTGGTGTCGCTTTCCACGTCGATGATGTCGTCACGAACCTGGAACGCCAAGCCAATGGCCTGCGCGAAGCGGCGTAAGCCTTCAATGGTTTCAGCATCAGCCCGACCGCTGGACAGTGCGCCCAATACGATGCTCGCCTCTATCAACGCGCCGGTTTTTTCCAGGTGCATGCGCTCCAACTCTTCGAGCTTGAGTGTATGGCCTTCCGAATAGATATCGATGGCTTGTCCGCCAACCATTCCCAGATGTCCACTGGCGCGGGCGAGTTCCCGCACCATTTGCAGCATGCTATCCGCGGATGCTCCAGAGGGCTCGGTGAGTGCGCTGAACGCCAGCGTTTGCAGGCCGTCGCCGACCAGGATGGCGGTGGCTTCGTCGAAAGCGATATGGCAGGTGGGTTTACCCCGGCGTAGAGAATCGTCGTCCATGGCCGGTAAATCGTCATGCACTAGAGAGTAGGCGTGAATCAGCTCTACCGCGCAGCAGGCGGGCAACGCCTGTTGCAGGTCTCCCCCCAGCGCTTCCGTCGTAGCGAGCAATAATAAAGGACGCACGCGCTTGCCGCCGTTAAGCACGCAATAACGCATAGCCTCATTCAGCCTGGCCTTGGGGCCTTCCGGATTGGGGAGCAGGTTGGCTAGGGCTTGGTCGATCTGGGCGCGGTTACGCTGGAAAAAGTCGTCGAGAGAATCAGTCTTCGGCGTCATTCTGGTCAAAAGGTTTGGTTAGCGAGGTTCCGCGCTCTTCAATTAACTGTTGAACCTTTTGTTCCGCAGTCTGCAAGGCGGTTTGGCAGTGGCGAGTAAGTTGGACGCCTTCTTCAAAAGCGACCAGAGCCTCTTCCAGTTTAAGATCGCCTTGCTCCAGCTTTCTCACCAGTACTTCCAGACGTTGTAATGCGTCTTCGAAATCGGGCGTTGAGCCGCTGGTGGAGGGGCTTACATCAGAGTTGGCGTTTTTTTCAGTCATGGTGTTCTTATGCCGGGTTTTTGCGCAGAGCCACCCTACCTGAGAGCGTCGCCAGGGTCAATCGGTCGCCGTTAAAATTCAGTCGCGCCGGGCTTTGCAGGCGTTCGTTTCAACAAACTAACACCCGGATAAGTCAGCAGTTTTTAAATTCCCTGTCTATACTTTGGGGAAGCCCGGCGCGGCCTGTTCCAGCGCCGGCGTCCTCTGGGTTTATTCTGTACTGTCCACCCGTAAAGGAGCGCTTTGTGGATTTAGCTACGCTTTTGGGCCTCATCGGCGGTTTCGCGATCGTGACGATGGCGATGATGTTAGGCGGCTCAATTGGAATGTTTGTTGATGTGCCGTCGCTTCTCATTGTATTTGGCGGCACGCTATTGGTTGTTTTGATGAAGTTTTCGCTTGGTCAATTCCTTAGCGCGGGCAAGGTGGCGGCCAAGGCTTTTATGTTCAAGCTGGATAAGCCCGAAGAATTGATCGAGCAGGTCGTGGAACTGGCGGACGCCGCCAGAAAAGGCGGCTTGCTCTCTCTGGAAGGTAAGGAAATTCCCAACGCGTTTCTCTCCAAAGGCATTCAACTGCTGATAGACGGTCACGATGGCGATGTGGTGAAAGCGTTGCTGACTAAAGACCGTAATCTTACCGTGGACCGGCATAAGCAAGGCTCATCCGTATTCACCGCCATGGGAGATGTGGCTCCGGCGATGGGAATGATCGGCACATTGGTGGGGTTGGTGGCGATGTTGTCCAATATGGATGACCCTAAGTCTATCGGGCCAGCGATGGCTGTTGCGCTACTTACAACGCTTTACGGCGCCATGTTGGCGAATATGTTGGCGATTCCAGTTGCGGATAAATTGAAATTGAGAATGGGGGAGGAAGAGCAGATCAAGTCCATGATCATCGACGCTCTGTTGGCGATTCAGGCGGGGCAGAACCCACGCGTGATTGAGACCATGCTGCGCACCTATCTGCCTGAAGGTAAACGTCAGACTGAAGAAGCCTGACGGGAGTTGCGCCAATGAGTGACGAAGAAGAGCAAAAGTGCGAATGTCCTCCCGGGCTGCCTGCCTGGATGGCGACTTTCGCCGATTTGATGTCCTTGCTGATGTGTTTCTTTGTGCTGCTGCTGTCTTTTTCGGAGATGGATGCGCTCAAGTTCAAACGTCTGGCCGGCTCCATGCGGGAAGCCTTCGGCGTGCAGGCTGTCGTCAATGTGGACAATATTCCCAAAGGCACCAGCATCATCGCCCAGGAGTTCAGTCCCGGTAAACCTGACCCAACGCCGTTGCAGACCATCATGCAGCAAACCCAGATGGAACTGCCCAACCTGGAGCAGCTCTGCGAACAGCAGGTGGCTGACGCCTTGAAGGAAGAGTGTCCGAAGATAAAAGGGGAAGAGCTCAGCGATATTGTGCTGGAAAAGATCAAGATGTTGGTGGAGGAGACGGAGAACGACGCCATCACCCTGGCTTCTGCGCTGGAGGCGGAGGTTCGCAACAATCAGGTTGAAGTGGAGACCCGGGGACGCAAGATTGTCATCCGTGTGCAGGAGAAAGGCTCGTTCAATAGCGGTTCTGCGAATTTGAATCCAGAGTTTTATCCGGTGATAGACAAGCTGGTGGAACTGCTCAAGTCGATGGACGGCAGTATCGCGGTGGAAGGGCATTCGGACAGTATTCCCATTCACACCGCCCGGTTTCGCTCCAATTGGGATCTCTCCGCTGCTCGGGCGCTGGAAGTAGCCCATGCGTTGTTTGAGTCGGGAGAGCTGGACCCCTCCCGTTTCAGCGTCGCCGGTTATGCAGACACGAAACCTCTGGCGCCGAACGACTCGGCGGAAAACCGCGCTCGCAACCGACGGGTGGAAATTATTCTGCAACAGCCTCTGGATGCTGAAACCAAGAAAGAAATTCAGAAGGCGAGAGATGTCGCCCCAGGCATTTTGCCCAGTGATCAATCGGAAGAGTGGCAGGGCTTGGCGCCGGACGAAATATTCTGATCTGGCTGATAGTTGAGCGGTTCGCTTTAGATTGGGCGAAAGCGTATAAATAGAGAGACGAGATGGGAGCAAAAAGCAGGAGGCGCATGAGAGTATTGGCGTATGAGCGCGGGTGAGAGTCTATGTCTGAGTTAGATGAAAGACGTCGCTTCTTTCGCATTAGCGATACAGTAGGTTTGGCGTATCGGGTATTGCAGCGTGGAGAGGCGGCGGAGAAAGAGTCATCGGAATCCCACGTTAGTTCGGCCTCTCTGTTGACGCTGGAGAATGATATCTCCAAAGCGCTGGAGAGCATGCGGGCGGCGAACGCCGGGTTGGCTCACATGCTTGAGCTGTTCAACCGCAAGATCAATCTGGCGCTGACCCTGGAAAACCGCAGTGACGGCGTATGGTCGGAGCCCCGACGGGCCAAGCGGGTCAATCTCAGCGCCTGTGGCATTGCTTTTCCGGTGGAGGATCACCTGGATGTCGGCGTGACGCTGCAACTCCACATGATCTTATATCCCAGCAATATCTCCATGTCCCTGCGCGCGCTCGTTATTGCCTGCGACAAGCCCAGAGCTGACGACGAGGACAAAGACGGCTTTGTCCTGCGGGCGGATTTCACGGACATTGAAGAACAGAATCAGGAAATCCTGATTCAGCATGTCCTCAAGTGTCAGACCCGGCAGTTGCGGGAGCGGCGAGAGGAGAAGGAAAAGAAAGGCTGACTTCACTCTGGTATACGCCCTTCTCAAACGTCTTTTCCCACATTTGCGTAACGCCGTTGGCATCATGCAGCAGCAGCGTACTGCTGCGAGTGCCGTAATCCTTCGAGGTAATAAAGGCGGAGGACAGCAACCGCTCGACCTCAACCCCAACGCCCGTATCCGGCAACAGATAGTCCGGCGCGGCGGCGTCATCCGCCAGTAACGTCCAGAGCTCATCCTGATTCGGTCCATTGATCGCAGTGGCGAATCGGCGCTTGCCGGCGGTTAACTTGGGCCAGGGCGTATTCAAAAATCCGTTGCTCAAACCGTATATGCCTGGCGTTAAGCGCTGATATTGAGGCTCCTTGCGATTGCTGAAATAAGCCAGAGTGGAGCCTGCGAGCATCATCAAGTTGAAACCGCCATAGGAGTGACTGGTCGGCTCCAGGGCGGCGGCGAAATCGTCCACTGACAATTCCGACTCCAGAAAGCTTCTGACCAGAGCGCCACGAGAAAGTTGCGCCGCTTCGCGGGGGCCGGAACGGTGATTGGTGATGGCGGCGAAACGGCCGTTGGTGGTTGCGCCCATCCAGGTTCCGCCTTCCTGCAAATCGCGTCCGGCGTAAATACGCGGGCGCTCAGGCCATTGCGTGAGGGGCTGGGTGGGGCGGGCGTAGAACTCGTCGCGATTGGCGGCGACGATCAGCGGAAACCGGGGATTCGCTTGGTAAGCGACAAATAGTAGGCACATAGGCTTGCTCCCAGACGTGCGTGGAATTCGAAAAGCACAGAGTCCTTAATTTATGTATCATACCACCTTCTTTATACGGGGCTCCTGGCGGAGCGGCCTGATCCTATGGGGGCGAAATGGTATTCCTGGCGTATTTGGCTTTGGGCGCGCTAGCGGGAGTGTTGGCCGGACTGTTCGGCATCGGCGGCGGATTGATTATTGTCCCTGCATTGATTTTCAGCTTCGAACTACAGAATGTGGCCCCAAGCGTCGCCACGCATTTGGCCGTTGGCACGTCCCTGGCGACCATTATTTTCACATCTATCAACTCGATCCGTGCGCATCATCAGAAGCAAGGGGTGAATTGGCGCGTGTTCCGTCCCATGGCGGTAGGACTGATGGTGGGCGCGGTATTGGGCGCGCAGACGGCCTCATTGATGCCAGCGGCGCAGTTGAAACTGGTCATCGGGATATTCGCCATCACTATCGGCGTGCAAATGGCGTTGGCGTTGAAGCCCAAACCCCATAGAAGCCTGCCTGGCGATAGCGTATTGGCAGGCGTTGGCGGCGGCATCGGCTGGGCGTCCGCCATATTCGGCATTGGCGGCGGCTCCCTGTCGGTGCCTTATCTGACATGGTGTAACGTGCGCATGCAACAGGCAGTGGGCACCTCAGCCGCTTGTGGGCTGCCGATCGCGCTCATGGGCGCCGTCACTAATATCTGGGAAGGATGGAGCGAAGCGTCGCTGCCGGAATATAGTCTGGGGTTCATCTATCTGCCGGCTTTGGCGGGGATCGCGATCACCAGCATGCCCTTCGCGAGCCTGGGCGCTAAATTGGCTCACCGTCTGCCTGGAGACGTGCTTAAACGAATTTTCTCAGTGCTGCTGTTTGTTGTGGGCGGCCGGTTTCTATATCAAGCGTGGGGACAATTGTGACAGAACGTTGGTTTGACTATCCGAATATCGACCCGGTGGCTTTTGCCGTTGGGCCGCTGAGCGTGCATTGGTATGGCCTGATGTATCTGCTGGGCTTCGCCGCGGCCTGGATGCTGGGTAAGCACCGTTCGCACCAGCCGCATGCGCCCATGCAGGAGCAGCAAGTGGCGGACCTGATCTTCTGGTGCGCGCTTGGCGTCGTATTGGGCGGGCGTGTTGGCTATGTCATTTTCTATAACTTTGAACAGTTTCTGGATGATCCCATCTGGTTGTTTGAAGTCTGGACTGGCGGCATGTCATTCCACGGTGGACTGATTGGCGTGATTATCGCCATGTGGGCTTACGGTCGTTCACTGGGACTGTCTTTCTTTCAAGTAGCGGATTTTGTAGCGCCGCTGGTGCCAATCGGCTTGGGCGCAGGGCGCCTGGGCAACTTTATTGGCGGCGAACTCTGGGGCAGGGCGTCTGATGTTCCCTGGGCCATGGTGTTTCCGCGCGACCCGACGCATCTGGCGCGCCATCCCTCGCAGCTTTATCAATTCGCGCTGGAAGGCGTCGCCCTGTTTTTGATCCTATGGTTCTATTCCGCCAAACCCCGCCCGCGCATGACCGTCTCCGGCCTGTTCCTGCTGTGCTACGGCTGCTTCCGTTTCCTGGTGGAGTTCGTGCGTGAGCCAGATGCTCAGCTAGGCTACCTTGCATGGGGCTGGCTGACCATGGGTCAGGTATTATCAACCCCGATGATTGTGATTGGGGTGGCTTTCATTATTTATGGCCGCACCGTTTATGGGGCGGAAGCAAAAGCGGCGCGGAGTTAGTAGACGTCATATGAAACAGTATCTCGACATGATGCGCCATGTGCGCGAGCAAGGGGCCGTAAAAACTGACCGCACTGGCACCGGCACCCGTAGCGTATTCGGTTATCAGATGCGCTTCGACCTGCAGCAGGGGTTTCCCCTGGTGACCACCAAGAAGCTGCACTTGCGTTCGATCATTTATGAATTGCTGTGGTTTCTGAACGGCGACACCAATATCAAGTACCTGAAAGACAATGGCGTCAGTATCTGGGACGAGTGGGCGGATGAAAGCGGCGACTTAGGGCCTGTCTATGGCTATCAGTGGCGCAGCTGGCCGGCGCCGAATGGTGAGCATATCGATCAGATTTCCAATGTGCTGGCGCAGATCAAAAACAATCCGGACTCCCGTCGTCATATGGTGGTGGCGTATAACCCCGCGTTTGTGGATCAGATGGCGCTGCCTCCCTGTCACGCCATGTTCCAGTTCTATGTGGCGGAAGGACGCTTGTCCTGCCAGTTATACCAGCGCAGCGCCGATATTTTCCTGGGCGTGCCTTTCAATATCGCTAGCTACGCGCTGCTGACGCATATGTTTGCGCAGCAATGCGACCTAGAGGTGGGGGATTTCATCTGGACCGGCGGCGATGTGCACCTGTACAACAATCATCTAAATCAGGCGGATGAGCAGCTAAGCCGCGAACCACGTCCGCTGCCGAAATTGCAGGTTCGTCGCAAGCCGGCGTCGCTGTTTGAATATGAGTTTGAAGATTTTGAGATCACGGGATACGACCCGCACCCTCATATTAAAGCGCCGGTAGCAGTGTAAGGAGCGAAGATATGAGCGCAGTTTTATCAATCGTTGTCGCCCGCGCCGAGAATGGCGCTATTGGCGTGGAAAATACGCTGCCCTGGCGTTTATCCAATGACCTGCAGTATTTCAAGCGGGTCACCATGGGTAAGCCCATTATTATGGGGCGCAAGACCTTCGATTCGATCGGGCGTCCATTGCCGGGCCGAACCAATATCGTGGTGACGCGCAATAAAGACTGGCGTCATGATGGCGTCAGCGTGGCGCATTCTCTGGAAGAGGCCGTGTCTCTGGCTGAGCGCGAGCCCGTGGAGGAAGTCATGCTGATTGGCGGCGCCGAATTATACCGGCAGGGACTGGCGGCGGCTCAGCGTGTTTACCTGACGGAGGTGAAGACCTCAGTGCAGGGCGATGCGTTTTTCCCAGAGCTTGACCCTGCTGACTGGCGTGAAACTTCTCGCGAGTCGCATCCGGCGGATGAGAAAAATCAATATCCCCATGACTTTGTCGTCTTTGAGCGGTCATAACGCCTCAGTCTCCATGCTCCCCATCGATCACATTATCCCTGAGCTTCTAACCACTCTGGAAGCTCACTCCACGGTACTGTTGCAGGCCCCGCCAGGGGCCGGTAAGACCACTCGGGTACCTTTGGCGCTGTTGGATTCGCCCTGGCGCGACGACCGCAAAATTCTGATGCTGGAGCCGCGCCGGTTAGCGGCGCGCTCCGCCGCTCGCTTTATGGCAAAGCAACTGGGAGAGCCGGTTGGACGCCGAGTCGGTTATCGTACTCGACAGGACACCAAAGTTTCCGCCGATACCCGTATCGAAGTGGTGACCGAAGGCATTTTGACCCGCCTGATTCAATCTGATCCCGCCCTGGAAGACTATGCAGCGGTGCTGTTCGACGAGTTTCACGAACGTTCTCTGCAGGCGGACCTGGGCTTGGCTTTGGTGCGTGAGAGCCAACAGGCTCTGCGGGAAGATTTGCGGATGCTGGTCATGTCCGCGACCCTGGATACCGCGCCTCTGGCCAAGCTGCTGGAAAATGCGCCAGTGCTGACCAGCGAAGGGCGCGCCTATCCCGTGGAGGTGCGCTATCGGCCCTTGCAGCGGGAGCAGCGACCAGTAGAGAAAACGGTTGCGGTGGTGCGAGAGGCGCTGGCGGAAGAAAGCGGCTCGCTGCTGGTGTTTTTACCCGGTGTAGGCGAGATTCGACGGGTTCATGACGCCTTGGCGGAGCACTTGCCAAACGGGGTGCGTTTAGCGCCTTTGTACGGCAACCTCAAAGCGGAAGAGCAGGATCAGGCGATTCTGCCTTGTGTGGAGGGCGAACGAAAAGTGGTTCTCGCCACGGCTATTGCGGAAACCAGTTTGACCATTGAGGGCGTGCGCGTGGTGATTGACGCGGGCCTGCAGCGTCGCGCGATCTTTGACGCCAACAGCGGCATGACTCGCCTCACGACGGGCAGAGTGTCAAAAGCGTCGGCGGAGCAGCGCAAAGGCCGCGCTGGCAGGTTGGAGCCCGGCGTATGCTATCGCCTCTGGTCGGAGACGGAGCAGCAGGGATTGAGACCTTTTACCCCGGCGGAAATACTGGAAGCGGATTTGGCTCCCTTGGTGCTGGAGCTGGCTCGATGGGGCGCGCGTCAGCCACAGGACTTAGTTTGGCTGGACCCACCGCCGATGGCGCACTGGCGACAGGCGGTCGATATGTTGCGCTGGTTGGACGCGCTGGATGAGACTGGCGCAATTACCTCTCATGGGGAAAGTCTGCGCGAGTTCGGCGTCCACCCCCGTTTGGCGCATATGGTGGTGATGGGGAAAGCGATCGGCGCGCCGGTGCTTGCGGCGGAAGTCGCGGCGCTCCTGGGCGAGCGGGATCTGCTGGGGCGGGATGCCGGCGCAGATCTGCAGCAGCGTGTGCGAGCCCTGCGCGGGGAATACAAAGGCGCCGGGCTGGATCGCCGACGCTTGGAAAGCGTACGTCAGGATGTGCGCAAGCTTATAGACGGCAAAGCCTCTGACGAGCTTGGGATGGATGCGGTCGGCCGGCTACTCGCGTTGGCCTACCCAGACCGCATCGCCCGACGGCGCACTTGCTCAAGTCCCCGTTACCAGCTCAGTAATGGACGCGGCGCGGCGCTGGCGGAAGAAGACTCGCTGGGGCGAGAGACTTGGCTGGTGGCGGCCGACCTTGATGGTCAGGCGCGGGAGTCCCGAATATACTTGGCGGCGGCCTTGAGTCCTGGCGATTTTGAGCTGGATTTGAGCGCTCATATCGTCACTGAAGACCAAGCGGATTGGGATGATCAGCGAGGCACGGTGGTGGCGCGTCGAGTCAAACGGCTGGGCGCATTGATTCTGGAAGAGCGACCCGTTGCGGTGAGTCCGGAGCTGATTAGGGAGGCGCTGTTGACCGCTGTACGGCGCAAAGGCCTGGACAGCCTGCCATGGAGCGATGCCGCACGGCAATGGCGCGCCCGCGTGACTTTAATGCGCAGGCAACAACCTGACGCATGGCCGGAGTTGAGCGATGACGCCTTACTGGCGGACCTGGAAAACTGGCTCGGTCCTTTCCTCAATGGCGTCTCCAACTGGGCGGGACTGCAAAAACTGGACTTGCTGTCGGCCCTGAAAACATTGGTCGACTACGCCGCACAACAGGCTCTCGACGCTCAGGCGCCAGTCGCATTGACGATTCCAACCGGGCAAAAAGTGACACTGGATTATCTGGCGGAGAGCGGTCCAGTGCTGGCGGCTAAACTACAGGCGCTGTTCGGTTGGACGGAAACGCCGCGAGTGGCCGGGGGGCAAGTACCTGTGGTGATTCACTTGTTATCCCCTTCGCAAAGACCGCTGGCGGTGACCAGTGATTTAGCCAGTTTCTGGCGCAATAGCTATCCGGATGTGCGCAAAGACATGCGCGGCCGTTACCCCAAACATCCCTGGCCGGAAGACCCTCTGACGGCGGAAGCCAAGCAGGGAACCAAGAAGCAACAGTTCTGACAGGGTGAACAACAAAGGAAGCGTTGGTGAGGGGAGGCAGTGTTGCTTTAGACGCGGCGTCAATGTGAAGCCCGTGCGGAGACTGGCTCCGCACGGGTGGGGCGATATCAGATCTGAACTTTTACAGATTACTTCAGTAGCTCTTTATCACGCACGGCGCCTTTATCGGCGGATGTCGCCAGCAGCGCGTAGGCTTTCAATGCCGTTGTCACTTTACGCGGACGCGGTTGCGCAGGCTTCCAGGCGTCGGCGCCTTTGGCTTCCATCGCCTGACGGCGCTCATTGAGCTGCTCTGGCGTCAGACTGACGTTGATGCCGCGGTTGGGAATATCAATGATGATTTCATCGCCTTCCTCAATCAGCCCGATAGCGCCGCCCGCCGCAGCTTCAGGAGAGCAGTGGCCGATGGATAGACCGGAGGTGCCGCCGGAGAAACGTCCGTCGGTGAGCAGGGCGCAGGCTTTGCCAAGTCCTTTCGACTTCAGGTAGCTGGTGGGATACAGCATTTCCTGCATGCCCGGACCGCCTTTAGGGCCTTCGTAGCGAATGATCACCACGTCGCCTTCTTTTACCTGGTCGTTCAGAATGCCTTTTACGGCGTCATCCTGGCTCTCGAAGATTCTGGCTTTGCCTTTGAACAGCAGAATGCTTTCATCGACGCCCGCAGTTTTTACGATACAGCCGTCTTCGGCGATGTTGCCGTACAGCACAGCCAGACCGCCTTGTTGGCTGAACGCATGCTCTGCGCTGCGGATACAGCCGTTTTCGCGATCCAGATCCAGCGATGACCAGCGCGTGGACTGGCTAAAGGCCTGCTGGGTCGGGATGCCCGCCGGACCGGCTTTAAAGAACTTATGCAGTTCCGGATCGTTGTTGCGCATGACATCCCATTTGTCCAGGGCGTCTTTCATCGTGTCGCTGTGCACTGTGGGAAGGTCGGTATGCAGCAGTCCCGCGCGATCCAGCTCACCCAGAATCGCCATGATGCCGCCGGCGCGATGCACGTCTTCGATATGATACTTAGGCGTGTTGGGGGCGACCTTACAGAACTGGCCGACTTTCCGCGACAGTTGGTCGATGTGGGTCATGCTGAAATCCACTTCGGCTTCCTGAGCCGCCGCCAGCAGATGCAGAATGGTGTTCGTGGAGCCGCCCATGGCGATGTCCAGGGTCATGGCGTTTTCAAAAGCCTTGAAGCTGGCGATGGAGCGCGGCAATACAGACGTGTCTTCGTCTTGATAGTAACGCTTGGTCAAGTCGACGATGCGGCGCGCTGCGTTCAGGAACAGTTGTTCACGATCAGAGTGAGTCGCCAGAGTGGTGCCGTTGCCAGGCAGGGACAGGCCGATGGCTTCAGTCAGACAGTTCATGGAGTTCGCCGTGAACATCCCGGAACAGGAGCCGCAAGTCGGGCAGGCGGAGCGTTCGTACTCTTCGGTCAGTTCGTCGGAGGCGCTGGAGTCCGCCGCGATGACCATGGCGTCCACCAGATCCAGCTTGTGCTCGGAAAGCTTGGTTTTACCCGCTTCCATCGGTCCGCCGGAAACGAAAATAGTGGGGATGTTCAGGCGCAACGCCGCCATCAGCATTCCCGGAGTGATCTTGTCGCAGTTGGAGATGCACACCAGCGCGTCAGCGCAATGGGCGTTGGCCATGTATTCCACAGAGTCGGCGATGATTTCCCGGGAGGGCAGGCTATACAGCATGCCGTCATGCCCCATGGCGATGCCATCGTCCACCGCAATGGTGTTGAATTCTTTTGCGACGCCGCCGGCGGCTTCAATTTCCCTGCACACCAGCTGGCCCAGGTCTTTCAAATGAACATGCCCGGGGACGAACTGGGTAAAAGAGTTCACAACGGCGATAATGGGTTTGGAAAAGTCTTCGGTCTTCATACCGGTGGCGCGCCAAAGAGCGCGAGCCCCAGCCATATTACGGCCTTTGGTAGTGGTACTGGAGCGGTATTCGGGCATGGTTATACTCCGTGGTTATTAAAACAGCTAACGAAAAGCACTCATCGGCTACAGGATAGCAAACTTGCCTGACCCCATAAATTCTTTTGCCGATACAGGTCGCCCCAACTTGGATATAGGTCTAGACTTGCTACTGTAGAGTGTGAGCCAACCGGAATGCGCCTCCCATGTCATCAGAATCCCTTGATCAGGCAAGCTCTGACTTGTCGCGACTGAAGCACTTTTCTCTACTGGCCAAGCTGTCTGACCCGCAGTTGGTGGTTTTGTCCTCCCGAGCGGATTATCGGCGCTACTCCAAAGGCGCCAAGATTCTCGACTTGGGAAGTCAGGACAGCTATGACTATTTTCTGCTGGAAGGCGAAGTCGCGTTGACGGCGGAAGATGGACGTACGGCGTTGATCGCTGCTGCGTCTCAGGCGGCGCGCCAACCCGTCGCGCATTTGCAGCCTCGCCGCTATGAAGTCAAAGCGAAGTCGCCCTGTGTGATGCTGGTGGTGGACCAGCCGACCTTGACCCGCATGCTGAAGGACGCGCCTTTGGACTATCAGATTGGCGAAGGCGTGTCGCAGGTGGACCGCACGGAGCATCCGGCCTATTCGTTGATCACCTCGTTTTACCAGGATTTAAATGCGCATCGGCTGACCTTGCCCAGTTTACCTGATATGGCGATGCGTATTCGTCATGTCACAGAGCAGCCCAACTTTCACCTCAACGATATATCCAAAGTGATCGTGCGCGATCCTGTGCTGACGGCGAAATTGATTCGCTCCGCCAACAGCCCCTTATATAGAGGCTTCAAGGAAATCGAGTGCTGTGAGGACGCGGTGGTGCGCCTGGGGTTGGACACCACACGACAATTGATTACGATTTTCACGCTGCGGGAGATCTTCCGCAGCAAGAACGCCATGCTGCAAAAACGCATGACCAAGCTCTGGCGACACTCCTCCGATGTGGGCGCGATCTCATTTGTGCTGGCGCGCATGACGCCGGGCATCAAGCCGGAGCAGGCGTTGCTGGCGGGCATTCTCCATGACATCGGCGTGGTGCCGGTGATTATGTACGCGGAAGAACATCCGGCGCTGCGGACTCACGAGGACATGCTGGAGAGCCTGATTATGGAGCTGCGGCAGGAAATCGGTTGCGCCTTACTGGAGAGCTGGGAGTTTCCTGACGCCTTTGTGGCGGCGGCGCGCCATGCCGAAGACTACATGTACGATTCCGGCCAGGAGACGCCCACCTATGCGGATCTGGTGATCGTGGCGCAGATCCATTCATATATTGGCAAACCGGAGCATGGCGTCATACCGCCCTTGGATCAGGTTCCCGCCTTCCATAAATTGGCCCTGGGTGAATTATCGCCACAGCGTAGCCTGCAGGTGCTGCAAATGGCGGAAGAAGAAATCAACAGCGTGCGGCGTTTGTTGACGGACTAAACGTCCGGCGTTTGTTGCGGGTCCGGATCTTCCGCCGCATCGGAACGACCATTGTTTTTGACGTTAACTTCCTCCGCTAACACGGTGATATGGCGCTCCATCCGCTCCATCTTCATTTCCAGATCGTTCAGCTTGTTCAGAATTTCCAGATCGCGGCGTACTTGATCTTTTTCGTCCTGAGAAACGAAGAAGGCGGAAAAGCCCGCTGTCAGTAATGAAAACAACGCCATGCCGAGAAGAATCAAAAAGGAGGCGAACAGTCTTCCGATGGTGCTGGTCGGCACTATATCGCCATAGCCGACCGTCGTCACCGTGACCCAGGCCCACCAGACCCCGTCCCAGGGCGTTTCAATGGCGGGATCCAGTCCTGCGATGATAAACCCCGCCATAACAATCACGATAAAACCGATAAACAGCGTGTTGCCTAGATTGTGCCGAGAGAGAAGGCGTCGCGCGGTGCCGGAAATCTGCAGCAACAGGCTGAACATAACCAGCAACCGCAGGGTGCGTAACGCGCCGGCCAGCGGCGAGAACCACCAAATCAGCGGGCAGCCGAACAGAATGATGATCAGGTTGACCCAATTATTGCGCAGGTAATAGGTTTTTTTGTCCACCAGGGCGGTGAGCAGGAGCGTCTCCACGATAAAGAACAGCCAGATCAGCCAGTCTGTGATAAGCAGCGCGTCGCCGGACAACTCATCGTTGGCCTGTAAATACCACTCGATAATGATCCAGATCGCCAACAGCATCATTGGCCACTCCAAAATCTGCCCCCAGAATCGGGCGCGTGAATTCTCTGTGGCGGATACGCCGGCCAGACCGGTGACGATAGGGAGGCGATCGGATAAAGACATGTTGGGCTTGGTTTAACTCTGCTTGGTGCGTTGTTTTCATGATTATGAAACAAATATAGCCAGCGTGGCGACGCAAGTCAGGGCCTTTTGTTTCAGTAACTTGCCATTTCACATAGGCGGTCTAATATCTGAGATTAGGCCGCTTTGACGCGTAAGGAGCGACGCAAGGCGAACAGACAGGCGCTGTTCCCCGGCTTAACGGGGTGGATGCTGCGATAATGACGAAAGAGTTCCCTATATTTCCGCTGAATTCCGTGTTGTGCCCAAAGGGGCGATTGCCGCTGCAGATATTCGAACAACGTTATCTGTCCATGATCAGCCGTTGTCTGAAATCTCACGAAGGGTTCGTCGTTGTGCTGATCAAAGACGGCAAGGAGGCGAGCGGAGACTGTACTTTCTTTGACGTTGGCTCCTACGCAAGGGTTGTCGACTTCCAGCAGCTGCCTAACGGCTTCTTGGGAATCACCGCGGAAGGCGAGTGCAAGGTGAGCATTTCCCACGCACATAGGCAAAGCGATGGATTATATGTGGCTAAAGTCGAAGCGTTAGGTCTGGAGACGCCGACGGAAACCCCTGAACAATACTCCGAGCTGGCGGACCTTCTGGGAGATCTTTTGCGTCATCCAGTGATACAGGCGCTGGGCATGAGCGTGGACTTTCAAGACGCCCGTGATGTGGGGTGGCGCCTGGTGGAACTGTTGCCGCTGGCGATGGAGGATAAACAGTATCTGTTGACCCTTGACGATCCCATCTATCGGCTTGAGCAAATTCGCTACCTTATTCACGCGTTGGCGGAGTAGCCCAGGGTGTCTTTTGACTTTGTCTTATTTCTGCTTTATCTCTGCATTTGAATACTGACGGCTTCCGGCATGGTCCAACCAAGATAGGCGCACGCCGCCAGAACAAATCCGAATAACAACCCATAACGCCAGCCGCCCCGCCACATGGGAGTTCTGTCGAAATGACTCTGCGCCACCCGGGCGAAACCACAGACCGTCAGCCCCAGTAAGGCGCCGCCGACGACATCCGAAAACCAATGCACGCCCAGGTACAGACGGCTGAACGCCACCAGCAAGGCGGCCATCGCGCCGGAAATATAGATCGGCCAGCGTCGTGGTGGACTGAACTCCCGCGCCAGCATTGATGTCGCTAATCCGTAGACCAGTACTGCGCCGCTGGTATGGCCGCTTGGGTAGGCGAAAGACGCCGGCGCCAGCAGCGCCTCCGGCCGCGCGACCTGCAGCCAGTGTTTCAGCCCGGTGGTGGCGGCGTGAGTGACCAAACCCGCGCCGACGCAACACAGCATCAGGCGCAGGTTTTTCTGCAACAGTAATAAGAGGCCGAAGAATCCAAAGGCGATATATAGAAATGTGGGGTCGCCCAGTAGCGTCATGCCTATGAAGAGATAATCCAGAATAGGAGTGTGCAGGCGCTGCATATTCTCTGCGACCCAGGCGTTCAGGTGCGACACTGCGTCAGTGTTCATCACCAACAAAGTCCACAGTATGAAAAGCAACAACGCGCAGGAACCCAGTAAAAAGGAGCTGATGGGATATTCTTTAACGCCGTCGCGAAGGCTGTAACTATTGGCCCACAAACGGCTGACTCCTGGACGCTTGGCGCCGAAACGGAGCAGGGAGCGGTAAAGTTTGCCGCTGGGGCGCAGTTGATAATGAAACTGAGTGAACAAGCTGGCCAGGCTCACCAGGATGAGAACGACGATTGTTAATACCGGGTAGAAATGTGGAGGCAGTGGCGCGCGCGTATCGATAGCGGCCCCGACCAGAAAACCGGGTACGACATAAAAGGGCGCCCAGGCCAGAGCGGACAGCAGATTAAAGGTGAAAAAGCGGCGCGCGCTCATATTGAGCATCCCCGCCACCAGGGGAATGACGGGGCGGACCGGGCCTATGAAGCGCCCGATAATGACGCTTTTACCGCCATGGCGTTGAAAGAAGCTTTCACCCTGAGTCAGAAGGTCAGGGTATTTCGACAAAGGCCACAGCCCGCGAACGCGGACATCCAGGTATTTACCCAAATAGAAACTCAAGCCATCGCCAAGGACTGCGCCGAGGAAGGCCGCCATGATTGTCCATTGCAACGCGAGCGCGCCGCCGCCGCAAATCGCAGCCAGCCCAAACAGCAATACGACGCCAGGAATAATAATGCCGGCGATAGCCAGGGACTCCAGAAACGCCACCAGGAATACGGCGATGGCTAACCAGTCAGGATGTTGTTGCACCCAAATAAGAAGAGAGTTCGGAGACACAGTGTTTCCTTTGCAACTGAATCTATTGGCGCATCATCCTGTGTAAGATTTTCAGGAAAGCGCTTTTCGGCGGGCTATTTTATGCCGCAGACGGCCGTTTTTCTAACTTTCCGCCCTGAAAGACTGGTAATGTTCGGCTTCAACGCAAGCGTATGCAGCAGGCGAGAATAAAAGGCGGCGGTTTAATTACCAAGCGGCGGCAGGAGCCTGTACGGCCCCTGTTATTTGGACTTGCTCAGCACCACTCGGTTATGGCCGGACTGCTGGGCCTGTTTCAAAGCGGTCAGCGCACGGTCCGTAAGCGCCTGATCATCCGTTTCTCCGGATTTACGCGTCAGGCAGCCTACGCTGACAGTGAGACTGTCGATGATTGGCCAGGTGCGCTCCTCCACACTGCGGCGTAAACGCTCCGCAATCACCAGCAGCCCTTCTTCCGGCGTCATCGGCAGCATGATGAAAAAGCGGCCGTTATCGACGTAATAGATGCTGTCGCCAGCCCGGGTCATTTGCAGAAGCTGGGCGCCAAACTGAGAAAGCAGCTCGTTAATGAAGTTCTGTCCTTGCACTTCTCGTTGCTGATCAAAAAAGTCGACTTCCAATACCACCAGAGACAAAGGATGGGAGGTGGCTTCCGAGCGGGAAATTTCCTGTTTGAGCGAAAACTCCAAGTGCTTTTGGTTATAGGCGCCGGTGAGCGGGTCCTTGATGGAGGCATGCACCAGAAAGCGGGATTTATGGTGATACAAATAGGCGTAAACGCCGGCCAGGCCGACTAACAGCGCATAACTGGTGGCGAAACGCAGCGTGCTGTAGAACGAGTCGCTGTAGGACAGGGCGACGCTGCTGATAAGCAGGGTGACAATGTTGAACGTGAAGGCGGGGCGCAAGGGGAGAAGCAGAAAGCTGAACAGCCCGATGCCATAAAGCCAATGCACGATCGCTTTTTGACCGCCGCTTAACTGCAGCGCGACCACGACGAGCATGACCGTCAACACTGCGAGATGGCCGCCGTAGGCGTTCAGGTCGCTGCGTCGCGCCCAGGCGTAAATAGCGCCGAACAGCATTGCCGGCGCCAGCAGAATACTCATGTAAAACAGGTCGTATAAGCCGTAGCGCACATTTTGCACGGACATGAACAGCAGCAGGAATAACGTCGCCAGATATAAGGCGATACGCGTACGGGTGCGTAGATAGGACTCAGCCAGCAAGTGTCGCCCCTCCTTCGGATTCCATTTCCAGGAATTCAGTCTGTTGATTCGCGCCTTTGTTACGGGCGAATGTGAGCGCGCGGCGGGCGTTGGCGATCAGGGTTTCCGGAGTATCGCCCACATTCAGCGTCGCCAGCCCCAGGCTAACGGTGACCGTGATCTCGCGCGTGCTTAACGCCTGCTTGGCTTTTACTCTCAGTTGTGACGCCTTCTTCGCCGCCTCTCTGGAATTGCAGTGAGGCAGCAGAATAATGAAGTCCACGTTTTCATAGCGGTAATAGCTGTCGAACAGGCGTAGATTCTCGTGCAACATGCGCCCCAGCCTGTGCAGGATGTGGTCTTTATCGTCTGCGGAAGCGTGTTCCAGGGAGTTGCTGTCGATGCTCAACGCCAGAATGGACAAGTCGGTGCCCTCCCGCTCGCTGCGCTGGATTTCCTTGTCGAGATCCTGAGTCAGATATTCGCGAGTGGAGGCGAGGGTAAGGTTATCGGTACGGCGTAGTGGTTTGAGCTGCTGCTCTTTGATCTCACGCAAATACACAAAAGCCAGAGACATCGCCAGGCTTAATAGATAGATGAAGAAGATCTGCACTTTTTCCGGCCCTTGATAGTAGCCGATAAGCGCGAGCGCCAGCGCGATGGAGTAAGCAGAAGTGACGATGGTCGCCACTTGAATCCGATAAATCAGAAAGGCGATCAACGGCACGATGTAGCACCATTGTTCGGCGGTGCCCGGGTAGCGCACCATAGCCGCCAGGGTGATGAGCACCAGAAATACCACTATCACATGGGACAACCATAACGGAGCTGGCTGCTCTCCATGGCGTTGATTGAGCTTGCCGTTGGCCAGCAGCAGGCCAGCGAATACGCCGGAGACGCCAGCCATCAACCACTCTGCGAAAAGTGCGGCGCCCAGCGCCAGAAGTGCGGCGACCACCGCCGCGAGAGAATAAGCTTTACTGCGCAGTTGGTTGTTCAGCTCAACGGGCGTCATGTTGTTTTATATTATGCATCGAGGATTTGAGTATAAGTTGTCAGTATTATTCAGCATTTGCTGATGTATAATAGCCAGTTTACATCATGTTTCGGAAATACCAAGCAGAGGTCTTAGACTGCATGGATATAAATGCCTACATGCACGAAGTGGGGAGCGAAGCCCGCTCGGCGTCCCGTTTGATTGCTAAAGCAGACACCGGCGTCAAGAACAAAGCGCTGATCGCTACTGCGGAAGCTATCGACGCCGCGCGAGAAGAACTGATGGCCGCTAACGGCAAGGATCTGGAATCCGGTCGGGCGAATGGACTGGATGCAGCATTGCTGGATCGTCTGGAGCTGACGCCAGCCCGTATCGACGCCATGATCGAAGGTTTGCATCAGGTTGCAGCGCTGCCGGACCCGGTAGGCGAAATCACTGGCCTTAACTATCGCCCGAGCGGAATTCAGGTTGGCAAAATGCGCGTGCCGTTGGGCGTAGTGGGCATCATCTATGAGTCTCGTCCCAATGTGACCGTTGAAGCGGCCAGCCTGTGCTTGAAATCAGGCAACGCCACTATTCTGCGTGGGGGCTCCGAAGCTATCCATTCCAATCAGGCGATCGCCGCTTGTATCGAGAAAGGTCTGAAAGCCGCAGGCTTGCCGGCGTCGGTGGTGCAGGTGATTAAGACGACGGACCGGGCTGCTGTGGGCGAACTGATTACCATGCCAGACTATGTCGACGTTATCGTACCTCGTGGCGGCAAGGGATTGATCGAACGCATCAGTCGCGAAGCCCGGGTGCCCGTCATCAAGCATCTGGATGGCGTCTGCCATGTTTTTATTGACCGCGATGCGGATCTGAATAAAGCCCTGACTATTGCGGTTAACTCGAAAACCCAGCGTTATGGCACGTGTAATACCATGGAGACGCTATTGGTGGACGCGCCTGTCGCCGCAACCATTTTGCCGCAGTTGGCGCAAGCCTACGCCGAGAAAGGCGTTGAGTTGCGTGGCTGCGAGCGGACCCGGGAAATCCTGCCACAGGCGTTGAGCGCGGTAGAGGCGGACTGGTCTGAGGAATATCTGGCGCCGATTCTGGCCATCAAAGTAGTGGAAGATCTGGACGGCGCGATTGCTCATATCAATCACTATGGCTCGCAACATACTGATGCGATTGTGACAGAGAGCTACAGCAAAGGCCGTCGTTTTCTGACGGAGGTGGATTCCAGTTCAGTGATGATCAACGCTTCCACGCGATTTGCAGACGGTTTCGAGTATGGCCTGGGCGCGGAAATCGGCATTTCCACCGATAAAATTCACGCGCGCGGTCCCGTCGGTTTGGAAGGACTGACCTCACAAAAATACGTGGTGCTCGGGGATGGCCATATTCGGCAGTAACGGGCGCGAGGAAAGACTTCCTACCTGATCATGCAGGAACATTCTCCCATAGTGCTGCTTGGCGGCACTTTTGACCCTATACACTTCGGTCACTTGCGTACGGCGCTGGAATTACAGCAGCACTTCGGCGAGATGGCGGAAGTGCGCCTGATTCCCTGTGGCGACCCTCGCCATCGCGCCGCGCCCAAGGCCTCTGGCGAGCATCGTCTGGCGATGCTGCGACTGGCGTTGGAAGGAGAACCAGGCTTGCGCATTGACGAAGTTGAGGTGCGCAGAACCGGCGCCAGCTATACGGTGGATACGCTGTTGGAGCTGCGTCAGGAGGTCGGTAATCAGCGGCCGTTGGTATTCGTTATGGGGACAGACGCTTTTGAGTCGCTGCCAAAATGGCGAAGATGGCTGGAAATTATTCAATTAGCCCATATAATGGTGGTTAACAGACCTGGTTGGTCATTTTGTGAGCAAGGTGAGTTGGGAGATTTTTTGCGTCAGCACTCCGCAGAGAGCAATAACGACCTGATACGCCAGCCTGCCGGAAAGGTTGGATTTATTACGCTTACCCAAATGGGAATTTCCAGTTCCAAGGTGCGTGAGCTAATCGGCTTGCGCCTATCCCCCCGTTTCTTACTACCGGATTCGGTGTGGCGATATATTCGCCAGCATCGTCTATATGGCGCTGTGAATGCCTAGGGCGCTTTTCCTTAATTATTGCAACGCGACAGTTATTGGAAACCGCTTGCGGGCGGCGGGCGCCGCATTATTTAAATATTCTTTAACCCCCCCCTCTATGAGGCGTTATGGAGACTGAAAATCTGAAAGAGATAGTCATTAAGGCACTGGAAGATATCAAAGCAAAAGATATCTCAGTGCTGGATGTAAAAGACCGCACTAGCGTAACGGACTACATGGTCATCGCCAGCGGAACCTCGAATCGTCACGTTAAATCCATCGCGGATAACGTCATTGCTGAAGTCAAAGCCAACGGCGGCCGTCCGCTGGGCTCTGAAGGCGGCGCGGCGTCTGATTGGATCCTCGTGGATCTGGGCGATATCGTGGTCCATGTCATGCTGCCGTCGTCCCGGGAGTTTTATGATCTGGAGCGCTTCTGGCGCGATTCGCCAGTGGCGGAATCCATGTCGCATCACGTGTAATTCCGGCGATAAAGTATTTATTGACGATTAAAGAATTACAGTGCGGATAAAGCTAATCGCAGTGGGCGGTAAAATGCCTGGCTGGGTTGAGCAGGGCTATAACGAGTACGTTAAACGTATGCCTCGTGACATGCCCTTGCAGCTCATCGAAATCCCCATGCCCAGGCGTCAAAAGAACGCGGACCCGCAAAAGCTCAAGATCCAGGAAGGGGAGAGCATTTTGCAATCGCTGGGCTCTAGCGATCATGTCGTCGCATTGGAAGTCGAAGGCAAGCCTTGGTCCACCCCTCAATTGTCACAACAAATGGAGCGCTGGCGTATGTCCGGGCAGGATGTCGCTTTGCTGGTGGGGGGGCCGGACGGGTTGAGCAATGCGTGTCGAGCGAGAGCGAATCAGCAATGGTCGCTGTCGCCGCTGACGCTGCCGCATCCGTTGGTTCGAGTGCTGCTCGCAGAGCAACTTTATCGAGCCTGGACCATATTGCAAGGACATCCTTACCACCGGGAGTAATCGCTATACTGGCGTCTGGCCTGATCGAGGGTGACAGCGGGCGGGTCGTATTGACGGCCCCGACCCTTGAGCCTGATTCTGGACTGAAGACTGAGCTGAGTTGCCTTTCAAATAAGGGAAGCTAAGGAAGAGGGAAAATAAAAGGTAAGTATGGGAAAAATGGAAAGATAGTAAGTACCGTCCTCGGATAGATAGGACTAAGATAATAGCGCCTGCGTCCGCGATCAGAATAATATCTACCGGCGGAGCCTGACATAACCAGCAACTGACGGTATTGACCACATAGAACCATGGCTTCTCGAGAGCTGAAAGACCACTTCCGCGAGCAACGCATTTTTTTTCATCGGGCCATTTGGGCTGCTCTGGGAGTGATCGCCCTGAGTATCGCGCTGTTTGCCCGCTATTACTACCTGCAAATCAGTCAACACGAAGTCTATAAGACCCTCTCCGACCGTAACCGCATGCAATTGCAGTCCATCACGCCCACTCGTGGCCTGATCTATGATCGCAACGGCGTTTTGCTGGCGGATAACCAACCCACATTTTCCCTCACGCTGGTGAAAGAGCGGACCAAAGACGTGGACGCCACCATTGCGGAACTGCAGGACATTCTTGAGATTACGGATGACGATGTGGAGTCGTTCCGAAAACGTATGGGGCAGCGCAGACGGCCTTATGAGTCAGTGACGCTGAAATCGCGTCTGACGGAGGAGGAAATTGCCCGCATCGCCGTTAACCGACACCGCCTCGCGGGGGTTGAAGTCGAGGCGGAGTTGATCCGCTATTATCCGTTGGGCGACACCCTGGCCCATGTGCTGGGATATGTCGGCCGCATCAGCGAGCGGGAACTGAAACAGGTCGATCCCGCCAACTACAGCGGCACACAGTACTACGGCAAGCTTGGGGTGGAACGCCATTATGAGAGCCTGCTGCATGGTTCTGTTGGCTATCAGACGGTAGAGACTGACGCGCGCGGTCGTGTGCTGAGAGTTCTTGACCGTGTTGCGCCAACCCCGGGCGCGGATATTTCACTGTATCTGGATGTCAATTTACAACGCGCGGCCATCGAAGCGCTGGATGGCCGACGGGGCGCGGTCGTGGCGATAGAGCCATCCACTGGCGGGATTCTCGCGCTGGTCAGTACGCCCAGTTTTGATCCCAACCTGTTTGTCACCGGCATCGACTCCGCGACCTACAAAGCGTTGCAGGATTCGCCGGACATCCCTCTCTTTAACCGCGCTCTGCGGGGACAGTATCCGCCTGGCTCCACCATCAAACCATTTCTTGGTCTGGCGGGACTGGATACGGAAACCATCAACGTCAATTCCCGGGTATGGGATCCAGGCTGGTATCAACTTAAAAACGATGACCGCAAGTATCGCGACTGGAAACGCTCCGGCCATGGTTGGGTGGACCTCAATGCCTCCATCGAGCAGTCTTGCGACGTTTTCTTCTATGACATGGCCTTCAAAATGGGGGTCGATAATATGTATGCCTACATGGCGCAGTTCGGCTTCGGCGAGCAGATGGTTTACGACATCGACGAAGCCCAGGACGGCATCTTGCCCTCGCGGGAGTGGAAGCGTGCGGCGCGGCGACTTCCCTGGTTCCCTGGCGATTCGTTGAATATGGGAATTGGTCAGGGCTTTATGCTTTCCACTCCCATGCAGTTGGCCACGGCGACGGCGGTTTTGGCTAATCGAGGCAAGTGGGTGCGTCCCCGTTTGATCAAGACCATCAATGAAAGTGAAGTGGCGGATATTGAGTCGCCTCCTGACGTTACGCTCAAGCAGGAGTGGTACTGGAACTATGTGATCAAGGCGATGGAAGGCGTTATGCATGGGCGTCACGGCACTGCCCGTTCCAGTGGTAAGGACTCCTCCTACAAAATGGCGGGGAAAACCGGGACAGCGCAGGTGATCGGCATCAAACAGAATGCCGTGTACGATGCGGAAGCCATCGCTGAGCGTCATCGCGACCATGCGCTTTTCGTTGGGTTTGCGCCAGTGGACAACCCCAAAATCGCCGTAGCGGTATTGGTTGAAAACGGCGGAGGCGGTAGCGGCGCAGCTGCGCCAGTGGCGCGCAAGATGTTTGACGCTCACCTGGTTGGGCCTAAGCTGGAGCCAGGGCAGATGCAGGCGGCTTCGCCCTGAACTAGATTTGTATTGATGCGCGGGCGGGTCCCGTTGCGATTATTACTATAAACATTTGTCCCGACCGAAGTTGGGCGACGCAGATCGATACCTGGGATATGAAAAGCAGCGATTTCGTAAGGCAGTTACCCGGCGGTGAGGCGCATTTCAGTCGACCTCGCACGCTTGCCAGCATTCTTCACATCGACGTTCCGCTATTTACTTTGCTGCTGACTCTGGTGCTTGGCGGTTTGTTTGTACTGTATAGCGGCAGTGAAAAAAGCATGTCTGATGTGGCCAGACAAGGTATTCACTTCGCTGTCGCCTCTTCTTTGATGCTGATACTGGCTCGATTTGATCCACAAGTATTTCGCCGCTGGGCCCCATGGGTATTTTTTATTGGACTGGCCGGTTTGGTGGCGGTATTGGTGTTCGGTAGCGACGCCAAAGGCGCGCAGCGCTGGCTGAAAATTCCTGGCGTTGGCGTACGGGTGCAGCCATCGGAATTTATGAAGCTGGCGGTACCGATGATGGTGGCCTGGTACCTCTCGGATCGTATTTTACCCCCATCTTTCAAACATATTATCGGGGCGCTGATCATCATTTTTGTCCCCGCCGCCTTGATCGCCAAGCAGCCTGACTTGGGAACGGCGATCCTGATCGCCGCGTCAGGCGTTTTCGTGTTGTTATTCGCAGGACTTGGACTGCGTTGGATTCTCGGCTGTCTGGCGGGCGTCGCGGCGCTGGCGCCGGCGATGTGGTTTTTCGTTATGCACGATTACCAAAAGCAGCGGGTGCTGACGTTCCTTGATCCCGAGTCGGACCCTTTACGCACAGGCTGGAATATCATTCAGTCCAAAACGGCGATTGGCTCCGGCGGCTTTGGCGGTAAAGGCTGGCTGGAAGGCACTCAATCCCATTTGGACTTCCTGCCGGAGAGCCACACGGACTTTATTATCGCTGTGCTGGCGGAGGAGTTCGGCTATATCGGCGTGGCCTGTATTCTTACGCTGTATATGATGATTATCGGTCGCGGGCTATATATCGCGGCTAACGGTCAGGATACGTTTTCCCGTCTGCTGGCGGGATCGCTGATCATGACGTTCTTCGTTTACGTTTTCGTCAATATGGGCATGGTGAGCGGCATACTGCCGGTCGTTGGCGTGCCCTTGCCATTGGTCAGTTACGGCGGTACGTCCGTGCTTACCCTGATGGCGTCGTTCGGCATACTGATGTCGATTCATACTCATAAGAAAATGCTGTCCAGATAAACTCAAAAGGCTGTCCTGCTCTATGGTGGGGCCTCCTCCGAGACGAAGGGGATCTATGCAATCCTGGAACATTCCTCAAAGAATAAAAAAGTCCGCGCTGGCGATGCTTGTACTCAGTGCGTTGAGCGCAGGCGTGGCGAATGCGGCGGAAGAAAACGTCGCCTATAAGACTCACCCGGAAGCCAAAAAATTTATCGCCAGCATGGCGAGCAAGCATGGCTTTGATAAGGCGCAGCTACAGCAGATTTTCTCTGGTGCGGAGAAAAAGCAGGACATTATCGACGCGATGAAGCGGCCGGCGGAGAAAGTGCTGGAATGGAAGGATTATCGCCGGATATTTCTCACCGACCAGCGCATTGCCGGCGGTAAGGTGTTTATGAAGGAGAACAAGGACGCGTTGCTTCGGGCTGAAGCGCAATATGGCGTCCCGGCGCAGGTCATCACGGCGATTATTGGCGTGGAAACTCTGTACGGTCGCCATAAGGGGCGCTACCGGGTTATTGACGCCTTATCCACGCTGGCGTTTGATTACCCGCCGCGTAGCAAGTTCTTCCGCAGCGAACTGGAGCAATACCTGTTGCTTGGTCGGGAGCAGGGCTTCGACGTCATGAGCCTGACGGGCTCCTATGCGGGCGCAATGGGGTATGGGCAGTTCATACCTAGCAGTTACCGCAGCTATGCCGTTGATTTTAATGACGATAAGATTGCTGATATTCTGACTGACAAAACGGATGCGATTGGCAGCGTGGCCAATTACCTGGCGCGGCATGGCTGGCGTCAGGGCGAGGGCGTGGCGATGCAGGTCGAGATGCAAAAAGCGCCGCCAGCCTCGTTATTGCCGAAGAAACAGAAGCCGGCGCAAAGCGTCGATAAATTAAAAAAGGCGGGTGTGCCCGTCCCTGAGTCATTGGATGATAAAACTCGCGCCAGACTGATGGCGTTGGAGGCGGAATCCGGCAAGGAATATTGGCTGGGACTACAGAATTTTTATGTGATAACCCGCTATAACCACAGCGATTTATACGCCATGGCGGTGTTCCAACTCAGTGAGGCGATAAGAAACGATGATTCGAGCAATACGGACGGGCCAGCGGACGCGACTGGGGCTTAACGCCCTGACGTTGCTGATGGTCCTGTTGGCGGCGGGGTGCTCCACGACGCCTTCCTCCCGCTATCATATTCAGAACGATCGGGGACCGGACGGCGATGTGGACCTGAGCCACCTGAAAGAGCCGACTCCCCGCAAAGAGCCGCGTAGTCGCGGCGGTAACAAAAGCCCTTATTCTGTTTGGGGTAAAACCTACTACGTGATGAACACCAGCGACGGCTATGTGGAAGAAGGCGTGGCCTCCTGGTACGGAACCAAGTTTCACGGCTATAAGACGTCCAACGGCGAAACATACAACATGTATGACTATACCGCCGCCCATAAAAGCCTGCCTTTGCCTACTTATGTGCGGGTGACTAATCTGGAAAATGGCCGCAGCGTGATCGTGCGGGTGAATGATCGTGGGCCGTTCCATGGCGGTAGACTGATTGATTTATCCTACGCGGCGGCGAAAAAGCTGGGTTACGACAAGAAGGGCACCGCCCGCGTAAGAGTGGAAGTGGTGACGGAAGCCACGACGCCGGCGCAGGTAGCGCACGCGGCGACTTCCAAGCCCGTTGTGACGTCGGCTCCGGCGCCAGCGCCAACACCAACATCTTCAGGCGCGGCGCAAGGATATTTTTTACAGGTGGGAGCGTTCAGCACGGAACTGGGGGCGATTAAAGTGCGCAACCACATCAGCTCGCTGCTGGATGCGCCGGTCTTCGTTAGCAAGCCGGAAACAGACTCGATCTATCGGGTGAGAGTAGGGCCGTTCGTGAAAGAGGAAGAAGCCGCTCGTTTTCTGGATATTCTGCAGCGCGCAGCCTATCCGGAAACCATGCTGATCAAGCGGTCGCTGAATAATCCCAGCATTTGAACGCGGGGTTACGGGTTACCGCAAGTTAATGCGACAGAGTTTCAGTTCGGGGTGAATTAACCCCGGCTTTCCGTTACTATTCAGCAGCAAAACCGCGACCTAATCACACACAAATCCAAGTAAAAGCCAGAGAACCAATCATGTCATTACCAAGGATGCGAGTTTATATTGCATTTTTCCTGTGCTGGGCCGTTAGCGCAGCCTGGGCGGACCAAGCTTCCCTGATTCCTTCGGCTCCGCAAATCGCAGCCTCTTCATACATCCTGATGGACGCTGAAAGCGGCGCCATTATCGTTGAGAAAAATTCTGAAGAACGCCTTCCTCCCGCCAGCTTGACCAAGATGATGACGTCTTATGTGCTGGATTACGAAGTTAATCAGGGCAACGTCAACTTCAATGACGAAGCGCCGATCAGCGTGAAAGCCTGGAAGACCGGCGGTTCTAAAATGTTCGTGCGTGAGGGCACCAGCGTTCGTCTGGGTGATCTGATCAAGGGCATTATCATTCAGTCCGGCAACGACGCCAGCGTCGCTGTTGCGGAGTTTCTCGCCGGCAGTGAAGACGCGTTTGCTTCCATGATGAACCAGCACGCGCAGCGTCTGGGCATGAATAACACCAATTTTGAAAACGCCACTGGCCTGCCTTCGGAGAACCATTACTCCTCCGCGCATGACTTGGCGAAGTTGGCGAAAGCAATTATCAACGACTTCCCTAAACAATATCCGCTTTATTCAGAAAAATACTTTACTTACAACAATATCCGTCAGCCGAACCGCAACCTGCTGTTGTGGCGCGACAAGTCCGTGGATGGTCTGAAAACCGGCCATACGGAAGAAGCGGGATATTGTCTGGTGTCCTCCGCTGTGCGCGACGGCATGCGTCTGATCAGTGTAGTGATGGGCACCAAGAGCGAAGAAGCCCGCGCTCGCGAGACGCTGAAGCTGCTGAACTATGGTTTCCGTTATTTTGAAACCCATAAGCTGTACTCCGCCGGACAAAAGCTGGTGGACAGCGACATTTGGGCCGGCTCCGCCGATACGGTTCCGCTTGGCCTGAGCAAGGAAATTGTGGTGACGATCCCACGCGGCAAGAAAGACGCGCTGGAAGCCACGGTCGATATCGACAAAGTCATCAAGGCGCCGATTGAAGTGGGCGCGGAGCTGGGCAAACTAACCGTTAAGCTGAACGGCGAGTTGCTGCTGGAAAAGCCGGTGGTGGCCCTGGAAGCGGTTGAGGAAGCTGGCTTCTTCAAGCGTATCTGGCATGCTATCGTGCTGTTCTTTATGGGATTATTTGAATAAGCGCAAACGCCGGGACAAGGGCGAGCCAAAACGCCCTGTAAAAGCGTATAATAAGCAGACCTCTGGCCGCGTGGCGACCAGAGGTTTTGTTCATTTTTAACCCAGGCGGTTTGTCTTGGTTGCTGTTAAAGGTGCTCTCATGACCGATAGCCAAAAAGAGGCTCCCAAAATTGAATTTCCCTGCGACTATCCGTTGAAAGTCATCGGTGTGGCGGGGCCTGATTTTCAGGAAACCGTGGCGACAATTGTACGCGCCCATGCGCCTGAGTTTGATGCGTCTTCGATTGACGTGCTCGACAGCCGCAACGGTAAATATCTTTCATTGCGTTTCAGTATTCAGGCCCAGAGCGAAGAGCATATTCGTCGTCTGTTCCTGGACCTGAAAGCGCACAGCGCTGTGCAAATGGTGCTGTAAGTCGTGATGCAGCAGGACTCTGTCGAGATGGAAACTGTAGCGTCGACGCAAACGCTGATCGTGCGACGTTTTAGCCTGATGCCTTATGAGCCGGTTTGGCGAGCGATGCAGGACTTTACGCAACAGCGTGACGCTGAGACCACTGACGAAGTCTGGTTGTTGCAGCACGAATCTGTTTTCACCCAGGGACAGGCTGGCGACGCCGAACATGTGTTGTTTCCCGGCGATATTCCTGTCGTGCAGGTGGATCGCGGCGGTCAGGTGACCTACCACGGTCCCGGCCAACTAATGGTGTATTTACTTTTGGATCTGCGGCGTCTCAAAATGGGCGCCCGAGATCTGGTGACAATGATCGAAAACACGCTGGTGGATACGCTGGCGGGATACGGTATCGAAGCCCATGCCCGCAAAGATGCGCCCGGCGTGTATGTGGGCGACGCCAAAATAGCGTCCCTGGGGTTGAGAATTCGACGCGGTTCCTCATTCCATGGTCTGGCCTTGAATGTGGATATGGATCTGGAGCCCTTTTTGCGCATTAATCCCTGCGGCTATCAGGGGTTGCGAATGACGCAGATAAAAGAATTCGTACCGGATGTGAGCTGGGCATCAGTCGCCGATGCGTGGCTGAGCCAATTTGTCCGCGCAGCGGGCTTCCAATCAGTTGTAGAGCAGAGAGGGTTACCCGGAGATGAGTGAAACCAACGTACAAGGTTCTCTGGCTGAGACGCCGAAAGCGGCGGTCAAGCGGGTGGAGCAGGGCGTTAAGCTGCGCGGTTACGACAAAGTATCCCGCAATCCCGTCAAGATTATCGCGACTGACGCTGTGCCCAGAAAACCGGACTGGATTCGGGTGCGCCTGTCCTCTTCCCCCAGTGTGGAAGCCATCAAGCAAAAGCTGCGTAAGCTGAACCTGCATTCTGTCTGCGAAGAGGCGTCCTGCCCTAACCTGAGCGAGTGCTTCAGCCATGGCACCGCTACTTTCATGATCATGGGGGACATCTGTACGCGCCGTTGTCCTTTCTGCGACGTGGCCCATGGCCGCCCTAACGCGCTTGACGAAAACGAGCCGACGCATCTGGCGCAAGCCATTGCTGAAATGAATCTTAAGTACGTGGTCATCACTTCGGTGGACCGCGACGATCTGCGCGACGGCGGCGCAGGGCACTTCGCCAAGTGCATTAGCGAATCCCGCAAATACAGCCCAAATCTGAAAATCGAAGTGCTGGTGCCTGACTTCCGTGGTCGCATGGACGTGGCGCTGGATATTCTGCGCGAGTCTCCGCCTGACGTTTTCAACCATAACCTGGAGACGGTGCCCCGCTTGTACAAGCAGGCGCGCCCCGGCGCTGATTACGCCTGGTCTCTTTTGTTGTTGAAGCGTTTCAAAGAAGCGGCGCCGGACGTGCCGACCAAATCTGGCCTGATGCTGGGTATTGGCGAAGAAATTGAAGAAGTTAAGCAGGTCATGAGAGATCTGCGCGCGCACAATACCGATATGCTGACTCTGGGCCAGTATCTGGCTCCATCCAAAGATCACCTGCCGGTCGTGCGTTTCGTGCATCCTGATGAGTTCAAGGAACTGGCGGATTATGGTTACGAAATCGGCTTTAAGCAGGTGGCGAGCGGCCCGTTGGTGAGATCTTCCTATCACGCGGACAAGCAGGCCGCCGGCGAGAGCATCTCCTGACGCGAAACTTTTAAAGGGAATATTGAATGCGGCATGAGTGATAAACCAAACGCCAAGAACAATGCCCGGGAGGTTGACCGTATCAAGACAGGAAGCTTTGAACGACGCCTCAGCCTGACGCGGGCGGGTTTGGTCGCGGGATCGCGGTTGGCGGGCAATATGGCCGCCAATCTGTTCAAGTCCCGTGAAAAACGTGAGGAAAGCCGTCGCGAAGCGCTGTCCCGTCAGGCTCAGTATCTGGTGGAGGAGCTGGGACAGCTCAAAGGCAGTGTGGTTAAAATCGGCCAGGTCATGGCGTTGTATGGGGAACACTTCCTGCCTGTGGAAGTGACCGAGGCCCTGCATACTCTGGAAGACCGCACTACCGCTCTGGGATGGAGCAAGATTCATCAAGTCCTGTTACAGGAGCTGGGCGCGGATAAGCTCAAGGAGCTGGATATCCAGCATGAGCCCATCGGCGCCGCCTCGCTGGGGCAGGTGCATCGGGCGCGGCGCAAGTCCGACGGCCGAGAGCTATGTCTTAAGATTCAATATCCCGGTGTTGCGGAAGCGGTGGATTCGGATCTGGATTCCGTCGCCCGCTTGTTGAAAGTCGCCCGCATGGTCTCCTTCGGACCTGACTTCGACGAGTGGCTGGAAGAAGTCCGCGTCATGATGCACCGGGAAGTGAATTACAGTCTTGAGCTGGAAACCACCCGCCGCTTCGGCGAGATGCTCAAAGATGACGACCGTTTTGTGGTTCCCGAGGTTTTCCCCGAATACTCCACGTCTCACGTCATGGCCACTTCCTATGAGCCGGGTCTGGGCGTCACTCATGCGCAGGTGCAGGAATTGTCCCTGGCGCGGCGCAATCATCTGGCGCAGGCGGCTTTGGAATTATTTTTCCGCGAGCTGTTTGTCTGGGGCGAGTTGCAGACCGATCCCAACTTTGGCAACTACCGCATTCGTCTCGGCGCCAACCCGGGCGAGCCGGACCGCATAGTGCTGTTGGATTTCGGCGCTGTGCAGAAATACCCCGATTCTTTTATCCGTCCCGTATGCGACATGATCCGAGCCTCCTATGAGCGGGACCTTGAACGGGTGATCGAGGGTGCGGTGAAACTGCGTTTCATGCGTCGCGATTGGCCGGTCAGCGTACTGGATGAATTCGGCAAAGTCTGCATGGCGGTGCTGGAGCCGTTGGCGGCGGAGGCGGAGGACGTACCTGACTTCGCCCTGAACGCGGACAACGAATACTGCTGGCGACGCAGCGACCTGCCGACCCGTATCGCCAAACGCGCCGCGAAATCGGCGATTAATCGTTATTTCCAGATTCCGCCGAAGGAATTTGTCTTCCTTAATCGCAAGTTGGTGGGAGTTTACACCTTCGTCTCTGTGCTGGATGCGGAGTTCAACGGCAGCGCCATTCTCGAACGCTATCTCTATCCGCATACCGCCGAGCAAGGGGTATGAACCTCAACTCTATTCAGTTCAGAGCCAGGGCGTAAAAAAGGCCCCCGCGTCGTCCACCCTGAAAATAGAACGCGGGAGCCGGGAAGCGCTTCACGCCGTCAGGCGCAAATGTTTAATGAAGTATGAGTTAGCGGTGCTGACGAAGCCTTTGGAGCACAGCAAATCCGGGTGCACGATGGGAATGGATTGGCCGTCGTGGACAAAGCCGGAGATCAGCGCCTCCCGCCACAATGGGCGCTCGTTGGCGTCAAATGCTTCAAACTGGCCGTCGGTGATCTCCACTTTTACCGGCGCGTTACGGGTTTCCAGTGCGATATAGCCGTTTTCCTGGTTGGCGGCGGCGCGCAGCACCACTACATTGACGTGCTCGTTGCTATTGCCGGGACGCAGACGAAACACCGGCACCACATGCCCCATCCACTCCACCACATGCGAGCAGCTCGGCGCAGAAGTAGGCAAATCCTGCACTTCCACATCCTGCAGATATTCGCAAAGCGTATCGGCGACAAAGGCGATGCTTTGGCGCTCGCCGGCGTCAGCTAACCAAACGAACATTTTGAAATTGGAATTGGGGGAGTTCATAGCGTAATGCCTTCTCAAAGTATTCGATCAGTTGATGGGCGCTGGTGTAGCACTCCCAGCCGGTATTGTGGCGCAGGACGCCTTCTATCGGACTGGAGCCGACCATGAAGTCCGGCAGGCGACGCGGTCGGTGGTTGGCGCGCAGCTTATAAATAGCGCGGCAGGACAGCGCCAATGCCGGTTCGGTCCCACTTTCGGGGCTGCATATCAACGCGGCGCGGGAATCGCCGCCTTGCAGCCCGGGCTGGGGAATGAACCCTTCGCGAAATCCGTAGACGGGATACAGCTCCCCGTTAAAACGGATACATGGAATATGTTCTATATCCAGCACTTCTTCCTTTCCCGCCAGATAGAGAATGTCGCTGGCGGGCAGGTACAAGGTCCTGCCCGCGACGACCAATGAGTAATACGCGGTTAAGCTCGACTTTTCTCCAATCATGTCAGCAACTCCCTGATGGTATCCATGAGCTCGTTGTCGTTGTAGGGTTTCGTGGCGTAAGCCGTCACCCCGGCCTTGTGGGCCAGACTACGATGTTTTTCGTGGCTGCGTGAGGTCAGCATAACCACAGGCATGTTGGCCCAGTCCTGCTGCTGACGCAGGTGTCGGGTCAACTCCAGTCCGTCCATGCGCGGCATTTCCATATCCACCAACAGCAGGTTGGGGGTGATGTGCCGCAGTTTCTCGACTGCGTCGAGGCCATCGCTGGCGGTGACGACTTCAAATCCACAGTCCTGCAGCAGCTGCTTCAGGGTGCTGCGGACGCTGAGGGAGTCGTCCACCACTAGTATTTTCGGGGAATCAACCTGGCTCTCGGTGATGATATGAGCGGTTTGATAAGCCTGTTTGGATTGATTCTGTTGCAACAGATCCGACAGGTTCAGCACCGGCACCAGCGAGCCGTCGCCCAGGATGGTCAGGCCGAAGACGCCGCGCAGACCGGGGATCAGTTTGCCCGGCGTCCGCACGACCAGTTGCTCGCCGGTGAGCAGCATGTCCACGGCGATAGCCACGGTGCGCTCGTTGAGTTCGGCAATCACCACCGGCTTACCGGCGCCCTGCGGCGCAGGCTGTCCGTACAGACGTTGCGCCAGATCGATATAAGGGTAAAGTTGACCGTCATATTCCAGATAGGGCTTGCCGGCCACTTCTTCCAGTTCACCGGTGTGAGTCGGCAGAATTTGCTTCAGCACGGCAGTGGGCAGCGCGAAGCGTTGCGCGCCCACCAGCACCAGCAACATGTACTGGGTGATTTCTTTCACCGGCACCCGGATCAGCAGGCGGCAGCCGCCTTCGCTATCGAAGCTGAAGCGAACCGTGCCGCCGAGCAGTTCAACCTGGCTGCGTACGGCGTCCATGCCAATGCCGCGGCCGGACAATTGAGTGGCTTTGTCTTTGGTGCTGAAGCCCGGAAGCCACACCAGCTGCGCCAGAGACTGATTGTCCGGGCGTCCGCCATCGGCGGGCAACAGGCCACGTTGCTTGGCCTTTTCATAGATGCTGTCGAAATTGAGACCGCGACCGTCGTCGCTCAGGCTGATTTCCAGGAAACGTCCGTCTTGGCGATAGTTCAGATTGATTGAACCCTGTCCGGATTTTCCGGCGTTGAGACGGCTTTGTTCGTCTTCGATGCCGTGGTCGACGGCGTTGCGCAGCAGGTGCATCAGTGGGTCGGCCATTTTCTCCACCAACTCCCGGTCCACCTGAATGTCTTCGCCGACAATGGTCAGGTCCGCCAGTTTGCCGGCGGCGCGACAGGCTTGACGCACACAGCGCTGCAGACGGCCGCTCAGTACTTGCGCGGCGACCCGTTGGCGCGACAGCAATTGGTGCTGCAAGGTGTCGATATGACGGTGCTGCTGGCGCATCAACGCATCCATCATCGCCAGTTGGTCCTGCAGCTTCTGGTTCAACTCGCGTACGTCGGCGATCGCTTCGAACAGCTGGTGGGAGCAGCGATGCATGTCATCGTAGCGGTCCATTTCCAGCGGGTCGAGATCCTGCGCATGTTCGCTGTCCGGGCGCAGTTTGCGCGCCATGCTGCGGCTGTCGATCAGGCCTTCCAGCTCCAGGCGGGTTTCGTTCAAGCGGGTGTCGTGGCCTTTCAGATCAAAGCCGGTGAGCTGCACGCGCTTGTACAGTTCCTGCGCCTGTACGGTGTTAATGCTCATCTCTTCCGCCAACTGCAGCAACTGCTCCAGACCGGCGTTGTCCTGAGGCGCGGCAAACTGTTGCTGCGCGGGAGCGGCGGAGGCTTCTTCCTGTGCGGGGGCAGCCGGCGCGCGTTCCGCAGCGTTATCGCGGGAAGGCAGCGCCACCACTTTGTCATCCGCCGGGGAGGCGTCGACGTCAGTGTCTGCATGATGCTCCTGCATCGCCGCCCAGGCGGCTTCGGCTTTCTCTGGAGAGCGCCAGTGCACCAGCGCGTTGAGCAGGGGAAGGGCGTCTTCCGGCGGTTGATCGCGCCCCAGCAGGTGGTCGATCATGCTGCTGACGCAATCCGCGGCGCTGAGCAGCATGTCTTTCATCTCCAGGCTCCACTCCGCCTTGCCGTCCGCCAGGGCTTCAAAGATCTCCTCCATGGCGTGGCTGATATTGGCGACGCCCTTGATGCCGATCAGGTTGGCGGCGCCTTTCAAGGTATGGCTGGCGCGTTGGGCCTGCTGCAGGAAGGCTTTCTTGTCAGACAGATCGCCATGCAGGGAGGACAGCGCATGGAACAGCGCATGAGTATGGTTGGGAGAATCCAGCAAAAACGCCTGGAATACCTCCTGGTTGGCGCCGTCAGACGGAACCAGAGAGATATCGTCAGGCGTTAACACGGCGTCTTCCACGGCTTCGTCCATAAATTCGTCGTCGCTGAGCTGGAAGTCCACCAGATTTTCCAGAATCGCTTGCTGTGTCTCTTCGTCCAGACGCTCGCCCCAGGTAGCGTCGTCGATAAACTGCATCAGACACAGGCAGCTTTCTTCTGACGCGCCGCTTTGCAGATATTCATGCAGCAGGGCGGGCCACTGCTCCAGTAAATCCGCCAGTTCCGGGTCCACCTGATCGATGGATTGCAAGCGAATCGCCACCATATCGAAAAGCAGTTGCAGGCCGGACAGTCCCAGATAGGCGCAGGTTTCGCCCAGGGTTTGCAGCAGCTCGCAATAACAATGGCGGGCTTTGATGGAATCCCGCATTTTTCCAGCCTGCTTGGCGAATTCCGGCAGCAGGGCGACAGTTTCTTCCCACAGCGACGCCAGGATTTCCTGGTGAGATTCGGGAAGGTCCGCGGGGGGAGTGAAGTCGGAGAGGTCGAATGTTATTTCCGGTTCCTCTTCCGTGACTTCCGCCACATCCATCGCCGGCAAGGTGACGCCGAGTTCGGTCGCAATGTCGACGAAATCTTCTTCATAGACTTCCGCGACCAACTCGTCGGCGTTGTCCGTTTCGGTTTCCGTGACTTCCATCGAGGGGATAGCCTCGGCGGAGGCGGTTGTGTCCGCTACGGCGCCCTCTGGTTGCGATGCGCTATAGTCATTCCAACTTTCGGGGCCGGCGGCGTTTTGCTGCGCTTGCAGTGATAATTGTTCTTCCGCCAGGGGTTCCAGTCTGTGCAGCCAGTCGATGATGGACCAGACCTTTTTCGCCTCAACCGGGAAATTCGGCATGGTCTCATTGCTTCGCGGATCTTTGGGGCCGTCACTGGCGATGTTCGCATACAGGCGTTGCAGGCGCGCCTGCAATTCCGGCATGGCCGCCATCTCCAAAGCGTCATTGACGTTTTCCAGAGCGGCGAAGACTAATTCCGCATCGACGGTCCGTTGCGTCGCCGCCACATCCTCCAGTTCCGCAGTAAAGGTGCGAATGAGTTCGACGGTGGGTGAAACAGGGTCTTGCTTGTGCATAGACGGAATCCATCCTGGTTAGTGGTTGCGGGCGCTTCAAGGGAAGCGCGCCAAACATCAGGTTTAAACAGCAACCTTTTCCCGGCGGCCGGCGCATCTTGCGATAACGCCAGCCGCAATCCTCCTACTTCCTAGCTGGCCTGCTTGAGGCGTCCCGGCTCTTCTTTCGCTGGAGCGCCTGCGCTGGGAATCATCAGCTTGCTTGGCGCAGAGGCGCTGGTTTCCAGCGACTCTGTGGACAGCTCCGGTATCCGGATATTGGTGGATACGGAAGCTGGCAAGGTGAACAATTCCACCGTTTGTTGCAGTACGCCAGAAGCAGTACGCAGTCTTTCTGTGTGCAAGGACTGGCGTTTCAGCTCCATGTCGGTGACGCGGGTGCTGGCTTCGATTTCGCCGGTCTGTTGACACACACTCTGGGTTTCTTTGGCCTGGGCCAGAGAGTTCTGCGCGATCTTCTCTACCGCTGTTACCAGCTCGCGAGTAGTCTTCTGCGTTTCCTGCATCTGAGAACCAGCCTGGGTGGCGCGTTTGGAACCGTTGACCACCTGAGTGATACTGTTGTTCATGGTGTCCACCGCATCCGCCGTTTCGGTCTGGATGTTGCGAATCAAGCTGCTGATCTGAGAAGTGGCGTTACGTGAGCTTTCCGCCAGACGCTGCACCTCGTCCGCAACCACCGCAAATCCGCGACCGGCTTCACCTGCCGCCGCCGCCTGCATACTGGCGTTCAAGGCCAGTACGTGAGTACGTTCCGCGATGCTGTTGATGATGTCGATGATGCCGCTGATCTCCAAAGAACGTTCTGACAGACGCTTGATGCGTTTTTCTGTTTCGCTGATGGAGTCGCGAATCTCGTCCATACTCTCGACGGTATTTCCTACCGCTTCATAGGCTTTGTCAGTGGAAGAAGAAGCGCTTTGCGCGATCTGGTTACAGGACTGACACCACTTGGCGATTTGCGCCATGTGTTTGGCTACGCCATCCAGTTTCTGGATAGTTTGCTCGATCAGTTTCCGCTCTTGATCGGCGACGCCGACAACCTTGCGGGTCTGCTCATCCACCATGACGCTGGAGGCGCTGACCAGGTTACTGACGTAACGGATTTTGCCCAAGGCTTCGGAAGTTTCCTTGGTAACCAGGTTCAAGGCGTCCGCAACCGGCCCAGTGATGTCTTCGCGTACGATCAGTTTGGTGGTGAGGTCGCGATCGCTGAGTTTGGAGGTGCCTTCCAGCAGCTCGATAACCGAGTTGTTGAGGACTTCGTTCTCTCTCTCGATGCGAATCAACGTGGCCACTTTCTCGTTCAGCAGCTGGTCGAGGGCCTGGCCCAGAGTCACCAGCTCGTCGGTGCCGGTGAGGGCGGTACGGGCTTCGGAGTCGCCTTGCTTGACCTTGTCCACAGTTTCCGCGATGACGTTGACCGGGCGCAGGATGGAGCGACGAATGTACTGCGACAGACCGATAGCGCCGCCCAGGCTCAACAGGATGATGGCGGAGCCGGCGATCAGAGCGATGTTCAATACGCCTTCGGAGGTTTCAAATGCGACCTGCGCTTGTTGGGTCAATTGGTCCGCATAAGCGGTGGAAGCGTCGTTGAAGGGACCGATAAACTCAGACAGGTCGTTCAACAGGAACAGTTCCAAGTCGGCGCGGGACTGGTTGCCGCCCATGGCTTTGAACTGATCGAAGGCCGAGAATACGCCAGCGACGGTTCTCTGCATGTCGGTGAAGCCGGACTGCTGATCGCCGCCCTGTGAGGTGGTGGAGGCGCTCAAAGCCTGCCAGTCCGATTCAAACTGCTTGCGGGCAACCGCCAGTTTGGCGTCGGCGTCCGCCCAGGTGACCACACCGGTGTTCAGGCTGTTGATGGTCTCCACCATGCCTTCCTGCAGGGTGTTGATCAAGTGCGTCAGTCGTGATGTTTCGTTGACCTGGTTATGTAATTTCTCAGATGAGTTTCTTGCATACGTCAGGGCGAAGAAGGCCAGAGATCCGATGACCACCAGCGTTAACGCCATAACCAGCGTTTGCGACAGCAGTCGTTGGCCGACGCTGAGTTTGCTGAGAGAAAAAGTACGGTTCAATTTCATGATAATGCTCCTGCTTATCGAGCCTGTATAACCCGTTGCTTCATGCCATTCAGAACAATCTGGCCAATTGCGAGCCTTCTATGGGGAGGTAGGACTTGTTGTTGAAATAGGTCATCGTCACCAAGTCCGACCCCTGATTGTCGCCGCGGAAGTCGAGGGCGACGCCGCCGATGTTGAATTCCGCGTTGCGAGTGGCGCGCACAAAGCTTTCCCGGGTCAGGTCGCCTTTAATGCTTTGCATGATGGCCACGAACATCTTGCCGACGATGTAGCCTTCCAGGCTCACCACGTTCAGGCGTTCGCCCAGGGCGGATCTGGCTTCTTTGACGATCGGCAGATCGGATTCCAGATCAGGCACTACCTGGGTCAGGATGACTTTGTCGGTTACCCCGAAGCGGTCCAGGGTATCGCGCAGGTTTTCCGCGCCGGTGAAGGATACGGCGCTGATCAACCAGTCCTCGCCACGTTGTTTGGAGTAGGCGGCGAAGCGGCCGATGGCGTTGTAAGTGCCTACAGTAACCACCAGACGGCAGCGGCTGTTGCTGGCTTTTTCCCAGTCTTTCAGAGACTCGAAGCCGGCGCGGGAAGTCAGAGTGTTGCGTTGATAGACGCCGACAGGGCCGATGCCGTTGCGTTCAGGGGAATCGCCGGATTTGGCCAGGATAGTGTCCAGTTTTTCCACGATGTCGCGGGAGCGAACATTGTTTTGCAGGGCCAGCTTGATGCCTTCCACCCCCGCCATGCCGTAGGCGTCGTTCTGCACGTAAGCGCAGATTTCAGACGCTTGCAGACCGGCGCGGAAACCTTGTTCGATGACCTTGGCGGTTTCCTGTACATAGCTGGCGCGGAAGTTGATAACGTCGCCGATGCCGGGACGCAGCAGACCTGCGCCGGTGAAGAAGCCGACGGCGGGTACTTTGTTATCGGCCAGGATCGGCAGCGCCACCTGTGCGGTCGGGGTGCCGACATTGCCGATCATGGCGAACACGCCGTCCCTGATCAGACGGTTGGTCTGCTCAACGGTAAGATCCGGGGTGTATGAATCGTTGAGGGTGACGTACTCAAGGCGTCTGCCCTTGATGTTGACGCCTTCGAATGCCGCGAGCACGCCGTCGCGCATGTTAAGGCCCAGACCGCGGGACTGACCTTCCAGGTCCAGTACGCCGCCGACGACAATGCGATCTCCATAGACGCCGGGTGATTGTGCGGCGACAAGTTGGCTCAGGGCCAGACCGAATAAGAGTGAGATGGTCTTTCTCATGTTATCCTCCCATGGGACTCCTTTTAATAACGCTTCCGAAGTGGGTTTTTGGGCGTAGCCAACCCTCTCCGGTCCTGACTTTCCCGGAAATTCCGTTTAAGCAACCAGGGTTCAGCCTGCGCCTTGAGGGGCGGATGTTTACTGCTATCGCTGACAGGCTTGTCTATCGGGGTAAGGCTTAACTCGTGCTCAGCATATCGGTCAGCCTCCTTTTGAATGTTTCCAGATTCCATTCACACCAAATGCCGTTCTGTCTGTAGACCGCATTGACGCAGGCCATCAGAGCGTTGGAAAGGGGCGGGGGCTGAGTCATGCGCTCATCCGCCGTCATCATCAGTTTGTTGGGAAAACGACGCACTTTTATGGCGAAGGATTCCTGCCCCTGATCGAAATACAACAGGTAAGAGGGGCTGGCCCGCTGCACGACTTTACGTTGCGGCGCGGCGGCTTCCGCGTCTTCGCGCAGGCCGAAAAATATCTCCAGGTCGACAACCGGCGTGACCTGGCTGCGGACATTCACGAAACCGCTCAACCACTTGGGAGCGTAGGGGACCGGGCAGATTTCCGGGGACTCCAGCAGCTCCTTGTAGCAGTCCTCGCGAATCAGCAGACCCAGGTTGCCCTGATCAGCCGTTTCCGCGTCGGCTTCCTTGACGGCCAGCCGCAGGGCGAACCATGCGGTGGCCTGATTTTCGCGGACTTCCTCCCGGGTTTCCGCGTTAATTTGCCGGAGCAGGGCGAATGCTTCGGAAGGCCGCAGTATTCGCTTGCTCTCTACCGGGATTGACACGCTGTTCATTGCGTCTCACCTCGTCCCTGAATCGGCTTCAGGCGTAGCTGTGGAGTTGACTGATGATTTCTTCATTTTTGTAAGGCTTGGACACCAACGCCTTGGCGCCTTGCTTGGCCGCCCAGATGTGGTCCACTTTCTGATTCTTGCTGGAGACGAACACCACGGGGATTTTAGACAGCTCAGGGTCCTGGGCGATTTCCCGACAGGTGCTGAATCCATCCATGTCTCCCATGATGATGTCCATCAGAATCAGGCTGGGCTTTTCTTTGCGCGCCTTGCTGATGGCTTCTTCGCCGGAACGGGCGGTCACCGTTTGATAGGCGGCGCCGGAGACGATCTGCTCCAAATGTTTCAGATCGGTTTCGCTGTCATCGACGATAAGTACTTTCTTGTTCATAGGTTATCTCCCTAGAGCTGCTAATTGTGGAAATATGAGCGTTTCCGTTTTGGTTGCGCCGAGATAGCGGCGTACGACTTCCGCCAGTTCCCGGTCCTCCGGGGGCTTGGTGATATAACCGTCGCACCCGGACATTTTTGCTTTGACGCGGTTTAACGTGGATGATTTGCTGGTCAGCATCACCACTTTGGTTTTCACTTGTTGCTTGATTGAGCGGCAAGCCTGATAACCATCCATGCCAGGCATCATCACATCCATGAACACCAGGTCGTAGCGGCAGTCGCGCACTTTCAGCAGCGCTTCCTCACCGCTTTCCGCCACATCCACACCAGCTTCGAAATCCAGGATTTCGTGCAACTTCTGTTTCATGAAGGTGCGCACCGGCAAGTTGTCGTCGACAACGAGAATGTTCTTTACGTGGGTCTTCGCTTCTTGTTGATCCGACTGGGTGGCCTGCTGCAATGCTTCGCGCAGGCGACGAAAAATCAGGGGACGGGTCAGATGAATCGCGCCGTCGTCCACAGGCTGTTTGCTGCGGCTGATGACGATGGTCTTTTCGAAATGGGTGGCGGCCTTCATACGTTGCCAAAGGCTGCGGCTTTCTGGCTTATCCACATCCACCAGTAGAATCTGACCTTCCATGGTGCCGGCCTCGCTGGCCAGCTGGAAGTTTCCGAACCAGGTTTCGTCCAGATGAGACAGGTTCCGAAGCAGGACCAAGTCTTTCTCCATTAGCCCCACATGCGAAATAATAATCTTGTCCATGAAACCCTCTCCTCGACCTTGCGGTCTTTCCTTTGGGTCTGATTACGAAACGACTAAGTGAACTGCTCCGATGTGATTAAAAACTAATCACTATTGGCTGGATTATTGGAATGAATGTTAAATTTGTCAAAAACATGCTCGTAAACAATAGTAATGAACGTCGACAAATTGACGTTTCAATTCGCGGTTCCCTTTGCGGGATGTAATTGGAGAGGGAAAATTGTTACGAATGGTGAAAGCGTGCCCATATTCACATATGCAGCTAAGCTTCTGATTTTGCTTGAGTCGAGAAGGCAAAGGAAAACGGCGGGTGAGAAATCGCCCAAATTCGCCGTACATTGCGGTGAAAAAGTTTGCAAAATTAAATACAGGATTTCGCCCGAAAATGAGGTTTGGAAGAGGGTTTTTTAGCGTTCGCCGGGAACAGACGAGCGACGCCGGCAAGCGAAAATAAACTTGGAAAAAGCCTTATTCCGAAGAAGAAAAAAGGGAGAGAGGGACATGAAAAAGGGGACCCAAGGTCCCCTTATCGGTTTATCAACCTCAGCGCGAATTAGTGAATCGCGCTCTTGGCCAGTTTGCCGATGTCAGTGTGGTGCAGCAGCTTGGAGAAGCCTTCCGTCGCGCTGGCGGGACCGAACGCCATCACCGGCACTGGCGTGCTGGTGTGAGTGCCGGTAGCCCAGACGACGTTCTGGCTTTCGGACATGGCGCGACCCAGCAGGTCGTGACGCACTTCCTGGCCGTACACGTAGAACGACTTGAAGTCATTTACTTTCGGGAACATCTTGGCGCTCAGATAGTCGTGGCCGTCAACCTGATAGTAGTTAGGCTCTTGCTCCAGAACCGCCTTGGCCTGCTCCAGTGTGATAGGGAAGGCGCTGTTGGCGTTAACCAGCTTCATCAGGGCTTCTGGGGACGGTTTGCCGCCATCGAACTGTGCGAACAGGTCAGGGAAGCTCATTTTTTGCTGGTACAGTTTGCTCAGGGTCTCGAAAGAGCCGAAGTTGAAGTTAGGCGCGTAAGCCGCTTCTTTGAACGCTTCGCCAGTCAGCTTCTCGCCTTCCGGGATGTTGGAGCGCGAGTAGCTGAAACCAAAGCCGCCGGTTTCGTGGTCGGCGGTGATGATGACCAGCGTGTCCTGACGGTTTTTCACCCACTCGTAAACGTAGTTGATGGTTTCGTCGAACTTGAGCATCTCATGCAGCATGGTGCCGGCGTCATTGTCGTGGCCCGCCCAGTCGATCTGACCGCCTTCGATCATCAGGAAGAATCCCTTTTCGTTGCGGGACAGAATGTCCAGGGCCTTCATGGTCATTTCTTTCAATGACGGCTCAGTGCGCTTGGGATCGTCTTTGGTCTGAGTGTAACGGATGCCGTTCATCATGCCGGAGTAGTTGAACAGGCCCAGCAGCTTGTCGCCTTTGGCGGCGTCCAGCTGATGGCGGTTGAACGCCAACTGGTAACCCTTGTTCTCCGCTTCCGCCAGCAGGTTTTTGTCGTCCTTACGCTTGGACTTCAACTGCACGGCGCCTTCGGTTTTTTTCTCCAACTGCTGATACAGCTCGCCTTTGTCGTTCACGGACTTGGGCAGCCAGTGACGCAGACCGCCGGACAGCATGACGTCCACCTCGTCGGCCAGCATGTCTTCCGCGATCTGGTTCTCCATGGAGCGATGCGCGCGGTGAGCGGCGAAAGACGCAGGCGTGGCGTGAGTCAGACGGGTGTCGGAAACCAGACCCGTGGATTTGCCCATACGCTTGGCTTTTTCCAGTACGGTTTCAACGTGGTTGCCCACTTTGTCCACGCCGATGACTTCGGATGGCGCAGGTTCGCCAGTCGCCAGCTGTGTGGCGGAACAGGCGGAGTCGACAACCAGGTTATAAGCAGGGGTATGGCGGGAAAGACCAATCACGCCGGCGTCCATAAACTTCTGCATGCCGGTGAGTTGACCGTGGTAAATGGAATCCGGCGCATTGATGGCGTATTCGTGCAACAAGCCGATCTGCTGCGGCCCCATGCCGTCGCCGATCATCATGATCACGTTTTTAACTTCGGTTTCCTTGGCGGTGGTTTTCTTGTCCATGGTGGACTGACATCCCGCCATCAAGGCCGAAATTGCTGCTGCGCTGGCCAATAATTTCCAAGAATGTATTCTTCTTAGCATAGACTTCCTTATTGCATAGTCGATTGATGTGATAATGGAGCTTGCGCCCCTTTAGTCAGGCGTTTTTGTTGTTATCGCCCAATTCTTATGATCCGGTCACAGCATACACGCATCGGGATGACATTATCCCTGTCGATCCTGATGCGTGTTGATCGGGTTTAATTATTTCAGGTACTTGGCCGTCAGCGCGCTCATGTATTCAGGGTCGTCCCGCAGACGCGAAATCTCTTTCCAGATAGCGGTTTGTTCTGCGGTGGTGAGGGGTGAGCCTTTGGCGAAAGTAAGATGGTAGGATTTACTGCTGAGGGGGTTGAGGTCGGATTTCAGTTTGGTTTTGTATTCCGCCTGCCGCATCAGATGCTGATAGACCTCCGGGGTGGTGATCACCGATCCGCTTCCCAGTTTGGCCAGCTTTTCGATGTTGCGCAGCTCCCCGGTCTGGCTTTCGTATATGCGCCGGTTGGACTCCCGCAGTGTGCTGACGATGGAGTAACCGCGGGCGACGCGCACCGGTTCCGGCAGCGTATTGAGATCGCCCTTGTATTCGTAATTGGCGTCGCTGGACACCACGACAATATATTCCACTTGCGCTACCCGCGAGGCGGAGCGTTGCTCGGTGGCGGCGTCGGCGGGATAGTTCATGTATCCCGCGCGCTCTTTTTTGTAGGAGGCGGTGACGACGCCATGCACCAGGTTGCCGCGGGCGGAATCCAGACACTCCTGCCACAGCATGGGTTTGAATTCGACTTTATAGCCCAGGCTTTCGGCGGCTTTTTTCACGATGTCCACATGCATGCCTGCGGCTTCGCCTTGTTCGTCAACGTAGGTGAACGGGTACCAGTAGTTGTTGTCGCTACAGAAGACGATATCTGTTTGCGCGGCGGCGAGGTTGGAAAGGAAGAGAGTAGTAAGAAAAAGCGCCAGCGCTCTGAAGGCATTGTATGTCGACATATGTTTTCCTTATGGGAAAGTGAATACAGATTGTGTCTTAGCAGGCTCTGTTTTGAGATCTGATTATTATTCTGCACATACGCTGATTTTATTATTTATTTCGACATGTTAGCTGATGTAGGTCTAATGGCAAGGGCTTGTTGGGGATAAGTTACACAGTGTTACCTTGAATGAAATGCGTGGGGTGGACGTTAGATTTTCGCGGCAGGGGCGACAGGGCGCTTCCGGTTTAGGGCGTCGCGGGTAAGACGCTTGCTGGCGGGAATTTTGAAAAGCGTTGCTAAAGTCGCGAGAATAAGAGGCTTGTCTGACATTCTATTTCGGGACTTCGCGTTATATGAAACTCACCGCCATTCATCATGCCGCTATTATTTGTTCGGACTATGCGGCGTCGAAACGTTTTTATACGGAAGTGCTGGGGCTGAAAATCCTGGCTGAGAATTTCCGCACGCAACGAAATTCATACAAATTGGACCTGCAACTGCCGGACGGCTCTCAGGTCGAGTTGTTCTCCTTTCCAGAGGCGCCGCCTCGCCCCAGTTATCCTGAAGCGCGTGGACTGCGACATCTGGCTTTTGTCACGCCCTCGGTGGAGGACGCCAAGGCGTATCTGGAATCTCAAGGCGTGGCGGTGGAGGAGATCCGAGTGGACGAGTACACCGGCAAGCGTTTCACTTTCTTCGCCGATCCGGATGATCTGCCGCTGGAATTATATGAAGCCTGAGCGTGTGGTCTGGGCATGGATGCAAAGCGGGGAAGTCAGGTTTGCGACAGGTTAAATCAGACTAAACAGGTTAAATCAGACTAAACAGGTTAAAACAGATTAAAAAAGGGAGCGCTAAGGCTCCCAAACGCAGAGGAGCAAGGGTCGTTGCTTTTGCTTCTCCTCAACCGAGGTGAGGGTTTCTCCTCAAACCGAATGTCTCTTCCAACGATAGCTTGTCCGTCCTGAGGGGCGCGCTACAGCAGCTTTTGCAGTTCGGGGATACAGGAGCCGCAGTTAGTGCCCGCATTCAGGCATTGGCCAATGGCCTCCACCGTTTGCAGCCCTTTGTCTTTAATCGTCTGGCGCAGGGTATTTTCTCCTACGCCGAAGCAGGCGCAGATAGTGCGACCGGCATGGGCGGCGTCGGAGCGCGGAACGCCGGCGAGCAAGCCAAGGCGGTCGTTGTGGGTCAGCGCTTCCAGATCGAACAGACTCGCCAGCCAGGAACGTTCAGGCAAATCCGGCGTAGGGCCGATAAACAGGCACGCCGTCAGACGGTCGCCGGCAAAACAGGCGCTGCGGTACTTACCCGACGCGCTGTCCTGATACTCCAGCCATTCGCCTTCACTCTGATCTGACGGACTCAGCAGGGCGCGCGCCCACTGGCTCCAGTCTGCAATGGACGCAACCCCGGCGATCTCATAGCGATAGAAGCGGGCCCCGCGGATTTTGGTCCAGTAGGGCGCGCCCTCCAGGTTCAATTCTTCCCGGGAGAAAATAAAACCGTGCCAGGCCGCCTCAAAGCGTTCCAGCGTCACTGGCGTGTGTTTACTCTCGGGTTGACCGGAGTGAGGGTCGGTCACCGGATTAACCAGGGCGCCGACCCGTCCCGCCGCACTGAATTGCGCCGTCCAGTGCATGGGAACGAATAGCTGTCCGGGCTGTTGCTCATCCGTCAGATCGGCTCTGGCGATTAGAGCGCCATAGTGAGAGCGGAGTCTGACCAGATCGTTTTGCGCGACCCCAAGTCGCTGCGCGTCCTGCGGATGCATGGCGCAATAAGGTTCGCAAAGGTGTGCATTCAGTTGCGGCGCCAGAGCGGTGCGGGTCATGGTGTGCCATTGATCGCGAATGCGGCCGGTGTTGAGTGCGAAGGGCATGCGCTCATCCCGTTTTCCCTGCGGCGGTTGCGGTGTAATCGGCAGCAGCAGCGCCTTGTGATTCGGATTTAAATAACCGCCGTCCTCAAACAATCTGGCGGCGCCTTGGGGCGTGGCGGCGTTAACCGGCCACTGTATCGGCTCCAGCGCGTCGTAAGCGGCGTCGGTCAGAGTTTCCAGAGCGGATATATCGAAAACGCGCTCTGTTTGTTCTGGCGTATTTTCGAACCCGGACAAGGCCGCGTGCTCAATGAAAATATCCCGGCTGTTGCGATAATTGAAGGCGGCGCCGAAGCCCATGCGTTGCGCCACCGCGCTGACAATCCACCAGTCCGCTTTGGCCTCGCCGGGAGCGGGCAGGAAGGCGCGTTGACGGGAGATGCGTCGCTCGGAATTGGTGACGGTCCCGTCTTTTTCGCCCCATCCGAGCGCTGGCAACAGAATGTTGGCGTACTCCGTGGTGTCAGTGCGTTGCATGCAGTCGGACACGATCACTTTGTCGCAGCGGGAAAGCGCCTGGGCGACTTTGTCCGCATCCGGCATGCTGACCACAGGATTGGTGCCCATGATCCAGATGGCTTTAATGCGGCCATCCGCCACGGCGTCGAACAGGTCCACCGCTTTCAGACCGGGTTGACTGGCCATGCGCGCGGCGTTCCAGAAGCGGCCCACCCGCTCGACATTGTCCGGGGTAAAATCCATATGCGCGGCGAGCTGATTGGCCAGTCCGCCCACTTCGCGGCCACCCATGGCGTTGGGCTGACCGGTGAGAGAAAATGGCCCCATACCGGGTTTGCCGATACGGCCAGTGGCCAGGTGACAGTTGATGATGGCGTTGACCTTGTCGCTGCCGCTGCTGGACTGATTGACGCCCTGGGAATAGGCCGTCACGGTTTTTGGCGTTCTGCGGAACCAGTCGTAAAACGCCGCGACTTCGCCTTCTTTCAGGCCGCAATGTCGCGCCACGGCGACAATGTCTGCGGTGTCTTCAGCGCGGGCGGCCTTGATCGCGCGGCCGAATCCCTCGGTATGTTGCTCAAGATATTCGTAATCAAGCGCGCCCAGGCGCGCCAGATAGGCCAGTAAGCCGTTGAACAGCCAGGCGTCAGTTCCCGGCTGCAGCGGCAGATGCAGGTCGGCGATGTCGCAGGTGGCGGTGCGACGGGGGTCGATCACCACCACTTTCATTTGCGGTCGCTGCTGCTTGGCGGCTTTGATGCGTTGATACACAACAGGATGACACCAGGCGGTATTGGAGCCGGTCAGGATAATCAGGTCGGCCAGCTCCAGGTCTTCGTAGCATCCTGGTACGACATCCGCGCCGAAAGCGCGTTTGTGTCCGGCCACGGAGGAGGACATGCACAGGCGTGAATTGGTGTCCACGTTGGCGGAGCCAAGGAAGCCTTTCATCAGCTTGTTGGCGACGTAATAGTCCTCCGTCAGCAATTGGCCGGAGAGATAGAACGCGATGGACTCAGGGCCATGTTCACGCAGGGTGGCGCTGAGGGTGGTTGCGACAAGGTCCAGCGCGGCGTCCCAGGATACGGTTTCGCCATTGACCTCGGGATGCAACAGGCGGCCCTGCAAGATCAGCGTGTCCGCCAGCGCGGCGCCTTTCGAACACAAACGACCGAAGTTGGCGGGATGGCTGGGATCGCCGGTAATGCGGGTCTGCCGCGTCGCCGCATCGAGCACTTGCGCCTTAATGCCGCAACCCACGCCGCAGTAAGCGCAAGTGGTGTTTAGAGTGCGATTAGAAGTCATAAACTCGGGCCTGATGCAAAAAGGGTGAAACGGCGAAACCGCGGCGGGGAGTGCGGTCCCGCCGTTTCAATGGGAAAAGAGTCCCCAAGCTCACCATTTTCAATCGCTCTCTTCCGTGGCGGTGAGGGCCACGAATATTTGCCGGCCTTCCATGCGCACCTGGAATGTGCGCGTACAGCCGGTGTCATAACCTTGGGCTTCGCCGTTCTGCAGGCTGATCACCCAGTTGTGCAGCGGGCAGGTGACGTTGTCGCCGTGCACGATTCCCTGGGACAGCGCGCCGCCCTTGTGCGGGCATTTGTCGCGCAGGGCGAACACTTTGTCGTCCTTGGTGCGAAACACCGCCAGGTCGCCGAAACGGGATTGCACTACGCGGGCGCCAAGACGCGGTATTTCTTCAAGACTGCCTACCTCGATCCACTGTGTCATAGTTGATATCTCTTCTGTCTTACGTCTCTGTGGTACTCAGATTCAGGTATCTGCGCGGTTTCAGTTCAATTGCGTGAGAGGAATGAATTCCTGTTTTTCTACGCCTTGAGCCGCCCGTTCCGCCCAGGGATCGATCTGCGCCAGTGTCTGCGACGCCAGAAAGCGGGTGTGAAACGCTTTGCGCTGTTCCGGGTTGTCCACCAGCTCGGTCTTGATATAGCTGAGACCGACGCGCTCCACCCAGGGCGCAGTGCGCTCGTTGTGGTGACCCTGCTCGCGGTACATCTGCATGAAGGCGCCGGCGTACTCCATGACGTCGTCCATGGTGGACACTTTGACCAGGAAGTCGGATACGCGCACTTTCATGCCGCCGTTGCCGCCTACGTAAAGTTCCCAGCCGGAGTCCACCGCTACCACGCCGAAGTCCTTGATCGTCGCTTCGGCGCAATTGCGCGGGCAGCCGGATACCGCCATTTTCACTTTGGCTGGCGTCCAGGAGCCCCAGGTCATCTTCTCCAGTTTGACGCCCATACGGGTGGAGTCCTGGGTGCCGAAGCGGCAGAACTCCGAGCCGACGCAGGTCTTCACGGTGCGCAAGGCTTTGCCGTAGGCGTGGCCGGACACCATGCCGGCGTTGTTCAGGTCTTTCCAGATGTGGGGCAGGTCTTCTTTCTTGACCCCGAGCAGGTCGATACGCTGGCCGCCGGTGACTTTCACGCAGGGCACTTGGTATTTGTCCGCCGCATCGGCGATGGCGCGCAGTTCGTTGGGTGTAGTGAGGCCGCCCCACATGCGCGGTACGACGCTGTAAGTATTGTCTTTCTGAATATTGGCGTGCACCCGCTCGTTGATGAAGCGGGAGCGTGGATCATCCACTTTCTGGTCCGGCCAGGCGCAAACCAGATAATAGTTGATGGCCGGGCGGCAGACATGACAGCCGTCCGGCTTGTCCCATTCCATGAAAGCGGCGACTTCATGAAAGGTTTTCAGGCCGTTATCGAGAATGGTTTTGCGGACAGTGTCATGGCCGTAGCCAGTGCATTTACAAAGCGGCTTTTCGCTGGGCGCGGTGCTGTAGTCGCCGCCCACGGTGGCCGCCAGAACCTGTTCCACCAGCCCGGTGCAGGAGCCGCAGGAGGCGGAGGCCTTGGTGGCGGCGCGTACGTCGTCCAGGGTGTAGAGTTTGTTGTCGGTGATGGCTTTGACGATGTCGCCTTTGCAGACGCCGTTGCAACCGCAGATTTCTGTGTCGTCAGGCAACTCCGCGACGGCGTTGATGCCCTGGCGGCCGGAATCGCCCACCAGGTGTTGGCCGAACAGCAAGGTGTCGCGGAAGTCGCTGATGTTGGTTTTGTCGCGCATCAGTTGGAAGTACCAGGAGCCGTCTCCGGTGTCGCCGAACATGACGGAGCCGATGATTTTGTCCTCTCTGATCACCACCTTTTTATAGACGCCGCGTTTGGGGTCCTGAAACACGATGTTTTCGCTGTCGTTGTCCCCCAGGAAATTGCCGGCGGAAAACACATCAATGCCGGTGACTTTGAGTTTGGTGGAGACTTCTTTCTGCTTGTAGATGCCAATGCCGTAGCCTGCCAGATGGTTGGCGCAGACTTTGGCCTGATCCCAAATGGGGGCGACTAAGCCGAATAATTCCCCTCGGTGTTGCACGCACTCGCCAATGGCGTAGATGCTGGGGTCGAAGGTCTGCATGGTGTCATTGACCACCACTCCGCGCTCACAATACAAACCGCAGGATTGCGCCAGCTCGGTGTTGGGACGAATACCGACCGCCATCACTACGATATCCGCAGGCAGCGTCTCGCCGGTGTCGAACTTGATCGCTTTGACGCCGCCATGTTCATCGCCTTCCAGGCAAGACGTGTTGGCGGACATGCGGAATTTCATGCCGCGCTCTTCCAATGCCGCCTGTAGAAAGCGGGCGGAAGGACCGTCCAGCTGGCGGTTCATCAGAATTTCCAAGTTATGCACGACCGTGACGTCCATGCTGTGTTTCAACAATCCGTTGGCGGCTTCCAGACCAAGCAGGCCGCCGCCGATCACGATAGCGTGCTGTTTGGATTTGGCGGCGGACAGCATGGTGTCTACATCGGAAATATCCCGGAAGGTGATGACGCCTTTCAGGTCTTTGCCTGGCACAGGAATAATGAAGGGATTGGAGCCGGTGGACAGCAGCAGCCTGTCATAGGGCGCTTCCGTTCCGTCCGCCGCATACACAACCTTGTTGCGGCGATCCACTTTCAACGCCCGTTTTTCCCAGCCGGCGTGCAAGGTGATCTGGTGGGTTTTGTACCATTCCATGTCGTTGATCATGATGTCTTCGAGCGTCTTTTCTCCAGACAACAACGGTGACAACATGATGCGGTTGTAATTGCCGTGAGGCTCTGATCCGAACACGGTGATGTCGTATTTATCCGGCGCTATTTTTAGCAACTCCTCGACCGTCCGCATTCCAGCCATTCCATTTCCGACGACGACTAATTTTTCTTTCATGGACCTTCTCCAGCTCACTGAATCCGCTACAGGCTAATTGACCCTGGTAGAGCATGAATGGCGCCAATCGGCCAGGTTGGATTTTTAAGTGGCTGTAAATAAAAGAGTAATTTTCGGTTTTGGAGGTTTTATAGGACGTTGCGCATTTTGATGGTGCGGATTTTAGAGCGAGTTTTGATCTAAAAAAGTGCGCAAATTTTAGCTGGCGCCCAACAAGAGTGATTAATTTGGTGCGACTTGGGGTTTTTGTGTTGCGCATATTTGGTGCGTTTTTATGGCGGGTAAAACGCCTAACGCCCTGCCTGATAAATTTAATTATCTGATATACATAGGTATTTACGATTTTTCCCGGTTGCGAACGAAATATCCAGGCAGGTTGAAAGGAGGTTGGACAGGCTCGATTTGTCGGTTGGCACAGCTTTTGTAGTTCCTGTGAGTGCTTTTCTATAAGAACTCAACTGCCAATAAGACAGGAAGATTTATGTCATCCGATAAACTCAATATTCTGGATCTGTCCCAAGGGGGCGTCCGAACCTTGCATTACACTTGGTTCGCGTTTTTCCTCACGTTCGTCATGTGGTTTTCCCACGCGCCGATGAAGCCTTTCATTGTGGAAGCCTTCAATATGTCCAATGAGCAGTGGAAGGCGCTGCTGATTTTGAACGTGGCGCTGACCATTCCTGCGCGTATCGTTATCGGCATGTTGGTGGATAAGTTCGGCCCGCGTGCGGTGTACAGTCTGTTGCTGATGATTTCCGCTTTCCTGTGCTGGGGATTTGCGTTTTCCACTACCTTTGAGCAGCTTGCTCTGTTCCGCTTTCTGTGTGGGTTTATTGGCGCTGGTTTTGTCATCGGCATTCGTCTGGTGGGGGAGTGGTTTCCCGCTAAAACCGTCGGTGTGGCGGAAGGCGTCTATGGCGGCTGGGGTAACTTCGGCTCCACCGCGGCGGCCTGGACGTTGCCTTCAATCGCCGCCTATATCTATGGCGGCGATGAAGGATGGCGTTATGCGATCGCCACCACGGGCGTCGTCGCTTTCTTCTATGGACTGCTGTTTTATCGCAAAGTCCGCAACACCCCGAAAGGCTCCACCTATTTCAAACCCAAAAAGAGCGGCGGGCTGGAAGTCAGCTCCTGGAAAGACTTCTGGTTTTACATCGCCATGAATCTGCCCATGTATATCGCTTTGGCGGTGCTGACCTGGAAGCTGTCTCCCGCCGGACTGGGGCTGCTATCCGACTCCACGGCGCTGATCTTGTGGGCGGGCCTGGGTGCGCTGTTCATCGTGCAGTTCTGGCAGATCTACAACGTCAATCATGAGCGTCTGAAGCAGGGCGTGCCGGAAATGCAGCGCTACAAGTTCAAGCAGGTGGCGGTGCTGGACTGGGCGTATTTCGTGACTTTTGGATCAGAGTTGGCGGTGGTGTCGATGTTGCCCGCTTTCTTTATGGAGACCTTTGGCTTGTCTCCGGTTCAGGCTGGCTTGCTGGGCGGGGCCTTCGCGTTGATGAACCTGGTGGCGCGGCCCGGCGGAGGTCTGTTGTCGGATCGTTTTGGCCGTAAAAAAACCTTGTCCATTCTGATTGCGGGCTTGGCGGTGGGGTATCTGTTGCTGAGTCAGATTTCCTCAACCTGGATGATCGCCGCGGCGGTGGCTTCGGTGATGTTCTGTTCCTTCTTCGTGCAGGCGGGGGAGGGCGCCGTGTTCGCCATGGTGCCGCTGGTGCAGCGCCGTATGACCGGACAAATCGCGGGCATGGCGGGCGCATACGGCAATGTGGGCGGCGTGACTTTCCTGACGGTGTATTCATTCGTCGACGCATCCACATTCTTTATGGTCATCGCAGGAGCGGCGGCGGTTTGTTTTCTCGCCGTGCAGTTTCTGGATGAACCAGAAGGTCATATGGTCGAAGTGGGCGAAGACGGCAGCGTGCAGCTGATTGAAGTGAACTGATTGACATGGGCGTATCGCTGCGGCGTACTACCTTTAACTTTCACAGCTGGAATAGTGGCGCATGATATTCGCCAGCGATTTGTCGCTATCTGTTGATCAACACAGCATGGCGGGCGTGAAACCCCGCAATGAAGACTGCATCGGCGTGCGAATTCCTGACCGGGAAACGTTGCAACTGAAAGGCGCCGTGGCGGTCATCGCGGATGGCGTCAGCGCGGCGGAAGCGGGCAAGGAAGCCAGCGAAGCCTGCGTCACCAATTTCCTGAGCGATTACTTCTGCACCCCGGATTCCTGGTCGGTGAAAAACGCCGCGCAGAAAGTGCTGCAGGCGTTGAATCGTTGGCTTTATGGACAAAGCCTGCGCACGCTGAATGACGACAAAGGTTACGTATGCACGTTGTCCATTCTGGTATTGAAGTCGACGCAGGCGCATATCTTTCATGTGGGCGACAGCCGGATTTATCTCTATCGGCAGGGCGAGCTGGAGCAGATTACAACGGATCATACCGCCCGCGTCGATGCAGAGCGCACTTATCTGGCCCGGGCGATGGGTTTTTCCCCCAATCTGGATATCGATTACCGCGTGATGGACGTGCAGGCCGGAGATGTGTTTTTGTTGAGCACGGATGGTCTGCATGATTTTATCTCGCACAATCAATTGCGGGAGCGGCTGCGAGGCGCAGCGCAAACGACGTTTCAGGGGCTTGCGGCGGACCTTATACAGACAGCGCTGCAGATGGGCAGTGACGATAACCTGAGTTGTCAGATACTCCGGGTGGACAGCCTCGGCTTGCGCGATGCGGACGCCTGCTGCCGCGAGCTCAGTCGCCTGCCGTTTCCCCCGCCGTTGGAAGTGGGACAGAGTCTGGACGGCTATCGCGTCGAGCGCATTCTGCACGAAACCGCGCGCAGTCAGGTCTATCAGGTTACTGATATAGAAACCGGGATGCGCGCGGTAATGAAAACCCCGTCACTTAATTTTGTGGACGATCCCGCCTATATCGAACGTTTCACCATGGAGGAATGGATTGCCCGGCGCGTCCAGAATCCCCATGTGGCGGGCCTGATTCCCTGCAAACGAGCGCGCAGCTGTTTGTATTATTTGACGGAGTTCGTGCCGGGCGCGCCCTTGTCACGATGGATTCGCGACAACTCCCGCCCGGATATTCATCGGGTGACGCGTATTTTGGAACAGATAGTCAAAGGCGTGCGGGCGTTACATCGCAAAGAGACTTTGCACCAGGATATCAAGCCGGACAATCTCCTGATTACTAATGAGGATCACGTCACGCTGGTGGATTTTGGTTCCTGTCGTATTCCGGGTGTGGAGGAAATGTATCTGCCCATTGCCCGGGAAAGGGCGCTGGGCACCGCCAGCTATAGCGCGCCGGAATATGTGTTGGGGACGAAAGCCACAACGCGATCCGAGCTGTTTTCCGTGGCGGTAATCGGGTATGAAATGTTGACCGGGCATTTGCCGTACGGCGAAGCCTATGAAAAGGCCGCGTCGCCGACGGCGTTGGCCAAATTAAAATATACCCCCGCCTATCATCACAACCCGATGGTTCCGGTGTGGATGGACGGGGCCTTGAAGAAAGCCCTGCAACTGGACCCGCGTCGTCGCTACGACAGCTTTTCCGAATGGTTGCAGGACATGACTCATCCCAACTCCCGGCTTATGCCGGATAACGCGCTTCCCATCATCGAGCGCAATCCTTTGGCCTTCTGGCGTACGCTGAGCGGGATTCTACTGCTTACACAGCTGGCCACTTTACTGTGGTTGCTGCATCTGTGGCGATAGCGCTCAGGAACCCGCCGGAGCGGGAATTTCCGCCGCCACTTTCTCTCCGATCAATTGATGGGTTTTACCAGAAGGGTGAATGCTGTCGAAGTAATAGAAACTGTCGAACTGCTCTTCGCTACAGATATCGCTGAACTCAAGGTCTTCCGTTACGTAACAGCCGTCGGTGGTGTTGGTGAAGCCGTAGTCGGCGGCGTTGTTTAGGATATCCAGAGCAATCTGATAAGAGTTGATCATGGTGACTTTCGCATCGCCCATATTCAATTCAGACAGTTTCAGCTCCACCTGGCTGTTGAAGTAATTCGTCAGATCGCTGACCAGTTGCGAACGGCCTTCCTGTCCGGGCTCCGCTGACTCTTTCAACACTTTGGGGGTTTTGCCCACATCCGGGACCGTCAGCACGACGATGTTTTTTCCGCCTTTGTCGATCACTTCCTGAACGTTGGCGGCCACTTTGTCTGCGGCAAGATTCAGGGCGTTAGTGTTGTTAGGGGAGGTCTCTCCGCGCTGTTCAAGAATATCGTTGCCGCCGATAAAGAACAGGTACAGCGCTTTCGGGGACGCTTCTTCTGAGTGATACTCCATATAAGTGTCCACCTGGAAATCCAGGTCGATATTCTGATCTGCGTCCGCCTGCCCACCGGCCACGGCGTAGTTGGTGCCGTCAGTGATTTCGCCCAGATACAGAGATGGCTCCACCTCCAGGTTCAGGGACTCCGCCACGTAATCCACAATCAACTTACCGTTGGAAATCCGGTTGTTGTAAAAGGGGGAAGGCAGGTCTGTCTCCAGAGAGAGGTAGCCGCCGATATTCCCGGTATCAGACAGACTATCTCCAAACACATAGAGCGCGCTGTAGGGGCGGGACTCAGAGGTCTCCTTCTCTTCATCATCGCTCAGTTGACAGCCCGACAGGGCGATTGCGCACGCCAACGGCGCCAAAAAAGTTTGTTTCCAGGTTCCTTTCACCATGTTCATTATGCTCATCCTATTTCTACAGTTAGCTCTCTTTATTCCTGCGGCCGCCAAAACCGGGCCTTCAGCGTCCGTCCGTCTCAATTCCAACGCTCCGCGTGAACTTGAGTCGTTACCCCCTTATCGCAGGAACCATGCCTGAAATGAGAAATAACCCACTGATTGACTGTAATCCCCCGAAATCATTGGGCTGAGAGGAAATTAATGATGAAGAACAAGAACTTGTTTTACTGAACGCTATTCAGTTTTTTGTAAAAACGGCTACTGGAATTTGTAAAGTTGGAAGGAATTGGAAGGAAGTTGAGGATGGGAAGGGCATGTATAGCCGGAGCTTAGACGGCCTTGGCTGGTAAAAAACAAAGCCAGACGAGTGCTGGCTTTGTTAAAAAAGACTGCGATGGAAGCGCGCTATCAACTCTCGCCAGGAACGTTAATCACTCCTTCGAGATAGAGTCGCGCCTGGCCGACCAGCAGCACATTCGGGCCGCGGTAGTGGCACATGACTTCGCCGCCGCGTTGGGAGATCTGGCGGGCGGTCAGCTCCACTTTGCCCAGTTTTTCTGACCAGTAAGGCGTCAGTGTGCAATGGGCGGAGCCAGTGACGGGGTCTTCCGGCACGCCGACTTTGGGGGCGAAGAAGCGGGAGACGAAGTCGACCTTGTCGCCTTTGGCGGTGACGATGACGCCCAGGGAGTCGACAAGTTTCAGCATGCGCATGTCAGGATAGACGGCGCGTACGGCGGCTTCGTTTTCCAGTACGACCATATAGTCCCTGGACTTAAGCACCTCCAGCGGTTTTACGCCGCCAAGCGCTTCCAGCAGGGCCTGCTCCGGTTCAACCACTTCGCCTTTGCGGCTGGGGAACAACATGGCGTAGCCGCCATGCTTGTGAGGAGACACCTCCAGCGTGCCGCTGCGGGTATGGAACTGAATGCGAGGTCCCTTGAACCCCTTCAATTCGTAAAGAACAAATGCGGTGGCCAGCGTAGCGTGGCCGCATAAATCCACTTCCGCTTCCGGCGTGAACCAGCGCAGGTCGAAGCCGTTGGTGCGGGGTACGTAGAACGCCGTTTCCGATAAGTTATTCTCGGCGGCGATTTTGCAGAGCGTATCGTCCGGCAGCCAGTCGTCCAGGCTGCAAACCCCGGCGGGGTTTCCGGAAAATACGTTGGAAGTGAATGCGTCAACCTGAAAGTACTGATGCTTACTCATAAAGTGATCTCAAACCAGTGTTGTGTCTTGATGCGGGTAAAACCCAGACCCTCGTAAAACTGGTGAGCCTGCTCCCGATGAATTCGCGACCCTAATCGAATTTTAAATACTCCCTGTTGTTTTGCCCACTCCTTTACGGATTCGATCAGCTTTCCGCCGACGCCTTGTCCTCGCGCGCGTTCATCAACCACCAGACTGACGATCTCAACATAGCCGCCCGCCACCAGAGTGCGCTTGAGGTTGCTCTGAATGAAGCCGAGGAGCTCATCGCCGCTGACGGCGACTATAAAATGCGCGTGGGAATCGTGGATTAAAGTAGAGAGAGTACGATCAAGCTGAGTCAGGGTAAGGGAGTACCCCAACTGCTCGATCAGGGGTAGAAGAGCGGAGGCGTCAGCCGCCTCCGCTCTGCGCAACGTCAATGTTTGCAAGCTTTGTCCTTAGTGTTGCAGGATCTGGCTGAGGAACAGTTTGGTCCGCTCGTTCTGTGGATTGTTGAAGAACTCGTGCGGCTCATTTTCTTCAATGATCTGACCGGCGTCCATGAAGATAACCCGGTTGGCCACGGTTTTGGCGAAGCCCATTTCGTGGGTGACGCAGATCATGGTCATGCCGGATTCCGCCAGTTCGATCATGGTGTCCAACACCTCTTTGATCATCTCTGGGTCGAGCGCCGAAGTAGGCTCATCGAACAGCATGATTTCAGGGTTCATACACAGACTGCGGGCGATCGCCACACGCTGCTGCTGACCGCCTGACAACTGTCCCGGATACTTATGCGCCTGGTGCGGGATCTTGACCTTTTCCAGATACTTCATCGCTGTCGCTTCAGCTTCTTTCTGCGGCACTTTACGCACCCAGATTGGAGCCAGCGTACAGTTCTGCAGCACTGTCAGGTGAGGGAACAGGTTAAAGTGCTGGAACACCATGCCTACTTCCCGACGCACGCTGTCGATGTTTTTAAGGTCGTTGGTCAGAGGGATATCTTTTACGATGATATCCCCTTGCTGATGCTCTTCCAGACGGTTGATGCAGCGGATCATGGTGGACTTGCCCGATCCAGAGGGGCCGCACACAACGATACGCTCGCCCTTGTACACTTCCAGATTAATGTCTTTCAGTACATGGAACTTGCCGTACCATTTGTTGACGCCGCGCAGGTGGATCATGCTCTTGCGGGAATCTGCGCTGTTAGTATTCGTATTCATGTCGTACTCCAGAAAACTTGCCTATCGGTGACTGGTATTCAGTTTACGCTCCAGCGCCTGGCTGTAGCGGGACATTCCGAAGCAGAACACCCAGAATAAGAAAGCCACGAAAATATAACCTTCAACGGAGAAGCCCAGCCATTTGGGATCGTGCAATGCTGACTGCACGATGGCGAGCAAGTCGAACAGGCCGATAATCAATACCAGACTGGTGTCTTTGAACAGAGCGATAAAGGTGTTGACGATACCGGGAATCATCAGCTTCAGCGCTTGCGGAAGAATGATGAAGAACATCATTTTCCAGTAGCTCAGGCCCAGAGAGTGAGCCGCTTCATACTGACCTTTCGGAATCGCCTGCAAACCGCCGCGTACGACTTCCGCCATGTACGCGCTCTGGAACATGATGACGCCGATCATGGCGCGTAACAATTTGTCGGTTTCGGTGCCTTCGCTCATGAACAGCGGCAGCATAACCGACGCCATGAACAACACGGTGATCAAAGGAACGCCGCGCCAGAACTCGATATAGACCACACTGATGCTCTTCACGATGGGCATTTCCGAGCGGCGTCCCAGCGCCAGCGCGATGCCTATCGGCAAGGAGACCACGATGCCGACGGTGGCGATAACCAGCGTCAGAGTCAGGCCGCCCCATTTATGGGTTTCCACCACTTCCAGACCGAACGCGCCGCCATACAACAGGAAGTACGCAATGATCGGGAAGATGACCAGCATAAACAGCGCAATCCACCCTTTCTTGGGCGTCTTGTCGATGATTAACGCTGCGATGCCGATGATGGCGATCGCGAACATCAGATTGATGCGCCAGACTTCATCAGACGGGTAGAAGCCGTAGATGAACTGAGGCAAACGGACGGATATGAATACCCAACAGGCGCCGCCTGAGGTGCAGTCTTCCCGAGAGGTTCCAATAACGTCTGAATTAATGATCCCCCAGGACACAAACCAGGAGAGCGCTGAATAAATCAGATAACAGGCGATAATGGTCAGAATGCTGTTCGTTGGACTGCTGAACAGATTGGTTCTGAGCCAGCCGACGACTCCCACCGTATTGGATGGAGGGGGCAAGTCGGGCAATGGAACAAATTTATTGCTCATGTCGATTACCTCTCAACCAATGCAATACGGCTGTTGTACCAGTTCATCAGAGCGGAGGTGCTCAAGCTGAGGAACAGATAGACGGCCATTGTCATAAATATAATCTCAATCGCCTGACCTGTCTGGTTCAGGGTCGTGCCCATGAACACGGATACCAGATCGGGATAACCGATAGCGGTAGCCAGCGAGGAGTTTTTGGTCAGGTTGAGGTATTGGTTGGTCATCGGAGGAATAATGACCCGCATCGCCTGAGGCACGATAACCAGACGCAGACGCTGTCCATTCGACAGGCCCAGTGCGTTGGCCGCTTCGCTTTGTCCTCTGGGAATCGCTTCAATGCCCGAACGTACAACCTCAGCGATAAACGCCGCGGTGTAAACGGTCAGAGCGATCAACAGAGCGATCAACTCAGGAATGATGGTCAAACCGCCTTTGAAGTTGAAGCCCGCCAGCGCAGGGTAATCCCAGTGCATGGGAGAGCCGGCGATGAAGAACACGATCAGGGGAAGACCGACCAGCACGCCCAGTGACGGCAGGAATAACGGGAATGTCTTTCCTGTGTCACGCTGTCTTTTATGCTCGAACTTCACCAGACCGATAACGATCGCTATGGCGATGACGATTGCGGCAGCGACAACGCCGAAGCCGTCTTCATAAACCGGTTTGGGCAGGTAAAGCCCGCGGATATTAAAGAATACGGATTCGCCCAGTTGCATACTGTTGCGAGGGCTCGGAAGACCTTGCAGTACAGCGAAATACCAGAAGAAAATCTGCAACAGCAGAGGGATATTACGGAAAGTCTCAATATAGGTGGTGGCCAGTTTTGAGATTAACCAGTTATGCGACAGACGCCCGATACCTATAAAGAAGCCGAGAAGAGTCGCCATGATAATACCGAGCACGGCGACCAACACAGTATTCAACAGACCTACGAAAAAGGTGCGGCCGAACGAGTTTGTTTCGTCGTAATCGATAAGAGATTGAAGTATTCCGAATCCGGCTTGGTCGCCAAGGAAGGCGAAACCGGTAGTTATTCCGCGCTGTTCCATATTGGTTAGCGCGTTATTAATTATGTACAGGAAAAAAGCGACTACGGCGCCCACAGCAAGTACTTGGAAAAATACAGAGCGTACTGCAGGATCGTTCCAGATTTTTGTTTTCGCTTTATCCTGTCCTTTGCTTTGAATATCCACTCAATGTTCTCCAGAAGATCGGCAAGGAGTTATTAAATTGGGTGTTTAGAACAGGATAGGGCGCACGGATGTGCGCCCAGACACTAAGGCTTTTATTAGCGGATAGGTGGAGCGTATTGCAGACCGCCTTTGGTCCACAGTGCGTTCAGACCGCGCTCAATGCCCAGCGGAGAGGATTTACCAACGTTGCGTTCGAACATTTCGCCGTAGTTACCGACTTGCTTAACGATGTTGAAAGCCCATGCATCGTCCAGACCCAGGTTTTTGCCCTGGCCGGCTTCAGTGCCCAACAGACGCTGTACGTTCGGGTTGGTGCTGGATTTCATTTTGTCTGCATTATCGGAAGACACGCCCAGTTCTTCAGCGGTAATCGCTGCGAACAGAGACCACTTCACGATGTTGAACCACTGGTCGTCGCCTTGACGAACCACAGGGCCCAAAGGTTCTTTAGAGATAACTTCCGGCAGAACCATCGCTTTGTCTGGGTTGGAAAGCTGAATGCGCAGGGCGTACAGCTGAGACTGGTCAGAAGTCAGAACGTCGCAACGTCCAGCTTCGAAGCCTTTTACAGTTTGGTCGGAAGTATCGAATACCACTGGCTGGTATTTCATGCCGAACTCACGGAAGTAGTCGGCCAGGTTCAATTCGGTAGTGGTTCCCGCCTGGATACACACGGCTGCGCCGTCCAGTTCTTTCGCGCTCTTCACGCCCAGATCTTTACTTACCAGGAAGCCTTGACCGTCGTAGTAGTTGACGCCAGCGAAGTTAAGGCCCAGTGAGCCGTCGCGAGTCAGTGTCCAGGTAGTGTTACGGGAGAGGAGGTCGATTTCGCCGGATTGCAGAGCTGTGAAGCGCTCTTTGGCGGTAAGTGGGATGTATTTAACTTTTGAAGCGTCGCCTAGCGTCGCAGCTGCAACTGCGCGGCACAGATCAACGTCGAGGCCCATCCAGTTGCCTTTGTCATCCGGGTTGGAGAAGCCGGGAAGACCAGTGCTCACGCCACACTGAACAAACCCTTTTTTCTTTACAGCGTCCAGTGTGCCGTCAGCCATCGCTGCACTGGTAGCCGTCATAAACCCAAGCGCTGCAACTGCAGAAACGAATGTCTTCTTCATTTTTTACCCTCGGTTGGTTGTTTGTTGTTCATTGTTATTACCGGATTTAACTTAGCATAGTGTTTTCGCAAAAACGAGAATGCGTAAACACAAAAATTCCGGCGTTTCGGTAATTACGTATCCAATGAACTTCGCCTTGGTTAATGCAATTGTAATGCCGTAACTCCATGATTTTATTGATATCGTGGCGCATCATAAATATGGCTGCAGACCACGGACTAATTCCAAAGTAAAGTGTAGATGATGAAATACGGTTGTGCTTAATGTTGGTGCGCGATACGGAAAAAGATTAAATTTCGGTGCAAGCCAGTCCGTTTTTATGCTAAAAAATACGTGTTTTCCGAAGGGAAAACTGTTGGCGAGAGACCTTCCATCATAATCGGCTTTCCATGTATTCATCCGTTACTTCCGCAAGTTCATTTGAAACCCGCAAAAAATTGCTCATTGAAGAAATGGCGAAATTCTTGCCTTCGGATTCCATCATCGCCGATGAGGAAACGTTGCGGGTTTATGAATGCGACGGCTTGTCCGCTTACTGCGAACGCCCGTTGCTGACTGTATTGCCGGACTCTGTGGAGGACGTGCAAAAGATTCTCAAACTTTGCCACCGCTGGGGCGTGCCGGTGGTCGCCCGCGGCGCCGGAACAGGCTTGTCGGCGGGCGCCACACCGAGCCCGGATGGGATTTTGCTGTCCCTGGCTCGCTTTAACCGGATACTGCGCATTGACCCGGAAGCGCGCACCGCGACGGTGCAGCCCGGCGTGCGGAACCTTGCGATAAGCCAGGCGGTGGAGCCTATGGGGCTGTTTTACGCGCCTGATCCATCCTCGCAAATCGCCTGCACCATTGGCGGTAATCTGGCGGAAAATTCCGGCGGCGCCCACTGTCTTAAATACGGACTGACCGTTCATAACGTGCTGGCGTTTGAAATGCTCACCGCAGAAGGCGAAAGAGTGCGCGTCGGCGGGCAGGGGCTGGATAATTGCGGCTTCGATCTGTTGCCGTTAATCATTGGCTCAGAAGGACTTTTGGGCGTCATCACCGAGATTACCGTTAAGCTGCTGCCCTCTCCAGACGCCGCACAGGTGATCATGGCGGCGTTCGACAGTGTGGAGAAGGCGGGCGACGCGGTCGCGGGGGTTATCGCCAAAGGGATAATTCCCGCCGCGCTGGAAATGATGGATCGTTACGCTATTCAGGCGGCGGAGGATTTCGTACGCGCCGGCTATCCAACCAACGCGGAAGCGCTCCTGCTTTGTGAAATTGATGGCGTGAGAGAAGAGGTGGTGGAGTATGTGGAGCAGGTGGAAGGCCTGTTTCGTGAGCTCGGGGCCGTCGCCGTGCGGACGTCCCAAAGCGATGCGGAGCGCGCTTTGTTGTGGAAGGGGCGCAAGTCCGCGTTTCCAGCGGTAGGGCGTATTTCCCCTGATTACTATTGCATGGACGGCACCATTCCCCGCAGTCAGTTGTCTTATGTGCTGACGCGAATGCGGGAAATGTCGGAAGAATATGGGCTGCGCGTGGCGAATGTATTTCACGCTGGCGATGGTAATTTGCACCCCTTGATTATGTTTGACGCCAATGTGCCGGGCGAGTTTGAAAAGACGGAAGAGTTTGGCGGCAGAATTTTGGAACTGTGTGTCGCCGTCGGCGGCTGCATCACGGGTGAACATGGTGTGGGCCTGGAGAAAATACGGCAAATGAGCGCTCAATTTTCAGAGGCGGAGTTGGAGCAGTTTCACGCCGTAAAAGAAGCCTTTGATCCTGGCGGGGTTTTGAACCCAGGCAAAGGCGTTCCCATATTGCGCCGATGTCAGGAATATCGCTCGATAGGCAATTAATAGTGTGGGCGGAAGTTCCGTCCCGGATGAACATATATAAATGACGGACATAGCTGACAGACTGGTCGACCAAGTGATGACCGCCAGAGCGGCGAGTCGGCCTCTGATGATACGTGGCGGCGGCAGTAAAGCTTTCATGGGGCGCGCCGTCGCCGGCGAGGCGATGGACCTAAGCGAACATAGCGGCGTGGTGGATTACTCGCCTTCTGAACTGGTGATCACCGCCAGAGCTGGCACACGCATCGCTGACGTGAGGCGAACACTGGATGAGCAAGGCCAGATGCTGCCGTTTGAGCCGCCTGAATATGAGGGACGCGCGACGCTGGGCGGCGCTTTGGCCGCCAATACTTCAGGGCCCGCCCGCCCCTGGTGCGGCTCTGTACGAGATGCTCTGCTGGGAACCCGTATTATCAACGGCAAAGGCGAACACCTGCGATTCGGCGGCGTAGTCATGAAAAACGTCGCGGGTTACGACTTGTCGCGGGCGCAGTGCGGCGCCATGGGATCGCTGGGCGTCATTACGGAACTCAGTATCCGGCTGATTCCCAAACCGGAACTGGAAACCACGCTGGTGCAGGAATGCAATGAGGCCACGGCTATCACTAAAATGGTGGAATTGTGCCGACAGCCGCGTCCGTTATCAGCCGTGTGCTGGACGGGCGGACGCTTGTACTTGCGCCTGTCCGGCGCAGAGCAGGCGGTAGCCAGCACTATCGGTTATTGGGGCGGCGAATTGCTGGAGCGGGCGGCGGACTTCTGGCGCCAGGTTCAGGAGCAGACGCATGAATTCTTTGAAGGCGAGACGCCTTTATGGCGCTTATCCGTCAAACCTTCCGCGCCGCCGTTAGGAAATGACGCGCCGGTGCTGCTGGATTGGGGCGGCGCTTTAAGATGGGTGCGGGCTGAATCATCGTTAACGGCCATGGAGCGTTATGCGGTTTCCGCTCAGGGTCAGGCCAGCCTGTATCGTCATGGCGACCGTAACGGCGAAGTCTATCACCGGCTCTCTCCGCCGCTGCGGGCGTTGCATCAAAGATTAAAAGCGGCGCTGGACCCCGACGGCATATTCAATCCAGGCAGGCTGTATTCCTGGCTTTAGTATTTATCCGGATTTGAAGCGAGCGAGTCCGGGACTCAAAGGTCACTGATGAAAACCGAAATCCACGCTAAATATAAGAACACGCCAGAAGGCGATGAAGCGGAAAAGATTATTCGTTCCTGTGTGCACTGCGGCTTTTGTAACGCCACGTGCCCTACCTATCAGGAACTGAGCGATGAGCGGGATGGCCCTCGGGGACGCATCTATTTAATCAAACAAATGCTGGAGACGGATGAGGCGTCGGAAAGCACCCGCCTGCATCTGGATCGTTGCCTGACCTGTCGAAGCTGTGAAACCACCTGTCCCTCCGGCGTTGAATACGGCAAGCTGCTGGATATCGGCCGTGGCGTGGTGGAAAAGAAAGCGCCCCGAACCTGGCGTGAGCGTCTGTTGCGCAAAATATTGCTTCTGCTTTTACCTTACCCGCAGCGGTTTGGCTTCCTGATTGTCGTCGGACAATGGGTGAGGCCGGCGCTCCCGGAATATCTGCGCAAGAAAATTCCTGAGAAGCAGGTGCCGATCACCTGGCCGCCCCAGCGTCAGCCCAGAGTGATGATGGGACTGCACGGCTGCGCCCAAAGCGTCACCACGCCCAACACCAATGCAGCCGCGGCGCGGGTGCTGGACCGGCTTGGCGTCAGTCTGATCGCCTCAAACGAGGCGGGCTGTTGCGGCGCGGTCAGTTATCATCTGGGCGCGCAGGATGAAGGCAAGCGTCTGATGAAAAAGAACATTGACGCCTGGTGGCCGGCCATCGAATCAGGATTGGAAGCCATTGTTATTACTGCTTCAGGGTGCGGTGAGCTGGTGAAGGAGTACGGGCACATCTTAAAGGATGATCCCGAGTACGCGGAAAAGGCCCATCGAGTGTCGAAAATGACCCGTGATCTTAGCGAGGTGGTGGCGGCGGAGGACCTGTCCGTCCTGTCTATAAAAAGGAACTACTCGAAAATCGCCGTGCATTGTCCTTGTACGTTGCAGCATGGACAAAAATTGCCGGGGATCGTAGAAAAGATTCTGACCGATGTAGGGTTTGATCTCGCTTCAGCGCGCGACAAGCACCTCTGTTGCGGGTCCGCCGGCGCCTATTCGCTGCTGCAACCGAAAATGAGCCGTCAGCTTTTAAAGAAGAAGGTGGCGGCGCTGGTGCAGGATGATCCTGACACCATCGTCACCGCGAATGTGGGGTGTCAGTTGCATCTGGCGTCCGAGGCGAGGGTGCCGGTCAGGCACTGGATTGAGATCATGGATGAAGCGCTGGGATAAGCCAGAATTAAAGTGGGGATGCAGGCGTTACGCCTGCGCTCCCATCAGCGTCTGCTTAGGTTTACGTAATTTCAGAACAATGAAGATACCGGTGTAAACCACCGCGATGCACCACAGCGAACTCATCAGCGTATACGCCAGATAGAGGCACACCAACACTCCCAGGCCTGGCAACACACGGTCCTTGCCTTGAAACAGGCGCACGGCGGACAGCATCGTCAGCAGGTAAACCAATACGATCATGCCGTTAGCCATGCGAATCAGCTCTTCCAACGGAACCTGTAACACGGAGAACACAAGCAGGCTCGCCACGCTGGCGATGGACATGGCGAACACCGCATTCGCGGGAGCGCCATGGCGGTTGACCTTGCCCAAAGCGGGATAGGTCGCGCCATCCTTACCCAGGCTCCATAACATGCGGGAAGAGCCAGCCAGATAGATATTCATGGTTGCCACGCAGGACAGGAAACCAAACAGCCCAATCAGCAGCTTGCCGTGTCCGCCGATCAGCGCATCGAACAGATAAACCATGGCGGGACCGGAATAATCTGCGCCCAGCGCGTAGTGCAGCGTCACCCAGCTGCCCATCCAATACACCAGTCCGACCAGCGCCACGCCGATAATCAGGCACAGAGGAAAGTCCCGCTCGGGATTTTTGAACTCCGTCGATAGGTGAGCCAGGGTTTCAATGCCGATAAAACTCCAGAAGGCGAGTCCCGCCGCCGCGCCAATCTGGCCCCAGTTGAAAGAGGTCGGTTCAGCAGGGATTGGCGGAATGACGTCAAACCAGGCCAGTACCGACAGTAGCACCACAATGCCGCCGACGCTGAAGGCGATGGTGGTTTGTAATGAGCCTGACAGCTTGACGCCTCTCAGGTTGACCCACAGCATGCCTGCCACCAGCGCCAGTTTGACGACGAGGAGCTCCGCCGGCGTCAGCGCCACCAGAGAGGTGAGAAACCAGCCCGCCATTTCCATCGCCGCGGGCAACCCTACCGGCACCAGGGCCAGTAAAACCCAACCTACGATGCGGCCTTGAGTCGCGCCAAAGGCGGAATGCACGTAGTGAGAGGCGCCGCCGGCGTGAGGATAACGTTTACCCAGTCTGGCGAAAGCGAAGGCGATGGGAATAATGGCGAACACCAGCAAGCCCCATCCCCACAGCGCGTTGGCGCCGGACTGTTTGACGGTGAGCTCGGGAACGATAAAGACGCCGGTCCCCAAGAGGGCGGACACCAAGATGCCAAGACCCTGACTGAAACTGAGCGAGCGGTGGAGCGACTGCATGATAATTTTCCTTGAGGTGTTGCGGGGTCTATGGACAGCGTCGTGCTGTCAATGACGAAACGGCGACGGACCTTTGTAATAATAATCAAATCCCTCGTTGCAAATTGCGGCTTTACGCCGCCAAAATGCCGGTTTGATCGGCATAACGTCGGCGCGTCGCCAAAATGCGGGTGAAACGGCGCTTGATATTTGATTTGTCGAGTATTTTAGTGGGAGAGCCTGTGGACAAATTCGATGAAAAAATTCTTCAGTCATTGCGTGAAAATGCGAGACAGCCAGTATCCGCCATCGCGGAGAAAGTAAGCCTGTCCCGCTCGGCGGTGACGGATCGTATCCGCAAAATGGAAGAGACGGGAATTATCCGCGGCTACCAGGTGCTCGTCACTCAGGCTCGGGAGGACCAGGTCTCGGTGTATCTGGAGATCAGCTATAACGAAATTCAGTGTACGGAAATGGCGCAGATACTCAGAACCATTCCTGAAATCAAAGTGTGTCATGGGGTCGCCGGGGATACGGATATGATGCTGTTCCTGAAGGCGCCGAACATGGCGCGGATTCATGAAGTCCGCGACCGTCTTACCGCGATTCAGGGGGTGGGGAAAATCAAAACCCACGTTGTGATGTCCGAGTACATCAATGAATTTCTTAATGCCTGAGGGCGCTTAGCCATACCCACGCGCCATGAGCACGCCGCATAACGGAATCAGCAGGACCAAAAGCATTTGCGCATGGATTGCGCGAGTGACATTGCGACGGGCGTCGACGCTAAATTCCGGCGTTTGTCCGGCCTGAATCGGCTTGCGCCAGCGCAGAAACTGCACTGTCGGATAAATGGAAATCAGCCCGGCGATGATGAACATCGCAAGCTTGCTCCAAAAGAAGAAGTTGGAAAAATAGTACGCCTCGCCTTTCTCGAAAAATACCCTCGCAAACCCGCTTGCCAGGACTGTCATCGCGCTCAGCCCAAACCAGCGGTCCGTCGCCATCAACGTCTTGGCGGTGTCCAGTGACCAATTCATACTCAGGATTTTCCGCTCTTGCAGCAACAGACTGACCAGCGCAAAGATGCAAATAAAGTGGAGCCAGGTTAGAGCGATGGGAAGGAACATGACGTGATTTCCTGTTTATGTTGTCGGCGAAAACATTGTGTGTCTAAAATGTTTTCTGTGTCAACAATGTTGACGCTTGTGGTTTTGCGCCCCACACTTATCAGAGATATCCGGTTTGAAGCGGAATTTAACGCTTAACTTCGGAAGCATCGCACGAAACGGCGTTAAGCTGCTGTGGATCATGGGAGAGACTTTGAGATGGATTTATCCTGAGCCAATAAACACAAATAAGTAGAAGAGAGTAAGGTGAGTAATTTGAGAGAAGCTGTCGCAGGCGTTGACGCGCACCAGCCCTACCATCACGGCAACCTAAGGAATGAGTTGCTGGACAAAGCCCTGGCGCAGCTCAAGCAGGTCGGGCCGGACAAGATCAGTCTGCGTGCGCTGGCGCGTGAAATCGGCGTGTCGCAAACCGCCCCCTATCGCCACTTCGCGGATAAAAATGCATTGCTGGCCGCCCTGGCGGCGCAGGGATATAGAGAGCTGCAGCGGGTAACCCAGGAAGCCGCTGACGCGCATAACGACCCATCGCAACAACTTTGCCATTCCGGCAATGCCTATATTCAGTTCGCGCGAGATAACCCTGAACTCTACAAATTGATGTTCGGCCCTGTGATCGCCTGTCCGATGGACTATCCGGAGCTGGCGGAAGCAGGCAGCAGCGCGTTTCAGGTTATCTTGAACATCGCCACAAAAGGCGTGAGCGAGGGCGTATTTACTGACCGGGATGTTTCTTTGATCGCCCACGCCGCCTGGTCAATGGTGCATGGCATCGCCAGTCTCTGGATAGATGGAATGTATAAATGCACGGAGAGCAGCGGCGAAAAGTCGATGATTCTGGATTCTTTGAAAATCTCGCTGTACGGAATTTTGAAAAGGGACGGGGATTAAACAGGCGGGAGATGACATTTGAAACAACGGCGGGAGAATGTCCCGCCGTTAATGCGATATGGGGCTCGTCGTCAGACGTTAAAAGAATGAGCGAGCTTCTTCGCCACTAACTGATTTTTCAGCTTCACGTAATCCGGCACGCCATTTTTGTAGGGCGGGTAGGACTCGCCCTGAATCAATGGCTGCAAATAACGGCGCGCTGCTTCAGTAATGCCGAAACCATCCTCGGTGATGAATTCTTTCGGCATTTTCTTTTCCACGTTGGCGATCTTCGCCAGAGGCGCTTCGCCAATCGACCACTTATAGGGGCTATCCTGCTCCCTCACAATGACCGGCATGACCGCATTTTTACCCGCCAGGGCCAGATCCACGGCGGCTTTGCCCACGGCGTAGGCCTGATCCAGATCGGTGGCGGAAGAGATGTGGCGGGCGGAGCGCTGCAGATAGTCCGCTACCGCCCAATGGTATTTATAGCCCAGCTCGCTTTTGATCATATTGGCGATGAACGGCGCTACGCCGCCCAATTGCGTGTGTCCGAAAGCATCGGTGACGCCGGCGTCGGACAGGAAGCGCCCGTCCGCATATTGCGCACCTTCCGACACCACGATGGCGCAAAAACCGTCGCGCTTGACTACTTCGTCTACGCGGCGAAGGAAGCTGGCTTTATCAAATGGCGTTTCCGGGAACAGGATAATCTGCGGCGCCCCGCCTTCTTCGCGCTGCGCCAGTCCCGCCGCCGCCGCAATCCAGCCGGCGTGACGCCCCATTACTTCCATGACGAATATCTTGGTTGAGGACTCGCACATGGACTGGATATCCAGGGAGGCTTCCATAATCGAGGTAGAGATATATTTGGCGACGGAGCCGAACCCAGGACAGCAGTCGGTGATAGGCAGGTCGTTGTCGACGGTTTTGGGGATGCCGATGCTGATGATCGGGTAACCCAGCTGCTCGCTGATCTGAGAGACTTTGTAGGCGGTATCGGAGGAATCGTTGCCGCCGTTATAGAAGAAGTAGCCGATATTGTGAGCCTTGAAGACTTCGATCAGGCGCTCATATTCAGCTTTGTGGGTTTTGATGTCTTTCAGCTTATAGCGGCAAGAGCCGAAAGCGCCGCCGGGAGTATGTTTCAGCGCGGCGATGTCCGCGTCGCTCTCCAGGCTGGTGTCGATCAATTCTTCACGCAATGCGCCGATAATGCCGTTGTGGCCAGCGTAAACTTTGCCGATTTTATCGGAATGGGCGCGCGCTGTTTCCAGCACGCCACAGGCAGACGCGTTGATGACCGAGGTCACACCGCCGGACTGCGCATAAAACGCGTTTTTAACCGTCATATTCGTTGTCGCCTCTCGTCGTCTTATGGGCGCGAATCATACGCGAGTTTAATGCCATTTTCATGTCCCTTTACAGGCGCTGACGGGCGTTTGACCGGGTAGTCAACTAACCAGGGGCGGGCGTCTGGCGTGCAAAGTCCCCGGACTTTTATCACTTTGCCGGCAAAGCAGGGCATGTTATTTGGAGCGACCTGTAATTCAGGATTGCGTAATCAATGCGCTGCTCGCCTGCCTTTGCCAACCGCGCTTGGAACGGATTTTCTTAAATTTACTCAATACATAGGGCCATTTCCGGTCCGACGCTGGCGCTTAGGGAACCCGTCAGTAATAATTGACCGATATGCGCCTGAAGCTCAGTTTTCTGACGTTCAATTCGCAATCTGCGCCAAACAGACCGCCTGCGTGGGCGGCCGGACGGATGAGACACTGATTCTTTTCACTGATTAAAAGATAGCGATTAGCAAGAAACATGCATGTACACATACTAGGCATTTGCGGGACTTTCATGGGTAGCCTGGCGTTGCTCGCCAAGGAAATGGGATACAAGGTCAGCGGGTCCGACAAAAATGTATATCCTCCCATGAGCACTCAGCTGATGGCGCAGGGAATAGAGTTGCGCGAAGGGTATGACCCCTCCCACCTTGATCCCAAACCCGACCTTATTATCGTCGGTAACGCCATGAGCCGGGGTAATCCGCTGGTGGAGTATGTTCTGGATAAGGGGTTGCCTTACACCAGCGGCCCACAATGGCTGGCGGAGCACGTGTTGCAGGAGCGCTGGGTATTGGCGGTGGCCGGCACTCACGGTAAAACCACCACCACCAGTATGCTGGCCTGGGTGCTGGAGCAGGCCGGTCTGGCGCCGGGCTTTCTGATCGGCGGTGTTTCCCAGGGATTTGATGTCTCCGCCAGACTGGGCGATACCTCCTTTTTCGTCATCGAGGCGGACGAATACGACAGCGCTTTCTTCGACAAGCGCTCCAAGTTTATTCATTACCGTCCGCGCACCCTGATCATCAACAACATGGAATTTGATCATGCGGATATCTTCCGCGATCTCGGCGATATACAGCGCCAGTTTCACCATGTCGTGCGCACAGTGCCGCGCCAGGGGCTGGTGATTACGCCTACGCAGACGCCCGCTGTTGAGGAAACGCTGGCGATGGGATTGTGGTCGCCGCGGCAGACATTCTCTTTGAGCGATGATCAAGCGGATATTCGAGCGGAGTGTCTGGCGGAAGACGGCAGTCGTTTCGAAGTGTTTTTAAACGGCGAGTCATGCGGCGTCGTGGAGTGGGGCATGAGCGGCGCTCACAACGTACAGAATGCGTTGGCGACCTTGCTGGCCGCCCGTCATATCGGCATTCGGCCGCAAAACGCGATTCCTGCCCTATCTGGCTTTCCCGGAGTCAAGCGTCGTCTGGAGAAACTGGGCGAGCGCAACGGCGTGGTCGCCTACGACGACTTCGCTCATCACCCCACCGCGATTCAACTGACGCTGGAAGGACTGCGCAAACGGGTTGGCGATGCACCGATCTGGGCGGTCGTCGAGCCGCGTTCCAATACCATGAAAATGGGTGTGCATCGGGACACGTTGTTGGCGTCTGCGGAGCTGGCGGATCATGTGATCTGGGCCAATCTGGATAGCTACGGATGGCTCGATGACGCGGTGCGTAATGCGGCGCCCAAGCACCAGTGCGTGAGCAATGTTGACGAAATCACCCGTTTGCTTGCCGACGTGAAAGGTCCCGCACATATTGTCCTCATGAGCAATGGCGGTTTCGCGGGATTACCTGCGAAACTGAAAAGCCTGCTCGCCGAAGAAGAGGCGGTGTCGTCGTGACGTTCAAGGAGCCGATTACCATTGCGATTACCGGCGCCTCCGGCTTTCAGTACGGCTGGCGTTTGTTGCAGGTGTTGCTGCAAAAGCAGCATCAGGTTTATTTGATGGTGTCGAAGGCGGCGTATGTGGTCGCCAGCGTGGAAGCCGATATCAAGTTGCCTGGTCAGGCGGCGAAGCTGGAACAGGCGTTGACAGAAGAGTTTGGCGCGGCTCCCGGCCAGTTGCGCGTATTTGGGAAAGAGGACTGGATGTCTCCCGTGGCTTCCGGATCTGGCTCTCCAGCGAGAATGGTGGTCTGTCCCTGCAGTACGGGGACCCTGTCCGCTGTGGCCACTGGCGCGAGTAATAATCTGATTGAACGCGCTGCGGACGTTGTGTTGAAGGAGCGTAAGCAACTGATTCTGGTGCCGAGAGAAAGCCCGTACTCCACGGTGCAACTGGAAAACATGCTGAAGCTGTCGCAAATGGGCGTCACGATTATGCCTGCATCTCCCGGTTTCTATCACAAGCCGGCGTCTGTGGAGCAGATGATCGACTTCATCGTCGCCCGCATTCTGAATCACCTCGGCATTGACCAGGATCTGACTCCAGCGTGGGGCAGGGCTTCCTCGACTCCCGGCGACGACGAATCCTGATCTGACGTCGTCCGCCTGTCTTAAAAATCAAATATTGCGAGCAGCATTATGAGTATTGATTGGAACGTGACTCCCGCCGCAATCTGGCGACAATTCAAAGGCAACCTGCGCGCCGTACGTGAAATTGACCCTGTTCGTTTTGATGAGCTATTGAACGTGGATCGTCAGAAAGCGGCCCTGCGGCGCAATACAGAGCGCTTTCTGGCGGGTAAACCAGCTAACAACGCCTTGTTATGGGGCTCTCGCGGCACAGGCAAGTCTTCACTGATCAAGGCCATGTTGAATGAATATTTCCCTCAGGGATTGCGTGTCATTGAAGTCGACAAAGACGATCTGATTTATCTGCCGGAAATCGTCGATGAAGTACGCGACTTGCCTCAGCGCTTCATTATTTTTTGCGATGATTTGTCATTCGAAGCGGGGGAGAAAACCTATAAGGTTCTGAAAAGCGTACTGGAAGGTTCTATTGAACTGCCGCCGAAAAACGTGCTGATCTACGCGACCTCCAATCGTCGTCATTTGATGCCTGAGTACATGTCGGAAAACCTGGAGACTAAGCTGGTCAACAATGAGATTCACCAAGGGGATTCGGTGGAGGAAAAAGTCTCGCTGTCGGATCGTTTTGGCCTGTGGCTCTCTTTTTATCCGTTCAACCAGGACAGTTATCTGGATATTATCGATCACTATTTTCATGACTACACGGGCGACCGCGAGGCGCTGCACAGGCTGGCGATTCAGTTCGCCACCTCCAGAGGCGGCCGTAGCGGTCGCGTGGCGTTTCAGTTCTACAAACAGCATAGCGAAAATTAGTCGATGACGTGGCGCAAGCGGCTGGCGTGGGGCGGTCTTATCACCTTGCTGACGCTCTGTATTTTGACGGGAGTGGCCTGGTGGTTTGCGCCGCAATGGTTGCCGCCTCTGGCGCAGGAGCTGGCGGGCCGCGCTGGCGTTGATATCCGCAAGCTGGAAATTGGTCGTCCCGGCTGGGGAGGCTGGCGTTTACGGGAGGTCGAACTTGGCCTGGACGGTGGCGCCATCGTCTACGGGGAAAACGTCAAAATCGGCTGGCGTTGTTGCCAAAAAATTGAAGAATCACTGACTGCGAAAGCGCAACGGATTGTCTATACGCCAGCGGAGAAAAGCACTGTGGAGCCGAGTGCGCCGGTGGCGGTGAGCGCCTTGTTATACAGTGTGGCGCAACGTATTCCCTTTATCACGGTTGAGGTGGAGCAGCTGGAAACACCGGCTGGCGACCAGACGCTGACCGCCAGCCTGTCTCTGGAGCGGACGCTGGAAGGGCTGGATCTGCAGGCTCAAACCCAATATCAGGATGCGCCATTGGCCGTGTCGTTAAACTGGGTGGCGCCTACGTCGCTCTCTCTCAGTCTGGCGAGCGATCAACGCATGACGCTTAGCGCCGAGGGAGAGTTGGGCGATGACGGCGTCTGGCGTTTTAGTGGGGAACATTCAGCGGATTGGGCGGCGTCCCTCGCGGCCATTCGAATGCCGCAAGAGTCCATAACCTCACTGCATACTTCGGGCGTGTTACAGCTGATGTTTCCAGATGTCATTGGTAGCGCTCCCTGGTCGTTCAGCATCAAGCCCAAGTTCCAAACGCAACTGGCGCAGCAGGATATCAAGATTTCCGGTGAAACGAATATTGAGCTTAATGGCGTGACAACTCCAGAAACCGCGGTGATCCAGCCCTCGACGGTTCTAGTCAATGTGCCGCAATGGCCTGAGTCCGCGCCATCGCTGCCTTTGTCATGGCAGGTAAGCGTGCTGGAAGCGGTGCGCTGTGAACATCTATCTGCGGAGCCGAGTTGTCCTGGCGCACTGAAACTGGAGCTGCACTCCAAACCAGCGTCGGACACGGAGCCGCAGCTCAATGCCAAGGCGTCGCTGCAATATGCGGCGGCGACAAAAACCGTGGCCGCGGTGCTGCAAACCGATGCAACCCTGACCGATCCTAAATACCCGCAAAAAGTAGAGCTGGCGCTGGATGGGCAAGTTAAGTTGGGGACGGATATCCAGGTGAATCTTAAAAAAGGCGCTCGTATCGCTTGGAGCGGCTGGTCGCTTCAAGACGCGTCAATGGAACTCAAGGACGGAAACATCGAGCTTGGGAAGACGGCTCTGTCGATTAATACGGGAGCGTCCAAAACTCAGCCGGGGCAGGGTAAGCCCGCATTTTCCTGGAGTTTGACTACGGATGCCAAGGCCAAAGTCAGCCTGTCTCACAAGGGGCAAAATGCGGAAGTGAACTTGGCGGGCAGGGTGAAAGCGGATGACAAACGTATCGCGCTGGATAAAGGACAGTTGAGCGCATTGGGACTGAGTAGCCCGATCGAAGTGATATACCGGACTGCGGAAAATAAAGGTTGGCTGTCTTACGATGTCGAAGGCAAATTAGCGAACTTCAACTTTATTAAATCCTATATCGCCGCTTTTCCCGAAGCATTGACGATCAGTCTTGGCAAAGTCTCCGCCAGCGGCGCCCTGAACTGGTCAATGAAAGACGCTTTGGCGATTGATGGGCGCTCGAATGTCGCGCTGTCCAATTGGGGAGCGACCTACGAAGAAATTAAAGCGAAAGGCGTTAGTCTGACCTCGGATGTTCAATTCACCGGACAGGCGGCTTCCTTTACTCAGCCGCTGCGCCTCACTGTCGCCTCGGTTGAGGCGGCGGATATGTTGCAGACCAGCGATGCGGCGGCGGAGGTTTCCGGTCGTGTGGAATACGCCAAGGGGTTCACATGCGACCTGCAGTTGGACCGCGCCTCCATTGGGCTTTTTGACGGTAAAGCGAGGCTGGTGCAACCGGCGAAAGTACAATGCCCGTTGACCCACTCCGACTTTTGGGTGGAAGTCTCCAATCTGGACCTGGGTAAGCTGGTTGCGCTGGAGAGCGATAAAATCAAGGCCAGCGGCCGCATTGCCGGTCTGTTGCCTATCACCATTAAGGACGGCGGCGTCATCGCCAATAACGGCCGGATCGCCGCCCAGTCGTCCGGTTCGATAAATCTGGTGGATGTGGACTACTGGCGGGCGCTCAGCGCGGCCAATCCCAGTTTGCAGTTTGCTGTCGATGCGCTGGAGAACTTTAACTACAATTCTCTGGTCAGCCGGGTGGATTACCAACAGAATGGCGTTCTGCTGTTTGATATTGAGCTGGCGGGAAGGAGCGCGAATAAACGCTACTCCGGCGCTCCTATCGCGCTGAACGTGAATCTGCAAACCAATATCATTGATAATCTGCGGAGCATTTTGGTCCCTGGCTCTATTCAGAAAAAGTTGGAAAAAGGGACTTATTAACCGTGGCGGCAGTTCAGTTTATGTTCAGCTACGGTTGCTATAGTTAACTGAAGTAAATAAGGCTTAGTTATTTGATGAATACTAAAAACTCAATATTGTGTGCGTTATGCTTACCGCTTATCGTCGCATGCGCTCCAAGGGTTGAAGTGGCGGTGCCTGACAAGCCCATCACGATTAACCTCAATGTAAAAATTGAGCATGAGATCAGGGTGAAGGTTGAGAAGGATCTCGAGAAGCTCTTCTCCGAAGAAGATGATTTGTTCTAAGCAGCGCCCCTACGTTGCGATAAAAGTAACCAAACGACCGCATACCTGTGTGTAGAGGCGCGAGAGAGGATTTCTGTATGAAAAAGATCATTCTGGCTTTATTTTGTAGTCTGTTTGTCAGCATGCCCGCGTGGGCGTTGGATTTAGACGAGGCCAAAGCGAAAGGCTTGGTCGGCGAGCAGGCTGACGGCTATCTGGGCGCAGTCAAATCTGGCGCGGAGGTCAACGCGCTGGTGTCGGAAACCAACGATAAACGCAGCAAGAAGTACGCAAAAATTGCTGCGGAGCGCGGCATCTCTGTAGACGAAGTCGGCAAACTAGCCGGTAAGTTGCTCATAGAGAAAGCTGGCCCTAAAGATTACGTTAAAGGTTCCGGCGGCTGGGTAATGAAAGAGAAGCTTTAATCACCCCGCAAGGGAAATAGCGGCGACATGCATCCCTCTATTTCCCTGTTATTTGCTGGAGCTGGTTAAACGCTTTATCCGTCACGGTATACGCGGCTCCAAATCCTTTCACAAAACGACCGCTGGTGATCTCCAGCCTCAATAAGCTAAAGTCCGGCAGTTGACGCAGCATGGCGATAGTTGGGCCGAATTTGTCGGCGAACCTGTCAAGCATGGCTTCGTAATCCTGACTATCACGACTGACTTCTAACACTGCGCATCGCAGAATCAACCTCAGTCTGGCGAAGAGATTCCGGCTTGCCTGCTCTTCCTCTATAAACAGCAAACTCGCGACGGGAGTCGTTTTCAGACAGGCTGTATGAGGCGCCAGCGCGCTGACGTAGATGTAAAAGTCTCCATCCTGTTTGACGAATGGGGCATAGCTCGCCAAAGGCTCGTTGTTCTCATTGACGCAGGCGAACTGCACCGTCTTAAAGCGTTCGATCAGCGCCTCTATTTCCGTCCTCAGTGATTCCGTTTCTGTTGACAAGTCCGTCTTCCTCTTCGCGTTAATCCAACGAGTCAGGGGTTTCGCTCGATCGCGAACTGTCTGTTTTCGTCAGTCAAAATGAAACTTTTCGTTATTGGTGGGTCCTGGCGTAATTGCGACACTGAATCCATATTCACACCATGGAAAACCTCCACACAGAATAACAACAGGAGACGGTCATGATACCGAGAGCACTTTTCGATAGCGACCTGGAACAGTTCAGAGATTCTTTCCGCAAGTTTTTGGAAAAAGAAGCGACTCCTTTTCATTTGCAGTGGGAAAAAGACGGGCAGGTGGATCGTGGCCTGTGGAACAAGGCGGGAGAGATGGGATATTTATGCCCGACGATGCCGGAAGAATACGGCGGCTCTGGCGTGGACTTTCGCTTCAGCGCGGTGATTTCCGAAGAAATTTCCCATTTGGGATTATCCGGCATTGGTTTCGGACTGCACTCGGATATTGTGGCCCCCTATATTCTTCACTACGGAACCGAATCGCAGAAGAAAAACTACCTCTCCAAAATGGCGACTGGGGAGATGGTGTCCGCCATCGCAATGACGGAGCCCGGCGCAGGCTCAGATCTACAGGGCGTGAAAACCACCGCGGTTAAAAACGGGGATCATTACGTCCTGAACGGCTCGAAAACCTTCATCACTAACGGACAACATGCGGATGTCGTGATCGTGGTCGCCAAGACCGATCCCAAAGAGGGCGCCAAAGGCACAAGTCTGTTTTTGGTGGAGAGTAACTGGAAGGGGTTCAGCAAGGGCAAGAACCTGGAAAAAGTGGGCATGAAAGCTCAGGATACTTCTGAGCTGTTCTTTCAGGATGTGACTGTTCCGGCGGAAAACCTGTTAGGCGCTGAAAACAGTGGATTTATCGCCTTGATGCAGGAACTGCCGCAAGAGAGGCTATTGGTAGGCATCACTGCAATCTCCGCCTGCGAAGCCGCCCTCGACCTGACCATCAAATACTGCAAAGAACGCAACGCCTTCGGCAAACCGCTAATGGCGTTTCAAAACACCCGCTTCAAACTCGCCGAACTCAAAGCCGAAGTCACAGCAGGCCGGGTCTTCTTGGACCGCTGCCTGGAACTCCATCTCGATAAAAAACTCGACGTACCCACCGCCGCCATGCTCAAACAATGGTCCACAGACCTGCAATGCAAAGTCATGGACGAATGCGTCCAACTCCACGGCGGCTACGGCTACATGTGGGAATACCCCATCGCCCGCGCCTGGGCCGACTCGCGAGTCCAAAAAATCTACGCCGGCACGAATGAGATCATGAAAGAGATAGTGGCTCGGTCTTTGTGAATTGAGCTATTCAGTCGGCGTTAGTAAGTAAGGCATATTATTACGAAAAGTTTACTCCAATATAAAATAAATATTGTTTTTTTTTGCAGAAATCGTATTTTTTGTCTTTTATTTACAATTTTTATTGTTATAACTGGCTTTTTAGTGGTCATTAGGTTAAAGATTATTTATTATTCGTTTTCCAAGTTTGGGACAGAAGTAAATAGGGATGTTTAGCCCAGTCCAGCATCAAGACACCCTTTCCTTCCGATTCATCTATCTCATTCTTTTATAAAGAGCCATTAACTTAGTGGCGTTATCCGTTCGACCCATCTGCTTTGATACGAAATTTGCAGTGGTTGGGCACAGATGTTTTTTGCTCAAAAAAGGACCGATTTATGCGAAGCGTAAGCAGGCTTCTCCTCTTTGTATTGTCTATCGTTAGCACATTCCATGCCTCGGCGACAAATCTGCAGACAGATACGTATACCGCTTACTACGGAGATGTGAACGGGGACGGATATGAAGATATTTATCTACAGTCAAAGCAGCACTTTGTCTTGATTGCGGGTGATATATCAGTTCCCCTTTATATCCAAGGCTCAAAAAGCCTCTTAATTAGTGGGTTAGATAATAATCTCTATGTCTGGGAATCGGCGGTCAACCTGGACGCTCTTGAGCTATATGATGTTAGGTATCATCAAGGTGACTTCAACGGTGATGGCGCTTATGACTTGCTGGTTCAGGTACAAGATACGAGATTTGACACCTTTATACTAACCGGTAGTTCTGGCGACGCTCCGACGAGATTAAAGATTCAGTCAATAGTTTCAGGGCAAAACCTTCAATACGCTGCTTTATTTATCAGAGATGTTAATTCTGATGGCCGAGATGACCTGATAATTCAGAAAGATGAGGGCGTAGAGCTTATCGCGCTGGCTAATGCGTCAGGTGACTTTTCGTCAGAGATAACGAAACCTAAATACACCACGCCAGGCGCCATAGCAGGATCTTTAGATGTCTCTCCCACGGGGAGCGCAACCTACTCCATTTCTATTCCTGTAGCATCTGGAGGCGCTGGGATGCAGCCAGAGCTGTCTGTCTCATACGACAGTGGGGCAGGAAATGGCGAAATGGGTATGGGATGGAGTCATTCCGGTTTAGAAATGATTACGGAGTGTGGTCTCAATTACGCGATTGATGAAAAAGTACGCCCAGTGGGTCGCTATTGCCTGAATGGTGAGCGCCTTACAGGTTATGGCGGAGGCGTTTATTATCCAGAGAATGAAAGCTTTACTAGAGTGACAGCAAAAAGTTCCAGTATTCTCTTTGGGTTTTACAAAAACGTTACTGAGTTTAAGGTTGAGTACAAGAGCGGAGAAATAGCATATTTTGGCGGCAGTGACGACAAGCGAATGCACACTTCATCGTATGCTGGAACATCCTTGATTCCAGGCCGGGGTGTTTGGTTTTTGTCCCATATTACCGACCGCTATGGAAATCGTCGCGACTATAGTTATGAACTAAACACAGCAACCGGCGAACATTATCTAAAGACTATTTCATATCCCGGTGGTCACGTTGAATATAAATATTCAAATTCTAGGCCTGATCCCATTAAGGGCTTCGATTTGGGAAGTAAGTCCGAAACAAATAAAAGACTTGAAAAGATTGAGTCATGGTCTGACGTTGGGTTGGTTAGCTCGTTTGATTTCATTTATGAGATTAGTGGGATTACTGGAGTTAGTAGAATTTCTGCAATTCAGCAGTGTGGTTCTGATGGCGGTTGTCTTAAAAAATCAACTTTCGAGTGGGGCGAGTGGAAAAGAACAGAGAAACCAGAAGGCGAATTATACGCTCCCAACTATAAAGGGAATATGCGTATTGTTGACTTTAATGGTGATGGTCGAGATGATTTTATTTATAAAACAAAGTCAGGCGGTCTAGAGGCATTTTTTGGCAGCAGAGAATCTCACTTTGTAACTGGATTTAGTGATTTCGGAGCGAGCTTTAGACCTGTTAGTACCACTTCGCCATACTGGGACTATGCTATTACTATTGATATTGATGGCGACGGTGATGGTGAACTTTTGTTCCCTAATGAGGGGACATGGCATCTCATCGATTATAAAAATCGGGAATTTACTATCACCGACACTGGTATAAGAAATAATGGGTATGCTAGTAACCCTAGAGTATTGGACGCTAATGGAGATGGCCTTCAAGACTTGATTGTTCAATACGATAATCGATACTACCTAAGGATGAACCTCGGAGGAAGACTTGACGGGAATGCCATTGATACTGGTATAGAAATAGAAGAGTCCATGACTCCATACACAATGGTTTATGATCGGGATGGCGATGGGCGCCAGGAGCTTCTATATGTAGATCAGAAAGTTGAGTTCGTTAGGGTAAAAAACGACGAGCGTTGGACAACGGTTCCCAAATTCATTAGGAAGTGGATTTCGTATGGAAATAGCACTGATGGTTCTATTTCCACCGTTGTGGTATCCGAAAATACCATGGGTTACAAGGATGCTAGGCTGGCCGACATGAATGGGGATGGCTTAGCTGATTTGCTGGTGAGGGATCAAGGTAGAATATATGTTGCTTATAACAACGGAAGTAATTTTCAGGCATTAATAAACACTTCGATTGATGATTCCGCTTGGTCCACGCTCAAAGTAATAAACTACGATGATGATGGCATAGACGATCTATTAATTTCTGATAATAAACAATTTTTCGTAATATCAAATACCACTTCTGGTTATGTGAAAAAGCCTTGGTTCAACCATGGCTCCGTTAGTACAAGTTTTCTGAGTGTCCTTAATACCTCTGATTGGTGGGTCACTGAAAATAATGGCGATGGAGTTACAGATCTGGTTTTTACAGGGTGTACTGCCAAAGATTATGTTAATTGCAATCCCGGCTATTTTACGCGAACTTTCTCAAAAACCTCGTCAGACTTTTTAGGTATTGACGTGGTTTTTAGGCAGGATTATGTAAAGAGGATATCAAACGGAACTGGTCTTCTTTACGAGCTTAACTATAAATCGGATATATTGGGGAATGGCGAAGAGGTTTCGGCAGGCGAAAAGAATGTTATTCCAGTTGTTAGCGCTCTTAATAGAGTTAGTGCAGTTACAAGCTATGTTGATGGAGTAAAAACCAGTACATCATTATATAAATATAAAAACGGTTATTACCATACCGGCGGACTTGGATTTTTAGGGTATAAAAATGTTGAGGTCAATACTTACTCAGGAAGTGTGAGTAGTAAAAGCGAGCAGACCTATAGCTTAGATTGGGCCAATAAAACGCAAGGTATGCTCGTTAGTGAAAGCACAAGTGTATATAAACCAGGAGGCCCTGTTAACCTCACTTCTAGGAACTTGGTTTACGAGACTAAGTATAGAAAAGGCTCTTCCGCTATAGAGACAGGTAAGGCTGGCTGGTTCACTTACCCTTCTAAGATGGTAGAGCATACCTATGACTTATCTGGGGCGCTTGAAAAAACTGTAACTACAGAATATATACCTGACGTTACAAGTGCCTATGCGGTTTCTTCTGCTTCGGGCAATATGGTTTCGGTTAAAACGACAGTGAGCAACCCCAGTACTGGCGAAGCTTACACTGTTGATAGCTTAAGCCAGTATGGTGCAGAAGATTACGGTAAATGGATATTAGGCAGAGTCACGCATACTCAAACTACTTCCCAGGGAACTAATCGCGAGGCTGTGACTAAAGAGTCGTCTTGGACTTATGACGCGACTACTGGAAATTTACTAAGTGAAACGATTGAACCTAATAATCCATTGCTGCAAGTTACAACAACATATGGATATGACTCTAATCATGGGCAAAAGATAAGCGAGACAACTAGCGACTACTATGGACATAGCAGAAGTTCTTACTATCAGTGGGATTCAAAGGGTAGGTATATCATCTCTTCGTCAAATAGTAAGGGGCATACTGTAAGGGCTTTCTACGACGCCTTAACTGGGTTGAAAATTCGTAGTGTGGACGTGCTGGGTAAAGAAAATACTTGGTTCTATGATGGGTTTGGACGTGAAACTAAATCTATTTCGGCAACAGGTGTTGCTTCTAATACTAAGTTTGACTTTGCGCAGACCGGGGATCCTGCCGGAACAAACTATAGTATAACACTGACAAACAGCCTGGGAGGTTGGACTCAGACTTTTATTAACGCCAGAGGCGATACAATTGAGTCTCGTTCAAGAAATGCACTAGGGAAAGTCGTTGTTGTTCGCTCAGAGTATGACGCTCAAGGAAACCACCTCCGTACGTCTGAGCCCTTTGAATTTGGTGCTGCTCCTGAATACTGGACTACAAATAAATCCTTTGATGAGCTGATGCGACCTACAAGTATCGAGAATCCTGAAGGATCGGTTGCGTCAGTAATATTTTCCGCTAACCAAGTAACATACATAAATGAGCTTGGAAAGAAGAAAGTAGATGTTTCTTTTGCAGATGGGAAGCTCAAACAGGCCATAGATCATGAAAGTAATATCATTTCATATGAATACGACGGCGCGGGAAATATGGTTACTGTTAAGGATGAAACGGCGGCTTCCAGTGGCTTAACTCAAATTAGCTATGATCTACGCGGGCGTAAAATCGCAATGAATGACCCTGATAAAGGGGAGTGGTCATATCAATACGATGCCTTCGGTTCTTTAGTCGCGCAAAAAGATGCTGAAGGCAAAGTAGTGTGCCAAGCATATGATGAACTGGGACGTCTTGTATTACGAATCGACAATTATCAGGGGAGTTGGGAGTCTGGAGCGGCGGATGGATGTTCTGGTGATGCTTCAAACCCGAAAACCACCCGTTGGATATATGATACTGCTGAATACGGCGCAGGGCAGTTGCATAAGATAATTGGTGAGAGTGGTTATGAGGAAGAATATAAATACGATTCTTTTGGCCGGGTTGTGTCTGTTGCGAAGAAGATAGAGGGAGAACTTTTTGTATCTCAAACTCAATATGATGTTTATGGCAGACCCGTCCGTATTACTTATCCAAGTGGTCTCGCCGTTAGAAATCACTATAACCAGTTTGGCGCCTTAGACAAGATTCTCAAGGACGATAACACCACGAAGCTGTGGGAGATGGTTGATATTGACCTTCGTGGAAACGTCAAGCTGGAAAAGTTTGCTAATGGCTTAATCTCTACTGATAGAAGCTACACGCCTGAAATGGGGCGTTCTGAGTCTATTGTTTCTACCAGCATTATGGGTGCGCCTGGCGACCTCCAGTTTAATATGATCAGCTGGGACAAGCTGGGTAACTTAGCTTCCAGGCATGATGCACGTCAGAACAAAAGGGAAGTAGCCGAATACGATGACCTGAACAGGCTAAAGGCCCTCTCATTCTGGAAAAATTACAAGTCAGGCTCGTCGGCGGACTCCAGAGAAACGATGTCATATGAAGCGAATGGAAATATTCGCACCAAGTGGGACATTGAGGGGGAATATCAGTATGGCGGAGTTAATTGTGGTGTTCAGGCAGGGCCTCATGCTGTAACCGAAGCTGGTGGTAACGCATATTGTTACGATCGAAATGGAAATATGACCTCTGGTGCAGGAAGAAGTATTCAGTGGACTACTTTTGGCAAGCCTTCGAAAATAACACGGGGTTCCTTGTCCGTCGAATTCACTTATGGCCCAGACCGTCATCGTATTAAGCGGGTCGATACAAGTTCTTCTGGCTCCACAGTAACCAAATATACTGGTGGCTATGAGAAAGTAACCAAGCCTAATGGCGCTATCGACGAGCGTCATTATATTGGTGGTTTTGCAGTCCTTACTAAACAAAGCGGGGTGGCGGAACTTAAAGAAAGTTACATGCTAAAAGACCATTTGGGGTCAGTGGTTGCCTATGTAGACGTTAAGCAGCTTGCTATATCTTCGGCTTCTGCTGTCCAGCGCACTAGCTTTGACGCATGGGGAAAACGTCGTGCTGCTGATTGGACCGGACTCGGCGCAAATGAGCTTTTCAGTTTCAAATCGGCGATAAGTGATCGTGGTTATACTGGGCACGAGCAAATTGATAGCGTCGGTTTAGTTCACATGAACGGCCGAGTTTACGATCCATTCATTGGACGTTTCTTAAGTGCAGACCCATTGGTTCAGGCCCCGACTGACCTACAGTCATACAATCGTTATGCCTATGTGAGAAACAACCCTCTATCGCTTACTGATCCTAGCGGCTTTAGTTGGATTAGCAAAAAATGGAAGCAAATAAGGCATGCGGTTAAGAAGGCTTGGGGCGTTGTCTCTCCAGGAACATGGATTGCAAATAAAGTACTCAGAGAGTTTGGCCGCTTTGCGAGGAAGAATAAGTATGTAGCCGAAATCGCTCAGATCGCTGGCTGTGCGTTGGGTGGCCCCTTGGGTTGCGCCGCGGCGACTGCTGCGGTGACGTATGGTGTTACGGGTGGGGACTTTAAAGCCACGCTTATTGCATCGGCTACTGCGTATATCGGCGCGCAAATGTTTGGCGCTGTCCATAACATGCCTTCCAGTACTTGGACAGAAACGCTTACTAAGGCGATTGTTCATGGCGCAATAGGCGGCCTTATGAGTGGCGTGAGCGGCGGAGATATAAAAAGTGGTTTTGTTGCCGCTTTTGCCAGCCACGTCGCATTCCATGGGAAATTTGGCGGCGCTAACCTGGACAGCATAATGGGAGATAATAAGTTCTTTAATGCGGCTGTAGCCGCAGTCGTTGGCGGAACAGCTTCCAAGATCGCTGGAGGGAACTTTGCAAATGGGGCAAGAAGTGCTGCATTTGCACGATTGTTCAATGATTTAAAGAATCAGATACCCAAGGAATTTAACGACGTCATAAAAAAAGCGCACATAGACCTAGATAAAAATATTGCAGAAGCTAAGAGTATTTCCCTAGAAAAATGGAAAGAGAAAGTCGAAACGGGAGGGGATTGGGATTATAAAAATGTCTTAGCTAATAGAGGGTTTAATTCTAAATTACTTGATAATTTTGGAAACTGGCATTTCGGAGTTGTTGCAGCTGCGTATGGTTTTAACCTAGAAGGTTCAATGTATGGGGCTGGATTATACCAAGTTACTGTTCAGGGGGGGGGGAACCCTACGGATCTGGCTACTGCTACCCGCCTGCTTAGCTATACCCATGGCGGGTATACATTGCCAGATGCTGTAACCAGGAGCATGACAAATGCTGGTTTTACTTGGGGTGATAATGATGGTGACGCAATTAATATTATGAATGGATGGGACTATTATGACTCACTATAGATATTGCATTTTTGTTCTCTTTGCAATGGTCTTAGACGGATGTTCTAAGCTGTCAGAAGTGAGCGATGATGAAGTTGTTAGTATATATAATGGTAATGCTGCTGGATTAAATGAAATTGTCGGGGTTTGTGATAGGAATTCTGCAATTAAAAGGGTTGGAGCCGAAAGAGATTCTCTATCCCTGGTTGATGAAGATGCGCTTTATAATACAGATGATGTTAGTGATGTAAGGGAAATATTAGCTAAAATAGGCGTTGAGGGTGTACTTTGTAATCGGGACAGGTCGAAGAAAAATGCTCCATTAGTATCTGTTATGGTTCTGGTTTATACTAAGGGTTTATCTGTATCGGGGAGTGGTGTTGCTCTAGTGTACTTAAGTGAGCACGCTGTAGGTATAGAAGAAGACATCCAGAGTGGGGATATTAAAAGAATTAACCATGAATGGTATATTAGAAGGATGTAGATGTTTTCTATTATGTAAGGTTTTAAATATGCGGAAGTATATTAGTTTTGTTTTTTTTTCAGCTAACATTATGGGAGTCTCTCAAGCCTCAGAACACGATCTAAAAGTCTGTGGCTTGCAGGTGATGAATAACAACGATTATGCCTTCATGCAGCCATGTGAAGGTTGGTCGTCCAAAAACAGTTGTTCCGGTACTGGGCCATGGATAGTTTGGGATATGAGTTTGCATCAAGGTAAAGCTATGTACAGCGCCGCGTTGGCGGCGATGACCGCAGAGCAGACTGTGAGAGTGAGACTGGACGGTAGTTCATGCGCCCATGGTTATGATGTGACTCAAATGATTCGTGTTAGTAAGTAAAAGGATTAGCAGTTCATGAAAAAGCTATGTATGGCTTTGCTGACTTTATTGCCGTTGTCTGCGCAGGCGGCGGATTATGATGTGACGGTTTGCAGTGTGCAGGCGATGAATAACAGTGACTATGGCTTTCTGATGCCCTGTGGTGGCTGGCCATCTAAGAGCAATTGCCCAAATCAGAATTGGGTGACTTGGGATATGAGTAAATCACAAGGAACGGCGATGTTCAGCGCAGCGTTGACGGCATTGACAACTGGGCAGTCCGTCACAATTCGGTTAGATGGTTCGTCCTGTAATGGGTATGACATCACCCAAATGGTACGTATTAATAAGTAAGCCTCGGGTAGTCTAGTCCCCCTCTGGAGCCTGATAATTTCGTCTGCAGTCAGGCTCCAGATTTTCCCTTCTTCTCCGTCTTCCCTTACCACGCGTGAGGCTCAGCCGGTTGCGGCTTTAACGTTTAAGATCAATGCGTCTGCAATCTCATGCCGGTTAGGTTGGTTGTGTACTATCCACTAGAGATAACGGACTAGTCCTAGGGCTAGACGGCCTGACCGATACAAAGAAATTAACAACGTTAATAGAATGCCCGGCCATGTGGGTCTAAGGTTATATGCATAGCATTTTCCGCTCTATCGAAAATGCTAAAGGACTTTGGGCCACCGCTCGAAGATACAAACTACAAAAAGGGCTGACTTATGTTTCATAAGAACAGAAAAGTTGGGGTATTTATTGGGACTGCTTTGCTAGCCAGCGCCGCGCAAGCTTCCCTACCGCCAGTGCAGGGCGCGTCTAACAGCCGTCCTATAGAAGTTCACGAACACGCCATTCCGTCTCAGCAGCAGACGGAGCTTCCACCGCCAGTGATGACGCCCACCAAAATTCATCAGAGCTTTATGGTGATGGCCGCCAAGGAGATTGCGGCGGATTGCGATCCTCAGAATTTGGCTTCTCTCTCCGGGTCAGCATTGACCCAGGCCATCCAGAAATCCGATATGGGGTGTATCAACGACCTGTTTCAGGCGCGCGGGGATTTGGCGCGCAATCTGTTCCAGGAAAGCAAAATGATTACGGTCGCGCAGGCGATGGCGTCTGAATCAAGCCGTTACCAGGGTGACAACACCACGGGTATGGAGCAGCTGATTCTCTACATGCGCGCCGGTTACTTCGTGCAGTGGTATCACTCCGATGAAGTGGGTGATTACAGTAACAATCTGAAGCAGCAAGCCGCCACGGCGATCACCGCGTTCATGAACAGTGCGTTGAACTACCTGAATAAGCGGGAAAACGCATCGGTCATGGGTGAAGCCTTGACGTTGGTGGACAGCTCGTTGAACCAGGGCGTTTTCGTCTACGACACCATCTACTGGTTGCAACTGCTGCAAGACAAAGCCGCGACTGAAGATGCATATGCCCGCGCACTGAACAGCATTTTCACCATCTACTTCCGTGGCCATGGCTACGATGACTTCAAACAAAAAGTCGCCAACGATTCCCGCGTCGCCAAAGCACTGTATGACTTCATCATGAAGAATGGCGCATGGCTGAACGATGGCCGTGATTACCTGGTGCTCAACGCGACCAGAGAACTGGGTCGCTTCCTGCAGTACGACGGCACGCGTAAAGCGGTGGGCGGTTGGATTGGCGCGTTAATGGATAAGTATCCGCTGGCGTCCGATACCGTGAATATGTGGGCGTTGCTGGCCGGCGCCGTGGAGTTGAACGACCCGGAAAACTGCGGCGAATATAACGCATGTAACGTGAAAGAGCGGGTCAAGGAAGTGGTGCTCACCATTCGTCATGACTGTAGTCCGACGATTACTGTGAACGCCCAGTCGATGTCCTCCAAAGAACTGGCTTCCGCCTGTGAGACGTTGGGCATGCGCGAAGAAATCTTCCACGACATGTTGAAGACCAATAAACAGCCCGTCGCTGATGACTTCAACGACAAGCTGGAACTGGTCGTGTTTAAAAACAGTGGCGCATACGGCGACTTCGGCTGGCTGCTGTTTGGCATAGACACCAACAATGGCGGTATGTATCTGGAAGGCACGCCTTCCGATCCTAATAATCAGGCGCGTTTCATCGCTTATCAGGCGGATTACGCCCCGGGCGACCATCGGGTCTGGAACCTGGAGCACGAGTATACGCATTACCTGGACGGACGCTTTGACCTGTACGGCGATTTCAACACCGGCATGCAGGTTCCCACCGTTTGGTGGACTGAAGGTCTGGCGGAATACGTGTCCAAGCTGAAAGACAACCAGGGAGCGGAGGATGTAGCTCGTCGCGAGAAAGTGGCGCTGTCTAAAATCCTGCGCAACACCTATGACGATGGTGTTGACCGTATCTATCGTTGGGGCTACTGGTCCGCTCGTTACATGTTGGAGCAACGTCCCTCGGACACCGCCCAGATTCTGTCCTGGTTCAGAGCCGGTGATTACGAGAGCTTCGAAGCTTGGTTGAACTCCACTGGTCAGCGTTACGACGAGCACTTCGCCAACTGGTTGGCGGCGGTGCTGGAAGGCAACGACGACGGCGGAGATGACGGTGGCGATGATGGCGGCGACGACGGCGGTGATGATGGCGGTGATGATGGCGGTGATGATGGCGGTGATGATGGTGGCGACGACGGTTCCGACGATCCGCGCGCACTGGAGCCCGGCAAGCCCAAGTCACTGACTGCGGGCGCAGGCAGCCAGGCGTACTACTTCATGTTCGCGCCTCGCGGCACGGACCTGCTGCATTTGCTGACTCGCGGCGATAATGGCGATGTATCCGTTTACGTGAAGCACGACGGCTGGCCGACAACGACAGACTACGACCAGAAGTCCACTTCCGGCGCTGCTGACAACAACATTCAGGTTTCTTCACCTGAAGGCGGTACCTATTACCATGTGCTGCTGACGTCCACATCCGGCTACAGTGACCTATGTGTGACTGTAGGCTTGAACGACGCGCCAACCGACTGTGGCGACACTGGCGGCGGCGATGATGGCGGCGGTGACTCATCTGATGGTCCAGAGCTGTCCAGCGGCAAGCCGCGCAGCAACCTGGAGTCCACTCATGGCGAGTATTATTGGTTCTATGTTCCTGCGGGAACCCGCACCTTTGAATTGAACACCTGGGGCGGTCGCGGCAATGTCGATCTGTATGTGCGTAACGCAGGCTGGCCAGACGCCAGCACTTACGATGACGTGTCCGCAAGACGCAGCAACAACGAAAGAATCGTAGTGAGAAATCCTAATGTCGGCACATACTACCATGTGTGGTTGAAAACCGACGGCGGATACAGCGGCGTTAACCTGCAGCTGACTCTACGGTAGTTGAAGCCTCCAGCGCAGTCACCCTGGCTGCGCTGGCAAGCTTGAACACCCTTCCTTATTGTCCGGGCGTATCGTGCGCCCGGTTTTTTTGTTTCCGCACGGCAGAACCGACCTGAGCAGCTACGGCTCCTTTCTCTCCCATATAAGTTTTATCGCAAGGTTTTACAGTTATTTACAGCACATAAAACGACTGTTTCAAACGGATGTTTTAAACTCTGCCTTGTTGGTTGAACGGCAATCAGGGGAATCAATTCGGGAGGCGTTATGAAGAACATCCTGCAAAGTGCGGCTCTGGGATTAATACTAGCCGGTTTTTTCGCGGCCAGTGTTCAGGCGCAGGAAAATCTCACGGTGGAAGTTGATTCTGATAAGTCGTTCTCAGGCGCCTATCAGGTGGGAGAAGACCGCGTTGAATTCGCCAGCTTTCTGGGGCGGGACGCTTTGGTCAAGGTCAGCGTTAATGTGAATGGCGCGACCCGTGAAGCATCGGTATATCTGGAGGCGGGGGATATACAGAGCGCTAGTGCGAAACGGCTCAGCAACAAAGAAGAAACGTTGATATTTGACGCCGCCAATGCGCTGGCTGAATACCTCTCCGCCAGTCGCGAAGACATAGAAAACCCTGCGCTAATGCTGGTCGGCGTAATGGATTACTGGTCCAGTCGCACTCATTGATCTGGCCTGAATCAAGATACGCCAGCATCAGAATTGACCAATGGGGCCTGAGCCTCCGGCTTGGGTTCTTTACGCGATTCGGTGACCTCCTGCTGTAGGGTTTTGACTTGATTCGTCAGGGATTCCACCTCTTTGTTTTTGCCCGCCAGATTTTTGCTCAACGTCGTGTTCTCTTGAGTCAACGCCGCGTTTTCCTGGCCCAACGTGGCGTTGGACGTTTCCAGTGTTTTTACTTGCGCCGACAGTGACTCGACCTGAGTCGTCAGCGCCGCCTGGGCGTCGCCGCTTTTTTGTTGTTGGGTGTTTTGCGTCGCCAGCGCGGCCTTTATTTCCTCTAACTGAGCGTTGAGGCTTTGCTCACGCTGGCTTGCGGCGGCGATATCCGCGTTGCCGCGTTCCAGCGCATCTGTCGCTTGCTGTAAAGCGGCGGCCGTATCAGCGAGCTCACTGGCTAATGTCTCGATGCGGGCGGTTTGCTGCTGAATGAGTTCTTGCTGCTGGGCGAGGGCGCCCTCCATGTCTTTTTGTTTGCTCGCCAACTCGGCGTTTTCCGACGCTTTATCTTGCAGTTGCTGTTGCAAGGACGCGGATTCATTTTGCGCGCTGGTCAGGGCTTGCGTCAGTTCGCGGGTCTTGGTCTCGCTGGCGTTCAGGCTGCTTTGCAGGGTGGATTTCTCTTGTTGTAATTGCGATTTTTCTTTGCGTAGCCCCTGTAGTTCCGCGCCAGCGCTACTCGCTTCCGCCCGACTGCTGGAGAGGCTTTGATTAAGCTGCTCGTTACGTCGGGCTGACTCCGTTAACGCCGTTGTCAGACGCTGGGCCTGGGATAACAAATTATCCAGTTCGCCGCGCACGCTTTGCTGGCGCTCTTGCAGTTGGAAGACGAGATAGCCGACGGCGACGAAGATGACGATAGCCGGAACGGTCAGCAAGGCCTGTAAACGTCCGCCTTTCCTGGCGGCTTGCGCCGCAGCCTGCTGCGCCGCCAGTTGTGATTCCACTTCTTTCATGCGCTGATCGATATCGCGCTGGCGCTCTTCCATGCTGCGCTCACGTTCTTTCAGCGCCTGTTCTTTGTCGCGTAAATCGCTGGCTTTTTCATCATTGCTTTTGGCGCGCTGCTTAGACTGCTCTTCCTGGCGGGTCAGGGCCTGCTCCTTGCGAGTCAGGCTCTGCTCGCGCATTTCGATAGAGCGCTGCTTGCGCTCCAGGGCCCGCTCATCATTACTTTGCATTGCTCCAGACTCCGGCTTATTTATCAAACTGTTATAAACAGTGTAGCCAATGCCCGGGAACTTGCCCTTAAGGGGTTAATGAAGACCAGGCGCTGTCGCAAAAGATATCGATATAGTGCGTCGGCGGCTTTTTCACGCGACTGGCTAACCAGTGGCGAGCGTAATCCTGCGCAGGGCCGATCAACAGCGAGTGGTAAAGATCGAAGGGCAGGGCGCGGATCTGGCCGTTTTCGAGATAGGGGGTAAACCAGTCTTTCAGGTAGGTGAAATGTCGTTTGTTATCCTGCTTGAGTTTCTGCTGTTGCTCTTCACTGAGCGCTTCGCCTCTGGAGCCGAAAATATAGCGGGCCCAGTCAGGATTTTGCGTTATCCATTCTATATAAACACGCACGACGGACTTCACGCCTTCTTCGGCGGTTGCGCACTCGGCGAGCGCATCTTTCAACTGCGCGAAATGATCTTCCATTCCTAGCATATACAAGGCGGCGGCGATAGCTTCTTTACTGCCGAAATGGTGATAAACGCTGCCTACGCTGGCGCCGGATTCCGCGCGGATCATATCAATGGTGGTCGCAGCGATGCCGTGTTGGGTGAAACACTTTAACGCTGCATTGAGAATGTCGTCACGGCGACTTTTGGAGCGGGTGCTTGAAATCTTCATATTGGAACAATATTCTAGAATAAAATTCTAATTTGTCAGGAGGCTGTTATGACTGCCGCAGCGGCTGCTCCATCGGAACAGGCGAGTTCCACGCTTCGTTTATATCACTCTTTTGCGCGTCTTCCTTTGGGCGCCTGGCTGTTCAGCCGCGCACTGTGCTTTAAAGCACCTTATTTTAGCAGCATTCGGCCACGCATACGGCAGCTAAAACCAGGACTGTCAGAGTGGGAAATCAAGAACCGTCGCAGTGTGCGCAACCATCTGGGAACAGTGCACGCCCTGGCGATGGGCAACTTGGCGGAGCTGTGCGCGGGAACGCTGATGGAGGCGTCATTGCCGTCGCGTCTGCGTTGGATTCCCAAAGGCATGCAGATTGAGTACCTGAAAAAAGCGACGACGGATCTGGTGGCGACCGCCGTGATTGCTGATCCAAAGACGTTATCTCCGGGAGATTATGAGGTTGAAGTCATGGTGAAAAATGCGAACGGCGACGCGGTGTCGCGCGCAGTCATCACCATGTGGTTGAGTGAGAAAAACCAACATCGTTAGCTGCTAGTAATTAGCTGCTATAACAAACAGGAGGCGCCGCATGGACATCATGCAGATCGGAACCAAGATTCTAAATGAACAACCTTTCAGCCGCTTATTGGGTGCCCGATTGGAGAGACTGCAGCCGGGCTTTGCGCAGTTGGAGCTGGATATCAAACCGGAGTTCTTGCAACAGCACGGCTATGTGCACGGCGGCGTCATCAGCTATCTGGCGGACAATGCGCTGACGTTCGCCGGAGGCAGTTTGTTCGGTGACGCGTTAACGGTGGAGTTTAAGATTAATTACCAACGACCGGCGCAGGGGCAGCGGCTTATCGCCAAAGCGAAGGCGGAAGCTTCGGGGAAAAAAGTCGTGTGCTGCACTTGTGAAATTTACTGCCTGAATGATGAGAAAGAATTTCTATGCGCCTCCGCGCAGGGAACCGTGCTTGGAAAAGTCTGAGTCATTGACGCGCCGTTACGATGCGATGTCGGCGGCGCGTTAGTCGGCCTAACTTGTGAATAAATCACGTAAAATCGACCTCTCAGGCGAATAATCGCTTGCCTCAAATCTTTTTTTGTACATACTTGCCAGTCAATTGAACTATCGCTTGATATAAGGTGCGGAATTATCTTTTTTCGCGAAAAAAAGATAGAAAAAACGCATTCTTATTGGGCGTTTTCTAGACAAATTGTACTTTCCGATTACATTTAAAGAGGAAGTGTTTCCTCTCTCCTTTGCTTAATTAATTTGGGGTGACAAGATGGCGACCAGCAAAAAAGGCAAAATCGGCCTTGATCGACTCTTTGACAAGGCTATTGAGGAATTGCGCAGCGCGCAAGACAAACTCAACACTCATGTGGGCCAATGGGTGACTAAGGCTGAAGCTGACCTGAAAGTGGATCAGTCTTTGAAAAAAGTATTCGCCCGCATCGAAGATCTGCAAAAGAAACAGATCGATAACATGCATAAATGGCAGAAAGATTTCGAAGCGAGATTCGCCGCTGTGCTGGATTTCCAAAAGCAAATGCTGGAAGCCATTATGCCTGCTGGTAAAGCGCCTGCCGCCGCCAGTAAAACCGCCAAGCCTGCAGCCGCAAAGCCCAAGGCCGCCGCTAAGCCAGCCGCGAGCAAAGCTGCTAAAGCGCCTGCTGCGAAGAAACCTGCTGCAGCCAAGAAGCCAGCCGCGAAGAAACCCGCTGCGACGACTGCTAAGAAAGCGCCTGCCGCCGCCAGCAAAGCCGCTTCCACAGCATCTGCGGCTAAAACCGCTGCAGCAAAACCTGCGGCCAAAAAGCCAGCGGCTAAGAAGCCTGCTGCCAAGGCTGCAAGCACAGCTAAAACGTCCACTACCGCCAAGAAGCCGGCAGCTAAAAAACCTGCAGCTAAGCCTGCTAAACCAGCCGTAGCTGCGAAGAGCGCAGCGGACAAAGCCGCTGATGCGAAGCCGGCGGCAGCGGACAGCAAAACTGCATCGACAACGGCAGCCAAACCAGCAGCGAAAAAACCTGCTGCTAAAAAGCCCGCCGCTAAGAAACCTGCTGCGAAGGCGCCAAGCGCCGCTAAAACTTCCACTACCGCCAAGAAGCCTGCAGCTAAAAAGCCAGCGGCGCCGCGTAAAGCCGCCGCCAAAAAACCGGCTGCGCCAGCAGTGAAGGAAGCCGCTCCAGAAGCGCCAAAAGCGACGACTGAGTCCACTTCAGCGCCGGCAGCGCCTTCCGCGTCCAGCTCCGAAGCATAAGCTTCGTCGAGAGGAAGATGCTTTCCATAGCAAACGGGGCCGCAGTGAGCGGTCCCTGTTTGTCTGATCCGACTAAATTCGCTCAGTTCCTCAACTAGAGCGCGCCGACAACCCTCTGACAATATTCTGGATGGCGGACTTTGATCCCGCTTAGCATTCTTTATCAAGATGAATGGCTCGTCGCCATTGATAAACCTTCCGGCCTTTTGGTGCATCGCAGTGAAATCGATCGCCATGAAACTCAGTTTGCAATACAGCTGCTTCGCGATCAGATTGGGCGCCGGGTATACCCGTTGCACCGCCTGGATAAGCCGACTTCCGGGGTTCTCCTGTTTGCGTTGGATTCCGACACCGCAAAGACATGCGGTGAGTCCTGGGCGCAAGGCGTCGATAAAACCTATCTGGCGATTGTGCGCGGCGTTCCCGCAGAAGAGGGGACCATCGATAAACCGTTAAAAGAGCCTTGGGATCGTTTAGGCGATCGTAACGTCAGCAAGGACAAGCCGGAACAGCCGGCGGTAACGGAATATCGGCGTTTGGCGTCGTGTGAGTTGCCTTATGCGGTGGATCGCTATCCCACTGCGCGTTATTCCCTGGTCAGAGTGCATCCGCAAACCGGCAGACGCCACCAGATTCGTCGCCACTTCAAATCGCTGTCGCACCCTCTGATCGGCGACACCAGTTACGGAAAGAGCGTGCATAACCGCTTCTTCGCTGAGCAATTCGGCGTGCAGCGTCTATTATTGCATGCGGCGGAAATGCGTTTGCCTCATCCCTACAGCGGCGAACCTTTGACAATCTGTGCGCCGGTGACGGGCGAGGTATTGCAATTGCTGGAATCTCTGGATTGGTTAAATTCGATACCATTGGAGTGGCGAAAATTTTAATCAAAACCTGTATCATTGGCGCGCTCCCTGGGTATTGCGCCCGCCTGCGTCATTTTCTGATATTCCCGCCTGCCTGTGAGTAACAGTGCGTATGGTCTATTGGGGGCCTGATTCCAATAATTGTCCATTTTTTCATCGCCAGGCGTCGGCGGCCGGAGCGATCAAGACTTCCCAATAAAGAGGAAATTGTTGTTATGTGGTTGAATTACGCGGTGATAGGCTTGGCGGTTCTCGCTCTCCTAGGCGTGGTCCTGGAAGAGGTGATTCACGTAAACAAAGCCAAAATCACCCTTTTCCTTGGCGCACTGGCCTGGATTCTACTCTTTGCATTCAATAGCGGCGATCCCGAACATCAAGAAGCGGTCATTCATGGACTGGAAAGCAACATCGCCGAAATAGCCGGGCTCTGGCTTTTCCTTTTGGCGGCTATGACCTTCGTCGCCTACCTCAACAAAAAGGGAATGATTGAGAACCTTATTTATCTGTTTCTTCCCAAACGGGTATCGGAGCGCAAGCTTTTATTTCTAACGGGCCTGTTCTGTTTTGTTTTCTCCTCTCTCGCCGACAACATCACCGCGACCCTGGTTTCCGTCACCCTGATTCTGTCCTTGCGAATGGACACCGCCAAGACACTGCGCTTCGCCGCTCTGGTGGTATTCTCCGTTAACTCCGGCGGCGTCGCTCTGATCACTGGCGACGTCACCACACTGATGATCTTCCTGCAGCATAAAGTCGATATTCTGGATCTGCTGCTGCTCAGTATTCCTTCTTTCGTCGCCGTTATGTTTATGGCGACTATGTTGAGTTTCGGCCTGTCCGGCGATGTCATCGTGCAGCAGCACCGCACTGACGTGCGCGGTGTTGATATGGCCATCGCCGGCGTATTTCTGGCGACGATTCTGGGCACCATCGTTCTTAACGTTGTGTACCAGATTCCTCCTGTTCTGACATTCCTGTTTGGTCTTGCAACGATGTTCCTGGTGGCGCGCTTCTTTAACGACGACATCGAGAACGACCCGATTCTGGAATACATCCGCGTTATCGAGTTTGAAACCCTGCTGTTCTTCCTGGGTATTCTGCTGCTGGTTGGCGTACTCAAAGAAGTGCATGTTCTGGAATCCTTACTGGCCATGTACTCGCAAGTGGCGCCGCTGGTGGCGAACTACCTGATGGGTCTGCTGTCTGCGTGTATCGACAACGTGCCTCTGACGGCGGCGCTGCTCAAGTCCGGCATCACCATGAGCAAAGCGGAGTGGATGGGGCTGACCTATGCGGTAGGCGTTGGCGGTTCTCTGCTGGTTATCGGTTCTGCGGCGGGGATTGTCGCGATGTCCAAAGTTCGCGGCCTGACTTTCGGCAGTTACGCCAAGTACGTGCCTGCACTGCTGGGCGCTTATTCCGTCGGTTACGCCGGCGTTTATATGTTGGCCCATTACGCGATGTAATACTTACGCTGGAGAGCGCAGTGGCGCTCTCCAGCGTTGCTTTCTTCTGATCACTTCCTTTCTCTCGTCTTTTATTGTTCTTATTTTTGTTCTTGTTCTGGCTCGCCTGACCTCCTTTTCCTGCTCATCAAAATCTGTCGATTGGTTCATACCCTTGTTCCGTCCGCTCCTTCTAAAGGCGGATTTGTCCCATCAAGGCAATTGTTAAGCTCACCGGAGCCTATAAGAACAACAGTTAAACGGGGGCGTCTATGCAGCCTGTCCTTTCCGATATGCTCTATGCGGAATCCGCTTTCGACTCTGCTCCATGGGAAGCGCCGCTCTCCGTAGCTGAGCGCCGACATCTGCTTCTGCAATATGGCGCCCAGTCCAGCGCCTACTTCAGCTTTCAACCAGGAGTGCAGTTTTTTGGCTCCGCTCAGCATGGTTTTGTCAGCTACTGTCCGCTAGACAGGTGGAAGGGTGGGGTGGATGTGATCTTCAACAATCCGGTATGTGCGGACCAGAATCTGACTTGGCTGCTCAATCGTTTTCTGGCGTCGCGCGAGCGTCCTGCGGTGTTTGTCGGCATTGAGAGCAAGGTGGCGGAGGCGCTGGCGCAGCAGGGCTATGTGGTCAATGAAATGGGCGTAGAGTTCAGCTTTTCTTTGCAGGACTTTTGCGTGCGTGGCAAGCACAAGAAGCAGTTACGCCACGCCGCCAATCTGGGAGCGCGCTATGACTTGAAGGTAGAGGAGCTGCGCGCTTCGCAGGTGAATGCTGAGGAGGTGGAGGCGATCTCGCAACGTTGGCTCAAGCAGAAGGCGGTGAAGCGCAGTGAACTGCGTCTGTTGACGCGTCCCCCGCAGCACCGGGACGAATGGCTGACGCGCCGGTTCTATTGTTTTCAGGGAGAGCGGTTACTGGGATACATCTACTTCGATCCTTACTTTACGCAAGGCGCGGTCACCGGATATTGCGCCAATATCCTGCGTTGTCTGCCGAGTATTGGGCCGGCGGGATTACTGGACTACACCATGCTGCAGGCGATCGAGCAGTTTCGCAGGGAAGGTGTGCCGCGGCTCTCACTGGGGATTGCGCCCTTGCATGACTTGCAGGAAATAGCGGGAGAAAGTCCGTTGTTGCGGCGTCTTGGCCAATGGCTGTATCGCAACGGTTCGGGACTATACGCCTTTGCGCCGCTGGCATACCACAAAACCCGCTATCGAGGAGAGGAGCGTAAATGGTATCTGGCCTACAAAGACCTTTCCCCTCCGCGATTGCTATGGAGCCTGATGGCGGGAACGGGCGTGCTGGGACGCTAAATCCGTTGATGGCGCGATCGGCCCAAAATTCGTCGATGTAGACAATGGGCTCGCAAAGCGGCGACGAGGATGATACTGAAGTGAGTTATAGTCTTTCTGGCATGGCGGTGCAGAAGGAATTCAACCATCACTCAGGAGAGAAATTGCATGTCATTGGTCAACGTGGAGAAGCGCGGGCATATCCTGTTAATCGGGCTGAATCGTCCGGAAAAAATGAACGCCCTGACAGTGGCGATGTTTCACGACATCGCGGCGGCGTATGGACGACTCCAGCGCGAAGCGGATTTGCGCGTCGGTTTATTGTGGGCGCAGGGCGACCACTTCACTTCGGGTCTGGAGCTGAACGATTGGGCTGAGACGTTTGCGACAGGACAGCCGCCGGAATTGGGCGAAGGAGAAATCGATCCCTTTTTTATTAGCGGCGAACCGCTGCGTAAACCGGTGGTGATGGCGGCGCAAGGGTACTGCTACACCTGCGGTGTGGAAATGATGCTGAACACGGATGTGCGTATCGCGGCGAACAATACCCGTTTTGGGCAGTTGGAAGTGAAGCGCGGCTTATTCGCTTGCGGCGGCGCCACGCTGCGTCTGCAACAGGAAATCGGCTGGGCGAATGCGCAACGCTATTTGTTAACTGGAGACGTTTGGACTGCGCAGGACGCCTATCGTTGGGGGCTGGTGCAGGAGCTGGTCGAGCCAGGAGCGCAGTTCGAAAAGGCCCTGGACATTGCAGAGCGTATCGCCAACGCGGCGCCTCTCGGCGTGCAGGGCAGTCTGGCCTCTTCTAAACTGGCGCGTCTGCAGGGAGAAGTGGTCGCCAAAACCCAGTTATTCAGCGAGATCAAAAGCCTGATGAGCAGCGAGGATATGCAGGAAGGCATCGCGTCCTTTCTGGAGCGACGCGACGCTGTATTTAAAGGCAGGTAACCCGCTTAGAGAAATATCAGCACAATTCCGGGCCAGGCCACCAGAATCGCCAGGCGCAATATATCGGCGATGATAAAGGGCGTCACGCCCTTGTAGCAATCAACCAGATTGATGTGCTCCGCCTGGGACTTGAGCACGAAGATGTTCATGCCCACCGGCGGCGTGATCAGGCCAATCTCAATCGCCACCACCGCCAGCACGCCGAACCAGATGGCGGTGTGTTCCGGCGGCATGTTGAAGTTCAGCGACATCACTACCGGAAAGAAGATTGGCACGGTGAGCAGCAGCATCGACATACTGTCGAGGAAACATCCCAATGCAAGGTAGATCAACAACAGAATAATGATTACCGCCGTGGCGCTCAGGTGCATGGAGGTAATGGCGTCAGCGAAGGCATTGGGTATGTTGGAGAGAACAATCACGGAGTTGAACAGATCCGCCCCCAGTATGATGAAAAACACCAGACCGGTAGTGACGGCGGTTTCCCTGAATATCTTCATCATCGCCTCCCTGTCGAGCTGGCGTTTGAGCTGAGCCAGCAGCCAGGTGGCGAATGCGCCGATGGCGGCTCCTTCCGTCACGGTGAACACGCCGCCGTAAATCCCTCCCAGCAAGCCGAGAAAGATCGCCAGCACCGGCGTGACCCGCAGCAACGCCGACAGTCTTTCTACGGTGGACGCCTTGTGGGTTTGCGGTCCTACGGAAGGAAACAGACGCACGTACACCTGCACCGCCAGTAAATAGCCGATGGTGGCGATAATGCCGGGTACGGCGGCGGCGATAAAGAGTTTGGAAATGTTCTGCTCCGTTAACAGGGCGTAGATCACCAGCGCGATGGACGGTGGAATCAGTATCCCCAGAGTGCCGCCGGCGGCGAGGACGCCCGCGCTTAATTGATTGGAATAGCCGTGGCGCTGCATTTCCGGCAGCGCCACTTTCGACATGGTCAGCGTGGTGGCCAGGGAAGAGCCGCTGATGGCGCCGAAGAAAGCGCAACTGGTGATGGAGGCCATGGCGAGTCCGCCGCGCACTGAGCCGAACCAGGAGTTGCAGGCGCTGAACAGGGTTTTATTAAGGTTGGCTACGGTGGCGAATTGCGCCATCAGCAGGAACATGGGAATGACGGCGAGATCATAAGAGGAAAACCGGTAGAAAGGACCGGAATTAAAATGATTCATCAACGCATCCCAGCCCAGGATGGCGGTGTAACCAGCCGCTCCTGTCAACAGCATGGCCGCAGCCACCGGGATGCGCAGAAAAATCAACACGAGCAGCGAGGCGAAGGCGATTACGCCGATGTACAGATCATCCATAAGGGCCTTGTCCTTGGCTATTTATCGGTGACTAGTTTCTGCAATAAGTTACTCACGGCGATCAGCGCCGACAGAAAGCAGGGCGGCGCGCAGGCGAGCAGCACCCAGCCTAACGGGATGGCGAGGATCATGGTTTGTTCGTCGTAGGAAAAGAACTCCTCGGCGCCATGCACAAGGCGCCAGCCGATGAACGCGAAAATCGCGCAAAGCGCGCATTCGGCGATCATGCAGGCGGCTTTCTCCAATCCCAGGGGAAGGCGCTTGACGAGGAGGTCCACCGCCAGGTGTTTATAGCCGTATTGGCAGGCGGGGAAGGTGTAAAAGATCGCGGTTGCGACGCCGATTTCGACAATTTCGAAATCGCCCGTCACCGCCGTTCCGAACAACCAGCGTCCGAATACGGAAATAGTCACCATCATGACGATGGCGACCAGCGCAGCGCCGCTGAGATAAGCGCTGCACTGCGCCGCGATGGCAAGCCAGGCGTCAGCAGTGCGGACGCTTTGGCGCAAGGCGGGATATGTCGACGACGCAATCATAACTGTCGCGACTTCTCATATTGAGTAACCAGATCTTCAGCTTGCCGCAGTAGATACTCGCCGTTCTTGTTCTGGGAATTCACTTTGGCGACCCAGTCTTCCCGCACAGGCTCCACCCGTTTCTCCCACTCCTTCAACTGGTCCGCCTTGATGGAATAAAAACGGTTGCCGTTTTTCTTGGCCAGCTCTATTCCCACTTTCTCGAAATCGTCCATGGCCTTGCCGATCTGTTTGCTCAATGCAATGCCGGAATTACGGTCGATAATGGCTCTCAAGTCCTCAGGCAGCGAGTCGTATTTCTTCTTGTTCATCGCCAGGATGAAGGTGGCGGTGTACAGACCGCGGGCGCCGTTGAGCAGGGTATGGCTTTCGGCCAGTTCGTCCAGCTTCAGTGAGGGCACGACTTCGAACGGCAACAACGCCGCGTTGATGACGCCTTTGGAAATGGCCTGAGGGACTTCTGGAGCGGGCATGAACAAGGGATTGGCGCCCAGTAGACGCAGGGCCTCTCCTGACGCTCTGGTGGGGGCGCGGATTTTCAGGGACTCCAAATCGGCGATCTGCTCAATAGGCTTGCCGAGAATATGGAACGAACCGGCGGCGTGAGTATGCAGGGACAGCACGTGCACATCCTGATACTCCTCTGGCGCATATTTCTCGATAAAGGTATGAAACGCCTGGCTGGTCGCTTCCGCGGATGAGGCCACGAAAGGAAGCTCGAAAACAGAGGTCATCTGAAAGCGGCTGGGCGTATAGCCGGGCAGAGTCCAGATGATATCGACGATGCCGTTTCTGACCTGATCGAACAGTTGCTGTGGTTTGCCTCCCAACTGCATGGAGGGATAGATGCTGATTTTGATGCGTCCGTCGGATTCCTTTTCAATCTTTTCCGCCCAAGGCTCCATCCAGCCCTCTTGATCCAGAGAGGTCGCCGGCAGGAAATGATGCATCCGCAGCGTGACTTCCGCCGCGTGGGAAAAAACAGGGAAAAGCAGGGTAGTGAAAAAAAGCGTAGTGGCGGCGAATGAGATCGCTAGCAGGGTTAGAAATTTAGAGGTAAGTTTGGGTTGTTTGTGCGCCCCGGCCGCAAGCAGGGCGTCGCCAAGTCGCATGACGGCGTGTGATCGCATGGCTTCCTTCTCCAACTCAGTTCTTAGAATGAGCGCGCTATCGACCCCTTTAGCGCTGCAGGTCCTACATTAAAGTAATGTCGGGAGCCCCGTCAATCTGATGACTTGTTTTGAATTTGGAAGGGTGAACGGGTCGAGTTATCGCGGCAAAAGCGCTTGCAACAAGAGGCGAGAACCCCGGTCCGTCGGCGACGCCCCGGGGTATTGAGAGCTTAGAAGCCGACTGGCTTGCCCTGTTCCAGGGACGCGTAGGCGGCGTTGGCGAGTTTTAAGGCGTTAACGCCATCCTGTACGCTGACGGGCATTGGAGATTGAGTCACTAGCGCCTGTACGAAGGCGGCCATTTCCGCCTGATAGGCGGCGGCGTAACGTTGCAGGAAGAAGTCTTCCAGCCTGTCGCTGTTTTCCCCTTCCGCGCCGAAACGATGCAACTGTGTGGGTTTGATATTGTGCGCTTGCAACATGCCTTTGGCGCCGAAGGCCTCCACGCGCTGGTCATAGCCGTAGGCGGAGCGGCGACTGTTGAGAATGACGCACTGGGCTCCACTCACAGTGGTCAGGGTAATAGTGGCGGTGTCGATGTCGCCAGCCTGGCCAATGGCGGGATCAACCTGACAACTGCCAATTGCGTGAACGTCCCGCAGGGGCTCATTCAGCAGCCATAACGCCATGTCAAAATCGTGAATGGTCATGTCCCGGAACAGGCCGCCGGACACTTTGATGTACTCCACGGGCGGCGGCGAAGGATCGCGACTGGTGATTACCAGTTGCTCCAGCTTGCCGAGATCGCCAAGGCCGCGTTGCAGGGCGGCGAAAGAGGGATCGAAGCGGCGGTTGAACGCCACGAAGTAGGGCAGGCCGCTTTGTTGCACGTGCTCCGCTACGCCGCTGGCGCTGTTGATATCCAGATCAATGGGCTTTTCGCAAAAGACCGCTTTGCCCGCATTGAGCGCGGCGTGACTGAGTTCCGCGTGAGTGTTGGTGGACGTGGCGATGATCACGGCGTCCACGTCATTCGCATTAATGGCGGCGTTTACATCCACCACTTTCGCGCCGACTTTTTCCGCCAGATCCCGCGCCGCCTCTTCCCGGGGATCGGCGATGTAACGAAGATCCACATTCAGGTTCGCCTTGGCGTTCAACGCGTGAATGACGCCAATACGGCCCGCGCCGAGAAGACTGATTCGAATCATAAAATTGCGCCTCTACTTTATACGCTGGTTATCACAACAGTAATAAGGTTTGCCTTTCATCCATACTGACGATGCAAACGGCGCGACCGGCGGGGAAGCTTGTGTTATCCCTGAGTCGGCCCGGCGTCAGCCGTCGCCCAGCTGTTGCTGCTCAATCTGGTAGGCCATGCCGATCACCAGAGCCTGAGCCAGACACAGACTGGATGTCAGCGAGCGGAATCCGCGCACCTCACTTTCCTTGACGTCGAAATAGACGGAGGAAATTGGCGCCAGCGGACTCAGCCGGCTGTCAGTAATACTGATAATGGGAACGCCGTTTTCATAAGCCTTGATGACCGCCGCGCGGGTTTCCTGAGCGTAGGGGCTGTAACTGATGGCCACCAGCACGTCGCTTTTGTCCAGAAACGACGCCTGCTCCTGCAACATGCCGCCGCTGCCGTCGATCAAATACACCCTGCGTTTGATCTGACGCAGGGCGTAGGTGAGGTAAGAGGCGACGGAGAAGGAACGGCGCATGCCCAGCACATGAATGGCTTTGGCGTTATGCAGCAGCTTGATCGCGGCGTCCATGTTCTCGTCGGACACCATCTCCGGCAGGTGCTCCAGACTGAGCAGATTGCCGTTTACGAACTCGTTGAGAATGGTGTGAGAGGTCACTTTGCCGGAATGAACTGGTTGCGCGCTGGAGAGACGAATGCGTTCGCGGTAGCTGGTGCTGTTTTCCACCAGCTTCTGACGAAACAGTTGCTGCATTTCGCTGAAGCCATCGTAACCAAACGCCGCCGCGAAGCGTATCAGCGCAGAAGGCGTCACTTCCGCCTGCTCCGCAATGACGGACACCGTCTCCATCGCCACTGTGCTGGGATGGTCCATGACGAACTGCGCGATTTGCTTGAGCCGTTTGCTGAGATCGTTGTAGCGCTCAGTGATGGCCTGCTGCAGTTCTAGTAAGTTGGTGGGCTTAATCGCGGTGGACAATTCGATTCTCCGGCAATGAAAATGAAATACAGTGTCGCCAATCCTACAAGAAAATTTCAGTGCGGAGCGAGTGTAAATTCACTTCCAGATTGCGCTTAGGCCGCGCCAGCGAGGCGATACAAGAACAAACCGGCGCTGCAAAAACGTGAAAATGGTTTTGGAATGGCTGGTTCAAGGCGTTCATACGGCCCCCGGTTTATTGGCTTCTTGTTGTTCTACGGCGCTCCAATAATGGAACGTATGATCCATCCTATTTAAAAAAACTCCGCTTTTCAAACTTTTTATTCCAAAAAATATCGAAATGGAATTTTCCCTTCTTTTCCAGGATAACCTGTTCTATTCCTTTTCTATTCTATCTACACAGGGGTTGTAGCTGACTTGGGTTATTTGAAACGTGCCATCTGAAATTAAAATTATTGAAATTTTTGTTTCGTTTATGGAATGATTGTTTTAATCTTGTTTCGCATTAGCCATAGCGGCGCCTGTCGCAACAGACTGAGTTGCGCTCCGCGACCATCAAAACAACAATTTCCGTGTGATGCAGACGGTATCTAAATTCGCAGGTGGGTATGAGCAAGAAGAAACTACGAGTCGGCCTGATCGGCAGCGGTTACATGGGTAAGGCGCACGCAATTGCGTTTCGCTCCGCCCCCGCAGTATTTGAACTCTCAGCGGATATCGAGCTTGAGATGCTGGCGGATATCAGCGCTGAACAGGCGGCGGCGAAAGCTGCGGTGATGGGCTTTAAGCGCTCAACCGGAGACTGGCGTGAACTGGTGAGCGACCCTGATATCGACGTAGTGGATATATGCTCTCCCAACTGGCTGCACAAGGAAATGGCGTTGGCGGCCATCGCCGCCGGCAAGCATGTCTACGCAGAGAAACCTCTGGCGCTTAATGCGGCGGATGCGCGCATGATGACCGAAGCGGCTGAGCGGGCCGGGGTGAAGACGCTGGTGGGTTTCAATTATGCAAAAAACCCGACTGTGAGCCTGGCCCGGGAAATCATTCGCAGCGGGGAGCTGGGAGACATCGTCCATTTTCGCGGCACTCATAATGAAGACTATCTCTCCGACCCTGATGTGCCGTTCAGCTGGCGCCTGAAGAGAGAATTCTCCGGTTCTGGAACCCTGGGAGACATGGGCTCTCATATTATTAACATGGCGCAGTATCTGGTCGGCGACATCACGGAAGTCGTAGCGGATCTGAAAACCGTGCATAAGAACCGCCCCATCGCCAATGCGCCCGGTGAGTTCGGCGAAGTGGAAAACGACGATCAGGTTCATCTGTTGGCGCGCTTCGCCAACGGCGCACAGGGGACATTGGAGTCCAGCCGCATTGCCTGCGGCCGCAAGAACTCGCTCTGGTTTGAAGTGACGGGAACCTTGGGCACATTGATTTATGATCAGGAGCGACTGAGCGAGCTGCAGTTTTATTCACGCAAAGACGCTGGGCCGCGGGAAGGTTTCCGCCGCCTGTTAGTTGGCCCGCAGCATCCGGATTACGCTAATTTCTGTGTGTCCGCGGGACATGGTCTGGGCTACAACGATCAAAAGATCGTGGAAGTGCGGGATCTGGTGGAAGGCCTGTGTGCAGACCGCCCCATGTGGCCGCAGTTTCGCCATGCCTATGAAGTGAACCGGGTATTGGATGCGGTGGAGCTGTCTCATCAGGAACGCCGCTGGGTCAGTATCGAAGAGATCGCTTGAGGCGCTGCGAGTCGCAGATCAACAGGATTAATCATTCACTAAGTTCGTAGAGGAGAGCCCGATGTCGCATCTGTTACGCAAAGCCAGACGGGAGCAACAGCAACGTATCCACGTCACGCCGGAAAATGCGCCCTGGAAATACGTGGGATTTCAGGCGCTGGCGTTGCAGGCGGGAGAGATCTGGGAAGGCGAGTTCGCCGAGGCTGAATGCTGTTTGGTGCTGGTGGCGGGGAAAGCGACCGTAGAGGCCGGAGCGGATACGTTTGCAGATATCGGCGAGCGTATGTCGCCCTTTGAAAAACTGCCGCCCTATGCGGTGTATGTTCCGCCCGCTACCCGTATTCGCATCAGCGCGCAAACGGACCTGGAAGTCGGCCTGGGATTGTCTTCACAGGTCACCGGGCAATATCCGGTGCGGCTGATTAAGCCAGATCAGGTGGCGGTGATGAACCGTGGCGAGGGCAGCAATCTGCGTCGTATTCACAATATCCTGATGCTGGATCAGCCTGCGGAGCGACTGCTGTTGACCGAAGTGTTCACGCCCAGCGGCAACTGGTCCAGTTATCCGCCGCACAAACATGACTCTGACCGTCTGCCGGAAGAGTCCTATCTGGAAGAAACCTATTATCACCGCATCAATCCGGCCCAGGGATTTGTATTTCAGCGAGTCTACAACGACGACCGCTCTCTGGATGAAACCATGTCCGTTTACGACGGCGATTGCGTGATCGTGCCTGAAGGCTATCACCCGGTCGGCGTGCCTCATGGTTATGAATCTTATTACCTCAACGTGATGGCGGGACCGGTTCGTGACTGGAAGTTTCACAACGACCCAGACCACGAGTGGATTCTGTCCTCATCATGAAGCCCTCTCGCTGCGACCTGTAGAGCGTCATAGGCGCTTAGCCTATTAACATGGCAATAACATTGGCATGCTAATAATCAGGCGGCCACCTGTCCCGGTGGCTTTTTTTATTTAGGCGGGGCGCCTCTTGTGAAAACGCCTGCGCCCCGGTAGCGTATATTCGAACGTTTTCCTTCGTATGACGAATTCTGTGTTTGGTTTTTATCGAAACAGAGGAGGTCGGGCGATGACGATGGTGATTGATGAGGAGAAAATTGACGAAACCGTATTGGCTCTGTTGCATCTGACGTTGCACCAGGGCAACCGGGCCTGGAAAGGTTTCGACTGGGAGGTCATGAACCGGCTCTATGAAAAGGGGCTGATCCACGACCCGGTAGAAAAAACCAAATCCGTCGCTTTGACCGAACGCGGCATGCAGGAATCCGAGCGTTTGTTCCAGCGCTTGTTCGTCAAGGAAGAGCAGGAATAATCCCCGACGCCTCATGCGGCCTTATAAACGGTGAAAAAATTCCGGGCGTCCGCTGAACCACTCTATCAATAATTCCTTGAAATAAATCAGCTTCTTCGGCTGATAGCGTTGGGCGGGAAACACCACGTACAGCGTGTGGGTGTGGGAAGGGTAGTCCTCCAGCAGTCGCACCAGCCGCCCGCTTTCAATATCTCGATAGGCTTCATAAAACGGCAGCTTGGTGACGCCGAGTCCTTCCACCGCGCATTGCCGCATCATGGGATATTGATTGGCGGCGATCTCCGCCTGAATCGGCACGCTGATTTCACGCTCGGGGCCGGTAAATCTCCACTGGCTCAGTTGCTGATGCTGGTTATGGGCGATGCAGGGAAAGCGCGTCAGCTCCTCCGGGGTTTCCGGTCTGCCATGGCGCGCGATGAATTCCGGACTGGCGCAGATGGCGTCCACCATCGCTCCCAGGGGGCGCGCGATCAGATAAGGATCTGGTTGCGGCGTGGCGCGAATGGCGAGATCGAACTCCTCCGCGATCAGGTTGCGGCTCTCATTGGCGAGGTCGATTTGCACTTTTACCCGGGGATAACGCAACCGAAACAGTTTGAGGATCTCCGGCATCATGGAAATGCCCAGAGAAACCGGACAGGTAAAGCGCAGCACGCCAACCGTGTCCGCGTTCAAATCATTCACCACTTCCGTCGCCTGGCGAAACAGCGCCTGAATTTCCGTGCTATAACGAAACAACGCTTCACCGGCTTCCGTCAGCCGCAAACTTCGGGTGGTGCGGTGCAGCAGTTGAGTCTGCAGCAAGGACTCCAACGTCTTGATCTGTTTGCTGACCTGGGACTTGGAGCTGTTCAGGCTGGTGGCGGCCCGGGTGAAGCTGCCGTCCTGCGCCACCTGATGAAAGGCGGCGATCAGGTCGAGGTGAGTCAATAAATTATGCATATTGTTTCTGCATGGAAACAGTGAGTTGGTTTTTAGCTAGATTATCCCGAATGTGTTTTTCATTAAAGTGGATTTATCAACAATCAACGTGGAGAAAGCACAATGAAAATCGTAGTGATTGGCGCCTCAGGCACTATTGGCAAAGCGGTTGTAGAAAACCTTCAGGACCGGCATGAAGTGATCAAGGTCGGCAAGAGCAGCGGTGATTATCAGGTGGATATCGCCGATGAATCCTCAATTCAGGCGTTGTTTGAGAAAGTTGGCGAGTTTGACGCGTTAGTCAGCGCGACAGGTGATCTGGCGTTTGCGGCGCTGGGAGAAATGACCTCTGAGCAATGGGACGTTGGGTTGCGCAGTAAGTTGATGGGGCAGATTAATCTGGTGCGCCATGGCTTGAAATATATTCGCGATCAAGGCTCTTTCACTCTGACCAGCGGCATTCTCAGCGTTGATCCTATCGCCTGGGGCGCAGCGGCCACAACGGTGAATGGCGCCCTGGAGCACTTCGCCGTGGCGGCGGCGATCGAAGCGCCTCGCGGGGTGCGTATAAACGTCGTCAGCCCGACGGTATTAACGGAATCCTGGGATAAGTACGGTTCATTTTTCCCAGGTGAAACGCCAGTAGATGCTGCAAAGGTGGCGAAGGCGTTTCAAAAATCCATAGAAGGCGCGCAGACTGGCAAAGTGATTTATCTGCGAGGTTAGAGCGATATACTCTGGCCTCTGATGCGCTCGGAGCCTCGGGCGCAAGTAGTGGTTCTCAATAGCCAGACAGAGGGCGTATGGATCGGCGGTTAGTGGTGAAATACCTGGCGGACGCGCCGGAAGCGGTTCCCGCCCTGGCGGCGTCTTTTGAGACGGAGTGGCCGGATTGGTACGGCCCCAAAGGGCCTGGTGATGCGGAAGCGGATTTGCGTCAGTTCTGTTCCCGGGACGCTTTGCCGGTAGGGATGGTGGCCTTCCTGGACGGTGAACTGGTCGGCGTGGCGGCATTGAAAGCGCAATCCATCACCACGCATCCTCATCTTGGTCCCTGGGCGGCGGCGGGTTGGGTGAAGCCCGAACTGCGCCGACGCGGACTGGGCGCAGCGCTGCTGACAGCATTGGAAGACGCAGCGTTAGCGCTGGGGTATGACAAACTTTATTGCGGCACGGCGACTGCCGCCTCGTTGATGCGTCGCGGTGGCTGGCGCTTGTTGGAAGAACTGGATTATCACGGCGAAAAAGTGGGTCTGTACTGCAAGGCGCTTGGCGCCGCCGACGTTCCGGCGTCGTAAACGGCCATGGCCCTCAGACCCTAAAGAGCAGGCGAGTACTCCCCCCTCGGATCAACTTACGCCTGCGTGCTGTTGATAGGGTGGCGTCTTACGATTTACTTATGAGCCTTCCGCCAGTTTCTCCAGCGCATTGAGTTGCGAGCTGTAATTATTCCTGGATGACAGCACGACCTTGCTGCGTCCTCCTTCCTGAAACAGGGTCAGGATATTGTGGTGATTGGCGTCATCGGAAAAACTGCGAATACTTGCATCTACACGGCGGAAATCCCTGGGCGCGTTTTTCAGTTCAAACATAACCCGGGTTTCATGGTCGCCCAGATTGACGACGGTTGGCGTCAGCGCAATGTCGATCCCATCCACCTTGAGCTTGACGGTGTCCAGCAAATACTTCGTTAGTTCCTTCTCCTGTTCCTCACGAGTGAAGCGCGCGCCGCTGTGCTCAGTCTGTAGCTGACTCAGCGTGGTGGAAACGCTGGCTTGCGCGAGGATCGCGTTCAGGCGCCAGACATTGTCCTCTCCGCGAGAGAGATTGAAGAACGACATGAACGGGTAATGCGCGTAAGCGGACGGCGTTGATAACGCCAGCCAGAACAGCGTTAGAGCGAAAGTTTTGTATCTGCGCATCGTCACTCCACGATCAACTGTTGCTTCGCCAGCACGCCTTTCAGACAGCGCGGAATATTCACGTCCTCCGCTGAGGAGGAGTGGTAGTGATACATGCCGGTCGGATAATGGATGGTCGGGCCGAAATGGCCATTGCATTCATCCAGATTGGCTGGCGTCGCGCCGTTCATCTCCAGATTGGTGTAGATGGGATATCCATCCATGGCGTACGCCACCAGGTCGCCGGAACCTTTCGGATAGACCGCTTCGCAGCGAACTTCGCCAATATGATGCTTGGCGTAAATATCGTTGATGGTTTCCGGGAAAATATGGGAGTGGTAGAAGCCTTCGTTAATGTGACCGCCGCAGGCGTCCAGGGCGGGCATACTGCCGACTCCAGTAGGGGCGCCGGGAATGCCGTTGGCCACTGAGGGCGGCAAGCCGTTAATGGGCATCCCGATCAGGGATAAGCCGACAATCTTGGACGCGTCATCCATGGGCGTGGATTCTTGGGCATGCCAGGAGAAGACGGGAATCATGTACGAGAGTTGCAGGCTATTGTCGGGCTCGACCTCGATACAGTAGGACAAGTCCGGGTCCAGATTAGGTATTTCGCCGGTTTTGATCATGATGAAGCGGATGTTGCCGTCGTCATCCACGATATCGTAGCCGTCCGCCTCCATGTCTTCGAACAGATCCCTTTTCAAAACTCGCAAACCGGGATTGGTCGCGCCGTCATAAGGATAAACGCCGCCGATATCATTGATGGTTTCCGGGCAATAAGGACCGTTTTCCACGGGGTTACTTTTGACTTTCAGTTTGTAGCACCAGGATTGATAGCCGTTATTCAGTTCACAGCGCTCCATGGAAATATCCTCCAGGAAGTGCTCTTTATCGAAATAGGAAGGAATTAACGCAGGAAAGAAATACCCTCTCCCGTATTGAATTTCCTGGGCGTTCGCCGCAGTCATCCACACTCCCGTTATTGCAGCGGCGAGTCCGGCCGGAAGAGCGATGGCGCGAATGGAGATCGAGCGTATTTTCATATCAGTTCCCTTTTTTGGCTGGTGAATAGTTCCTGTATGTGAGCGCTTGCTGTATCTCAGTGGCGAGATAATCCGCCTTTCTTGTTTTACGAGCTTGCTTTAACGAATTGGTCGAATCGCGCCAGCCGCACAAGGCTAGCGGGAAGGAGTGAAAGGTGTCGGCATAGTGGTGTCCTTCTTATGTTTGGCTTGGCGGTTCCTTTGCTCCCGACGCTGATTTGAGGTGCAGTGGCCTATGAGGACAATCAGCCGATGATCGGGATAAGCGAATTATTTCGAAGGAGAGGTTAACGGCTGGTTAATTTGCAGGCAGAAAATGTACGCAAGGAATGTTAGGGATTTAAAGACGGCAAGTTAACGAAGAAGGTCACGCTCCAGGAGGAGTGGGTTAAGCGTGGCGATAGATCGCCAACTCTCTTTGGACGCGATCAGTATCCGAATCCACAGTCGACTGGGTTGCGCGCAGACTTGCAAGATAATGGCTCGGCAGCTGTAATGCTTCTGCGCCCCGCAGCACATGCTCCAGATACCAGTCAAAAGGGATAAGCGTTGCGTCAGTGAGTGTTGCAACGTAAGTAAGCGCTCGCATAACCGCGCCGCTTTCTGTTGTTATCCATAGGTCGGTGGGGTCATACCCCTTTCCTGCGCCTTCGGCGAGATCAAGGGCGCGTCGATCGTGTTCGTTAATCTGGAAGAGGCCGCCATAGACTACGTCTTCATGATTTCCGGTATGAAAAATATCGCACTTGGCGGAACCGTCTTTTCCCACTTTATGAAAACGCAGCTGATAACTCGTTAACCGGCCCGTGCACAAGAAGCGGGCGCTGGGTGTGCGGCCGCGCAACCGAAGCAGGGACATATTGGAGCCATAAGCGAAGTAGTCAAAGCGGGGCAGGGAAGTCATATCAGAACTGGATGAATTTCTGAATCAGCATCGGCTCGTAACCGAACAGGGCGCTAAGGTGATGCAGGTAGGCATGCTGGCCTTGTCCCTGCCAGACGCCGCTGATTTTCTGACGTATTTGTCCGTAACGCTCCAGCATGGCGGAGGGCGTCTCGGATTGCAGGGGGATGTCCTCGTCAAAAGATTGAATCAACGCCAGCCAGTGGGCGCTGACGCCCATGATGAAATATGGCCAGGTTTTTTGCAGATGAGGCTCCCAGTTGGGATCGCTGGTGGCCTGCAGGTCGGACGTCAGGTCGCGGTAGCCGCATTTGATCACCAACTGATTGAGATCGCCGCTTTGCAGGAGCTGCGCGACGACCGGCGAACTCTCCAGACCCTTGAAGACGCGGCCGGCGGTGTTCGGATCCGTGTAAAACAGCAGGCTGAACTGGTGACCGGCGGCGTCCGGCGCGGCGCGTCGATGAAAGCGCCACAATGGCAAAGCGCCCGCATGTTGCGCCAATACGGGGGCGACGACCTGGTCCGCCAACAGTAAGTCCATGTTCCAATTGGGATCGCCGTTGTCGTCAAAAGGCATTTTGAAACAGGCGCGCCACCAGTATTGTTCCTGCGTCGGCGCAACAGGATGAACGCCTGGAGTCGTTAAACCCGGTTTGCTTTGCGTGGGTTGATGGGCGCAGGCGGCCAACCCGAGCAGGATCAATAAAGCCGCCATGAGACGCAGGATCGACGCAGCCGTCCATCCCGCCGGATTGAGCTTGCGCATACCGAGCGATGGCGGCGTTGGGGTGGCTGTCTGCATGGCGGACTCCTTTGGTTGGCTTAGGCGCCGTAGTTACTCAGCGCATCCCGCAGCGCGGAAATCAGATCGTCGCGAATTTCCTGCGGCTCCATCACATTACATTCCGCGCCCAGATTCATCAGCCAGTTCCGCAACTGGATAGTGCGTCGCACCTTGGCGGTAAGAATGTAGGAACCGCTTTCGTCAGTAGACGGTTTGATTTTCTGGTCCACGGCGATGGGGTTTTCGCTCAGGTCGGATATCAGGTTGCTGTATGGATTAGCCGGCGTGATGCGCAACTTCATGGAGTACACAGAGTTGTCTTCTGGGTCGATGAACACGTCCATCTTGCCCGCCTCCAGGTAGTCCCGCAGCCGGAATTTCTTCGGCACGCGGGAACTGCGCTGATCCATGGTGATGCGTTCGATCTTATGCAGAAGGAAGTGGCGATAGGCGCCAGGGGTGTCGATGTCCTCGTCCTTTTTCGCCACCAGATAGATTTTTGGCAGCAGGATCGCAACGCCGAATGGATGGGCGCGATACTCTTTGCCGCGATAAGTGAACAACACCTGCTTGTTTTTCAGAATGGCGCGATAGATGGTGTCCAGATGCTCGATATCGAAATCCGCCGGTTGCAGACGCTGGCCGCGCTGATAGAACTCCACGGAATCGCGCAGACGGTTGTACAACTGCGGAGACAAGGATTTCTCCGACTGCTCCAGGCGCTCTTCCGCCTGGGCGAAAAAACGCTCCAGCTCGGAGATGGTGTTGCGCGGCAGAAGATTGGACAGATGCTTCTTGGCCATGGCGAAAGCGATAGCCATGTACTGAGGCATCTTCTCATAGTCGTATTGCAGGGTGGAGTAGGGGTCGAGTTTCCATAGCAGGCTCTTGCCTACGCCCCTCACCACTTCCAGGCCGAACTCGTTGCCGGGCTCTTCGTCTTCGTCCTCCATTTCGTTTTTGCCGTACAGGAAATTCATGTCGCGCTGGATCAGGCGCTTCTGTGAATTTGGATCGCCGCCCTCTTCCATATAGTCCGCAGAAATCAGGTGGTTGATGATTTCCTCGGTGGATTTGGGCGTTCTGGCCGATTTCAGATAAGCCAGGATGGATAAGCGGCGTAGAAAAGTTCTCATCAGTTCCCCATAAAAACTTTGCGAAGACTAAAGAATACATTCTTTTGCGACATCAATGGTCGTTTTACTTCCTAATCTAACTCCTGTAGACGAAATAAACCATCTCGGGAGAAAGAAAAATGTACAGAGTCAATGCGTTTACCCAAAAAGGAGCCAAATTCCGCTTCCGTATCCAAAGCGAAAGCGTCGCCGACTTGCATGACATCCTGGATCGCATCTTCGAAGGTCGCAAAATGCGCCTGGTTGTCGTTGAACCGGTAGTATGACGAATGGCTCTCCCTTTCCGGGGCCGGCGCGTCGTCTGCAGTAGCCGCCTCCCCGGATATTTCCCGTTTCGCCCCAGGTAAGCGGCGACTTCATAGTAAAAACTCCCTTCCCGCCACTCAAGTTATTGATTACGCATTTGTAAGCGCGTGTAACTTTTCTCCGGCATTAAAAATTTTACTGTTATTCCGCAAGCTAGATCTGTACAATTAGCGACCATTTTTTATTCACTGCAAAGCAGCCCCCCTGATAGGTCCCGAATTAATGTCTTCAACTGATTCTGCAACCGCGCTGTCGAAAGATTTCGCTTCTCTTGGTTTATCTGATTCTCTTTTGTCCGCTCTAAAAGACGTGGGTTACGAGCAACCCTCACCGATCCAGGAGCAAAGTATTCCCCTGTTGCTGCAGGGCGAGAGCATTTTAGGGGTGGCGCAGACTGGTACCGGCAAGACAGCGGCTTTCGCTCTGCCGTTGTTGGAAAGACTTGATCCAAAGATTCAGTCTCCACAAATTATCGTGCTGGCTCCCACCCGGGAACTGGCGATCCAGGTGGCGGAAGCATTCAAAAGCTATTCCCGTTACCTGCCTGACTTCACAGTACTGCCGATCTACGGCGGTCAGGATATGCGCGGACAATTGCGTTCCCTGAAACGCGGCGTGCAGGTTATTGTCGGTACGCCTGGCCGTGTGCTGGACCATTTACAGCGCAAGAGCCTGGATTTGTCGCAAATTCGCGCAGTCGTGCTGGACGAAGCTGACGAAATGCTGCGCATGGGCTTCATCGACGATGTAGAGGAAATCCTCTCCAACGCGCCCGGCGCCTGCCAATACGCACTGTTCTCTGCGACTATGCCTCCCGCTATCAAACGCGTGGCGGAAAAATACCTGAAAGGGGCGAAAGAAGTTCGTATCGCCGCTAAGACTTCCACCGTTGAGCGCATCAGCCAGCACGTATTGATGGTTGATAACTCTCACAAACTGGACGCGCTGACCCGCGTACTGGAAGTTGAAAACTTCGAAGGCATGATCATTTTCGTGCGCACCAAGTCCGCCACCACGGAACTGGCTGAGAAGCTGCAGGCGCGCGGCTACGCCGCTGAAGCCCTGAATGGCGACCAGACCCAGAAGATTCGTGAGCAGACGATCGACCGCCTGAAGAAAGGCCGTCTGGACATCGTTGTCGCGACTGACGTTGCGGCCCGTGGTCTGGACGTAGAGCGTATCGGTCTGGTTCTGAACTATGACATTCCTTACGACACTGAAGCCTATGTTCACCGTATCGGCCGTACTGGACGCGCTGGTCGTGAAGGGAAAGCGATTCTGTTCGCCGCGCCTAAAGAGCGTCGCCTGCTGCGCGCAATTGAAATGGCCACCAAGCAACCGTTGACGCCTTACGAAGCGCCTTCCGCTGAAAAAATCAGCGAGCAGCGCATCCAGCAGTTCCAGGAAAACCTGCACCGCACTCTGGACGGTCAGGATCTGGAGTCCATGAAAAAGGTGGTGCTGGACTTCTGTCAGGAAAATGAGTTGTCGCTGGAAGACGTCGCCGCAGCGCTGGCGTTCCGTCTGCAGGTGGAACAGCCTCTGTTCCCGATCCTGAAGGATCTGCCGAAGCTGGATAAAGACTTCCGTGGTCGTGACCGCGATCGTGACGGCCGTGGCCGTAACCCTCGCGACCGTGATCGTCGTGGTCGTGAAGGCCGCGAAGGTCGTGATTCACGTCGCGACGACGGCATACCGAGAGAGCGTTACCGCATCGAAGTGGGCCGCTCCCACGACGTTAGCCCTGGCGATATCGTCGGCGCTATCGCGAACGAAGCGAACATTGAAAGCAAGTACATTGGCCACATCGCCATTTACGACAACTTCAGTACCGTTGAGCTGCCAGAAGGCATGCCGAAAGAAGTGCTTCAGCACCTGCAGAAAGTACGCATTCGTCAGCAGCTGATCAACATGAAGCCGGATGCCGGTAAGCCAGAGCGCAAGCCCCGCAGCGGTAGTGGTCGTGGCGGTCCTCGTCCTTCCTCTAAGCGTCCGCGCTCGTAAGACTTAGCCCGCTGATCTAACAGCGGCATTCAAACCAGTGGGATGGCTTCTCGCCACCCACTGGTTTTTTGTTTTCTTCAGCGACACTCCCACACTTTTTCCGCATTCCGCATTCCGCATTCCGCATTCCGCATTCCGCATTCCGCATTCCGCATTCCGCATTCCGCATTCCGCATTCCGCATTCCGCATCCCGCATTCCGCATTCCGCATTCCGCATTCCGCCGGGCCTGCATCAGTGATTCTTTAGAACTTTCAGATCGTATTAACGCGCATGCTTACGACGTTATTTGCCTCTAACTCGACGCAGAGATCTTCCTGTGCGTAGCGGCTGACCAGTGAGAGATAAAAAGAGACAAGAGTGATATGAGTGGGTATGGAATGGGTAAGTCGTACTGCGGGGTGATGGGCCAGGAGCGCGCTCGCCAGGATCTATAGTGGAGAGGCGCTCTTATAATGGCATGGGCTTGTGGATGTGATAACCCTGTACGAAATCCACGTCGAGGCTTTTCAGACGCTCCACCGTTTCTTCATTTTCCACGAACTCCGCCACCACGTTCAGCCCCATGATATGGGCGACTTCAGTGATGGAGCGGACCATGGCCAGATCCACGGGGTCGCTGAGAATGTCGCGAACGAAGCTGCCGTCAATCTTCAGAGAGTTTACCGGCAGGCTTTTCAGGTACGAATAAGAGGAAAAGCCGCTGCCGAAGTCATCCAGGGCGAATTTGATGCCTTTGGCGCGCATGTTCTGCACTAGGGCGGTGGTTTCCACCAGGCTGGAGATGGCGGAGCTTTCCGTGATTTCAAAGCAGACTTTATCCAGAGGAATGCTGTATTTGCTGAACGCGGACAGCAGAAAGTCGGCGAATTCCGAGTCGTTGATAGTCTGGCTGCTCAGGTTGATGTTGACCTGACTTAGCCGTTCCAACTGTCCTGGTCTTGCATGCAGCCACTTAAAGTAGGCGTCAATAACCCAGCGATCCAAAGAGCGGATGATATTGTAGCGTTCGGCCGCAGGCAGGAAGGCGCCGGGAGGAAGAATGTCCGCTCCTTGCTTCAAACGCACCAGAATTTCATAACGCTCGCCGCAAAGTTCCGGTTTCAACGCGCCGATATTCTGTTTGTAGAGCACCAACTGATTCTGCTTGATCGCTTCCTGCAGCGCAGTGACTACCTGCATCTCGCTTTGACGGCGAATGATTTCCCCGGTCTTCTCGTTATGCACGATGATGCGGTTGCGGCCGGCGTCTTTGGCGGCGTAACAGGCGGTGTCGGCGAGGCTGAATATCTCCTCGATGGAGGGCGTCGCCGCTGTAATCGGTACAATGCCGATGCTGACGCCGACGCTGAACACTTTCTCTTTCAGGGCGAAGCGGAATTCGCTGACTTCATTACGTAAACGGTGAGCGATTTCCGACGCTTTTTCTATGCCGCAGCGCTCCAGCAGGATGCCGAATTCATCTCCGCCCAGACGGGCGAGAGAGTCGCGCTCCCGCAGATGTTGACGGAACATGACGGCGATCTGGCGCAACAGCTCGTCGCCGGCGGCGTGGCCGCTGGTGTCGTTGACGATCTTGAACTGATCCAGATCCATGAACAACAGCGCATGATGCAGCCCCTGCTCACGAGAGCGTAGCAGCGCGCTGTTGAGGCGGTATTCGAATTCTGTACGGTTGAGCAGGCCGGTCAATGGGTCGTGGCGGGCCAGATAGTGCAGCTGCTGCTCGTTCTCTTTTTTCTCTGTGATATCGACAATAGAGCCTTCCACAAAGCCGGGGCCGCCGGGTGTGAGGATCTGTCGGGCGAAGATGGTGGCCCAGAACTGTTTGCCGTCGAGGCGCTGGCAACGTGCCTCGAATCCGAAAACATGGCCGTACTGCTTCAGCGACAGGAAAAACAAACGGCGGGCGTCTTCCTGAAGGGGAATCATGCCGGTCAGGTCGCGGGTATTGCTGACTAGCTCCTTCTCATTACGCGCGCCTAATAACTGTGCGAATGCGGGATTACAGGCCATCAGAGCGCCTTTGGCGTCCAGACGGAACATGCCTTCCAGAGAGTTTTCATAGATGGCGCGATACTTTTCCAGGTTTTCTGTCGCCTGCAACTGCGCGAACTCGCGCGCTGATTTTTCGCCCTTCAGACGGTCCGCTAACGCCAGACTGAGCGCCAACACCATGCCGACAACGCCAAATTGAGTGGCGTGTCCAGTCACGCCGTTTAACGGCAGCAGGCCGAATTTGCCTGCGCAGAACACCAGGGAAGCGAACACCAGGAAGGTGTAGGCCAGGGTGAAATATCGGGCTGGACGGAAGTTGGAGCGCAGCAGATACAATCCGGTGAAGTAGCCGAACATCGGCGTCACGGCGATGTTGAGCAGGGATAACTTGAGCATGGCGGTGTTGGAGGCGAAAAACGCCAGCGCCGCGCACAACAGACACCAGGCGGCGATATGCACGAAGCCCTGCGCCATAGCCGGCAGACGCTCCGGCAATGACAGGAAACTACGGGTGAACAACGCCAGCGCGGCAAGACAGAGGTTGATGAAAAACACCAGACTCTTGTCGTTCCATACAGGGTTGTCCGGCCAGAAATACGCGTACGCCATCCCGCACAGCGTCGCCTCAGCCAGAGCGTAACTGGCCAGTGCTGCGGTGAAATACAGATAGCCTTTGTCGCGCAGGAACAGGAACAGCATCAGATTGTACGCCGCCATGATGCCGATGATGCCCAGCAATGCGCCGGACAGGCTGGCTTCCTTGTGGTTGTAGGCGGTGAACTGAGAGGGTTCCCACAGGCTTATGGGAACCTGGATAGAGGACGTGGCGTCGATCTTTAAGATCACCTCATAGCCGGTATCTCCCGCCAGCTGCAGAGGGAAGACAAAATGCGGGTGATTGATCGGACGCTCATGGTAGGGGCGTTGATCGCCGCTGCTGATAGCGTATTCCGGCTGGGTTTCGCCGACCCGGAACAGGAATAGCTCAATGTTGTCCAGCAGTGGGTTGCCGAGGCTAAGAAATAGTTCGCGGCTGTCGCTGCTGCGATTCAGAAGTTTGAACGCGAACCAGTGTTCTTTGCCGGTGAAGCCGAAGTTGATCTGTGACGCGGAGACGGTTGGCGCTGTGCGCAGAGCCTGTCGCGCCTGCTCCAGTGGCGATGAGCTGATCTCGGTGGCGAAGTGATGAACCTGTGGAATGGTCGGCGGAAACTCGCCGGCGTACACATTCACGTCGTCGGCGCTCGCGTGCAGCGACATCAAGCAAAACAACGCCAAAGCGATTACGGCTGACAGCGCGTTCGCAAAGCGTGGTGCTGGAAATATCGGAAAAATTATTGAGCGCCGGATCATACCTGGGGTTACTGCAATAGAAGGCCACTAAAATAGGCGATGCAGCGTCCCGTTAAAAGCGGCAAACGTGAACAACTGTAATATTAACTTGGCGCTAAAGGCGGTAGACGCCGGACTCCAGTGCGGCGATCATTTCCTGAGACAATAAACGGTATTCTCCGGCTTCCGGCGCCCATAGATAAACCTGATCCTCCGGCTCATTCAACTGATAGCCGTTTTTTTGCAGGTCCACCTTGCGGTATTTGAAGGTGCCGGTTTTGGCGATGCTCGGCGTAACGCGAATGAAGACTGGCATGGCGTAAGTCGGCAATGCTTCCCGCATGACCTGAGCCAGTTGTCGCATATCCAGACCGCGTTGCTTGTCCTTCGCCACGATGGCCGCCATGCCGGCTTTGCCGCTCATGTTGGGAATCTCTACACCGTAGACGACGGCTTCTTCCACATCGTCCAGCTTGTCCAGCACATTCTCCACTTCAGTCGTGGAGACGTTTTCGCCTTTCCAGCGAAAGGTGTCGCCCATGCGGTCCACGAACTGCAGATGACGCCAGCCGATTTCCCGTAATACGTCGCCAGTATTGAACCAGGCGTCGCCTTTGCGGAAAGCGTTGCGGATGATGGCTTTCTCCGTCGCTTCCGGCTGGGAGTAACCTTCAAAGTTCCATTTGGGTGTGATTTTACCCAGCAGTAATCCCGGTTCGCCCTTGGCGACTTTTTGCAGTTTGCCTTTGCCGTTGCGGACTGGCTCGCGGGTGCCTTCATGGAATTTCACCAAGGCGAAAGGCGCAGTGGAAAAGCCGACGGTATTGTCCAGATTCAAAAAGTTGGTGAAGCCGACATTGCCTTCGCTGGCGGCATACAGCTCCGCAATCTGTTCAATGCCGAAACGCTCTTTGAACTGGAGCCAGATGGAAGGGCGCAGACCATTGCCGATCATTTTTTTCAGTTTGTGATGGCGATCCTGAGGCCCCGGCGGTTGGGCGAGCAGATAGCGGCATAATTCGCCGACGTAGCCGAAACAAGTGGCGCCATACAGACGCACGTCGCTCCAGAATTCACTGGCGGAAAATTTGCGTCGGATGGCGAGAGCGGACGCGCCCGCCAGCACAGCGCCCCAGCACACCAGCAGTCCGGTGCCGTGATACAAGGGCAGGGGGGCATAGACGACATCTTTTTCGGTTAGCGCTAGCGACATATGACCAAAGCCGCCATACGCCTTGAACCATTTGCGATGGCTGCTGGGCGCCGCCTTGGGCAGGCCGGTGGTGCCGGAGGTGAACAGGTAGACCGCGGTATCGCCGGCGAGGGGACGGTCCGTGACAACCGGATTGGCGTCGGGATAGTTTTTAATGATGGCGCCCAGATTTACATATCCCTCCGGAGCGGTCGAATCCTCCTTGAGCGTATCCGCATCCGCCAGAAAGAGCATGCGTTGTGAGTCGACGGGGATGTTCAGTAGCGACGTAGCGGAAGCGATGGCTTCCAATTGCTCCTCGCCCACGACCACAAGTTTGGGATGAGTGAGGTTCAGGCAGTGTGCCAATGCGTCTCCGCGCAGGGACGTATTGATCATCGCTCCCGCGGCGCCCAGTTTTAACGCTCCCGCCAGCGCCGCCAGCAACTCCGGTCGATTCTCCAGGTTCAGGGCAATCACATCGCCCCGCGCCACGCCGCGAGCGCGATAGTAATGGGCGAAGCGGTTGGCCCAGGCATTAAACGCTTCATAACTGATGCGCCGGTCGCGGTAGAGCACCGCGTCGCATTCGCCGTGGGTGTCCGCATTGCGTTCGATGATGTCGCCAATGGCCAGGGCTTTATCCGGCTTGAGCAGGGCGTAGTAGTAATAACCTTTGAGCAGGGAAGGCAGTTTCTGGGCGACGAAGGGCAGTTGACGGGCCAGATCTCGCGCGGATATGCGGCCTTCCTGCGGCATAGTTCGGTCCTCTTGTTTTCCTGTTTCCTAATTGCCTATCTATCAATAGAGAGCGGGTCCGGTACTGCCTTTCAATGTTAGTCAATAAACCCGGTTAGTCGACCGTCTCTGCTAGTCGATAAACAAGTCGGTCATCAACGCCTGACCCGCTCCGGGGTTGTAGGTGTAGGCGGAAAAATCCGTCACGCCTGTGTCGCGCAGCACTTGTTCGTCAATGAGCCACTCGCCGCTGCGGCGCTCTTCTTTATCCGTCAGTATGGCGTGGGCGGCGTCCGCCATAATCTCAGGGCTGCGCGCCCGGTCCAGGGCCTGTTTGCCGCCGGCTTCGAACTCCACTGCGGCGGTGGCGATCAGGGTTTGTGGCCATAGTGAGTTCACCGCGATGTTATAGCGACGAAACTCCTGCGCCATCCCCAGGGTCAACATGGACATGGCGTATTTGGTCAGCGTATAGGGGGAATACTGAGCGAACCACTTGGGGTTGAGATTGACCGGAGGAGACAGGTTGAGGATATGTCCCAGCCCGGACTTCTTCAGCCAGGGCAGGGCGGCCTGGGCGGTCGCCATCACGGCGCGGGTATTGACCTGATGCATCAAGTCAAAGCGTTTCATTGGTGTATGCTCCACGCCGGACAACTTGATAGCGCCGGCATTGTTGATGACAGCGTCCACGCCTCCGAACTCTGCAGCGGCGCGCTCCACCATCGCTTCTACGGCGTTATCGTCGCGCACGTCCAGTTGCACGGGGAGCGCTTTGCCGCCAGCCTGCTCGACTTCCTCCGCCACACTGTAGATGGTGCCGGGCAGCTTGGGGTGAGGTTCGGCGGATTTCGCTGCGAGGACAATATTGGCGCCGTCCCGGGCGAAACGTAACGCCATGGCGCGGCCGATACCGCGTGAAGCGCCGGTGATGAGGATGGTTTTATTATGTAGGGGCGACATGAGCGTGTCCTTGTTTGTTGTTTTTATTGGCGGTTTATTCTGCGCTTAGAGTGAGAGTAACCAGCAGTTCCCGGATTCTGACCTGATCGCCGGTTTTTACTTTGATGTCCTCCACCACGCCGGATATATCCGCTTTTAACGGATGCTCCATTTTCATGGCTTCCAGCACGACCAGCGTTGCGCCTTTCTCCACGCTTTGGCCGGGTTCGACCAGCACGTCCACGATGCGGCCGTCCATAGATGCGCGGATGCTGCCGTCGCCAGTCGCGTCGCCGGCTTCCGCTGGCGCATGGGTTAGGTCTTCAAAGTCATAAACAACGCCGTCTAGATGCAAAGATAGCCGGTTTTCCTGTCGTAGATAGCGAACCCGGCGACGTAGGCCGTCGCATTCGAACAGGGCTTGCTCGGGCTCAATATGCTGCAGTCCCAGCGTGATAGCGCGGTCGTCCAGGTTGACCTGAAACGCGCCGTTTTCCTGCGCCTCCAGCGCCAGCTCCCAAATGTCGTCGCCGCTGCGCAGTTCGTAAGGCCAGGATGAATAGCCGGCGCTGCGCCAATGGCGGTGAGGCTGGCTCAGCTCGCTCTGATGATGAAAAAGCAGCGTCGCCAAGGCGACGACTAAGTCGGTCGGCGTTTGTGGCGACAGCGAGGGATCGTCCTTGAATTCGTTGGCGAGAAAGCCGGTATTGGCTTCTCCTTGTTGAAAAGTGGGGTGCTTGAGAATATTGGCCAGGAAACGTTGATTGCCATTGACGCCGAGCAGCAGGCTGTCTTCCACCGCGCGTTGCAGACGACGGCGAGCCTGTTCGCGGTCGGCGCCCCAGGCGATGATTTTCGCCAGCATGGGGTCGTAGTGGGGTGTGATGGTTTGACCTTCTTTCACGCCATCGTCGATGCGCACGCCTTCGCTTAACGCAGGTCGCCAACGTTGAATACGGCCGGTTTGCGGCAGGAAATTCTGCTGCGGGTCTTCCGCATACAAACGTACTTCCATGGCGTGGCCCTGGATGCGCACTTGCTCCTGGGTGACAGGTAAGGGCGCGCCGGCGGCGACCTGAATCTGCCACGCCACCAGATCGAAGCCGGTGACCAGTTCGGTGACGGGATGCTCCACCTGCAGGCGCGTGTTCATCTCTAGAAAATAAAAGCGCTTGTCCTGATCCACCAGAAACTCGACGGTGCCGGCTCCGACATAGCCACAGGACAGAGCCGCCTTCACCGCTGCCGCGCCCATGCGTTCGCGCAGATCCGCGTCAACGAAGGGCGAGGGCGCTTCCTCCACTACTTTCTGATGGCGGCGCTGTACGGAGCAGTCCCGCTCCCCCAGATACAGGGCGACGCCCTGTGTATCCGCAAACACCTGGATTTCGATGTGGCGGGGTTGCAGCAGGGCTTTTTCCAGAATCAGCTCATCGCTGCCGAAGGCGTTGAGGGCCTCCGAGCGCGCCGTTTTGATTTGCGCCGCCAACTCCGCTTCGCTCTGCGCCAGACGCATGCCGCGTCCGCCGCCGCCAGCGGAAGCCTTGATCATGACCGGGAAGCCGATGCGTCTGGCCTCGGCTATCAATGTGGCGTCGCTTTGATCCTCGCCTTCGTAGCCAGGAATGCAGGGCACGTCCGCTTCCTGCATGGCGAGCTTGGACAGACGTTTGCTGCCCATCAGGGCGATGGCGTCGGCGGGAGGGCCAATAAACGTCACTCCGGCGTCAGCGCATTTTTCCGCAAAGCGGGCGTTTTCTGAGAGGAAACCGTAGCCAGGGTGCACCGCGTCAGCGCCGCTCAGGCGACAGGCGGCGAGGATTTTATCGGCGTCCAGATACGACTCCGCCACGGGCACAGGGCCGAGATGCACGGCTTCATCCGCCATTAACGCATGAGGGGCGTCGCGGTCGGCGTCGCTGTAGACGGCGACGGTGCGAAACCCGAGGTCGCGGGCGGTACGGATTATCCGGCACGCAATTTCGCCTCGGTTGGCGACCAGTATTTTGGTGATCATTGCGCCCACTCCGGGTTACGTTTCTGCATAAACGCCAGCGCGCCTTCTCTGCCTTCCGGGCCTTGAATGGCGCGGGAGAAGTCGGCGGCGGTGCGATCCAGCAACGTTTCCAGATCGGCGCCTTCAACGTCCAGCAACAACCGTTTGGTGACGGCGCTGGCCTGGGGCGCGCAGCGTTTGATCTGCGCCAGGATCGTCGCCAGTTTGTCCGCCAGTTCATCGGCGTTTGTCACGCACTCATGAGCAATGCCTAGTCGTGTCGCTTCTTCTCCGTCGCAACGCATGCCTAATAGCGCCAGACGGCGGGCTTGCGTGAGTCCGATGCGGCGCGCAACGAACGGCGCGATTTGCGCCGGAGGAATGCCCAGCCCTGTCTCCGGCAAGCCAAAGCGGGCGCTGTTCAGGGTGACGGCGACGTCGCTGACGCAGGCCAGTCCAAAGCCGCCGCCCAGCACGGCCCCTTCCAGTATGGCGACGACGGTTTGTGGGGCCTGATTGACGCGAGTGATCATCCGCCCGAATTCCCGGTTCAACGCCTGAAACGGATCGGCTTCTCCTGACTCCGCCGCCGCGCGGGCGTTGGCCATATCGGCGATATCGCCCCCGGCGCAGAAATGACCGTCGGCGCCGCGCAGGACGATTGCGCGAATGTGTTCATCTGTGTCGGCATAGTCGAACAGGGCCATAATCTCACGCACCATTTGCAGGCTCATGGCGTTACGCACTTGCGGCCGATTCAGGGTGATGTGCAGCGCGTGATCACGGCATTCAGCCAGCAGAGTTTCAGTGACGGGCGGACTCATGATTTATTCTCCTGTGGAACTGGCGCTGCGTTTGCCCGGCAGCGTCCCCATCAATTTGCAGATGATGCCAAGCATGATTTCATCAGCGCCTCCCCCAATGGACACCAGACGCACGTCGCGGAACGCCCGCGACACCGGGTTGTCCCACATGTAGCCCATACCGCCCCAGTATTGCAGGCAGCTGTCAGTGACTTCGCGACCGAGTCTGCCGGCCTTGAGTTTCGCCATGGACGCCAGTTGGGTGACGTCTTTGCCCTGGATATACAGCTCGCAGGCTTGATAGGTCAGGGCGCGCAGGGCTTCGATTTCCGTCTGCAGCTCCGCCATGCGGAAATGAATGTATTGATTGTCGATCAACGGCTGACCGAAGGTTTTGCGCTCCCGGCAGTAAGCAATGGTTTGAGTGACGCAGGCTTCCAGCGCCTTGATGGTGTTGGCGGCGCCCCACATGCGCTCTTCCTGGAATTGCACCATCTGCATCATGAATCCCATGCCTTCGGCGCCGATGCGGTAACGCTGGGGAATGCGCACATCATCGAAAAACACCTGGGCGGTTTCTGAGGAGCGCATACCTAGCTTGTCCAGATGCGGCGCCACCTCAATGCCCGGCAGGTTCATGGGGACGACCATCAGGGTCTTGTTCTTGTGCGGCTTGTCGTCACTGGTATTGGCCAGTAAGCATATGAAATCCGCCTGCGGCGAGTTGGTGATCCACATTTTGGAGCCGTTGATCACATAGTCGTCGCCGTCTTTGCGAGCGTTGGTTTTTAACCCGGCGACGTCAGAGCCGGCGGAGGTTTCGCTCACACCGATACAGCCGATCATCTCGCCGCGGATGGCGGGAGTAAGAAACTCGCTTTTGAGTTCATGGGAGCCGAAGCGGGCGATGGCGGGGGTGCACATGTCGGTTTGTACGCCGATGGAGAGGGGCACGCCGCCGGCGCCGCAGGCCCCGAGTTCCTCCGCCGCCGCGAGATTGTAGCTATAGTCGAGACCCAGGCCGCCGTATTCCTCCGGCTTGTGGATGCCAAGCAGGCCAAGCAGGCCAAGCTTTTTGAAGATTTCCCGCATGGGATAGGCGCCGGCTTTTTCCCATTCATCAATGTGCGGATTGATTTCGTTCTGCACGAAATTGCGTACGGTGCGTCGTAGTTCGCTGTGTTCCTGAGTGAATATCATTGTTATTTTTCCTCTGTGTAAACCTGCCTCGCCGCGCCTGCGTCAGAAGCGCGCCACGCCGAAAGTGTTGGAGCGCAAGGGCCTGCGCTCCGCTTCGTAACAAACGTCCAGCAACAGCGCCAGTACGCGCCGTGTATCGCGGGGATCGATCAGCCCGTCGTCCCACAAACGCGCAGTTCCGTAGAGCGCGCTGGAGCCTTGTTCAATTTTTTCCGCCGCGGTTTTTTCGATAGCGTCGAGCATTTTCGGGTCTGGCGTCAGACCCAGTTTGGCCTGCTTTTCTTCAGTGACGATACGCAATACCTTGCCCGCCTGGGCACCGCCCATGACGGCGGTGCGACTGTTAGGCCAGGAAAAGATGAATCTGGGGTCCAGTCCGCGGCCGCACATGGCGTAGTTGCCGGCGCCGTAAGAACCGCCGACCACCATGGTCAGTCGTGGGACCTTGGCGTTGGCCACCGCTTGCAACATCTTGGAGCCGTGTTTGATGACGCCGTTCTGTTCCGCATCGGTGCCGACCATAAATCCGGTGGTGTTATGGAAGAACAGGATCGCCGTATTGCTTTGCTCGCAGAGCTGGATGAACTGAGCGGCTTTGGCGGCGCCTTTGGGCGTGATCGGGCCGTTGTTGCCAATGACGCCGCAGGCCATGCCCTGGATGTGGAGGAAGCCGCATACGGTCTGATTGTCGTAGAGCGGCTTGAAGTCCAGGTACTCCGAGCCGTCCGCGATGCGGGCGACGATTTCGCGTACGTCATAGGGCTTGCGGGCGTCGGCGGGAACCACGCCCAGCAGTTCTTCCGCCGGATACAGTGGCTCCTTCCAGGTGCGCGCAGGCGCCGGAGTGAGCTGTTCGTTCCAGGGAATGCGTCTCAGGATATCTCGCGCCAGGCGTACGCCGTCAGCGTCGTCCTCCGCTAAGAACTCTGCGGTTCCGGCGATGGCGGCGTGCATTTCCGCGCCGCCCAGTGTTTCGTCGTCGGCGATTTCGCCAGTGGCGGCTTTCAACAGGGGCGGACCGGCGAGAAACATTTTGGCTTTGTTCTTTACTGCGATCACATAATCAGAAAGGCCCGGCTGATAGGCCCCGCCCGCGGTGGCGTTGCCGTGCACCACGGTGACCTGAGGCAGACCTGCGGCGGACAGGCGGCACTGGTTGGCGAAGCCCCGCGCGCCCTGCACGAAAATATCCGTCGCGTAGTTGAGGTTGGCGCCGGCGGACTCCGCCAGGGTGATCACCGGCAACTTGTTCTCCATGGCGATCTGCTGCACGCGCAGCGTCTTCTCCAGACCGGCGGGGGAAATCGCGCCGCCTTTGACGGCGCTGTTGCTGACGATGATCAGGCAGCGCACGCCCTGCACATAACCAATGCCGACGATGGAGCCGCCACCGGCGTAGGAGCCGTCTTTGTCGTCATGCATTTTGTAGCCAGCGAGGGAGCACAGTTCCAAAAAAGGCGCGCCGCGATCCAGTAACAGGTTCAGGCGCTCACCGGGCAGCAATTTACCTTTTTTGTGAAACTTCTCGCGGGCCTCCAGTGCTTTCTCGCGTACTTTGTTTTCAATGCTGCGGAAGGATTCGATCGCTGTCATCATGGCGCGACGGTTAGCGGCGAATTCTTCGGAATGAACGTCAATCTGAGAGGTGAGTTTCGGCATGGCGCGTTTCCGGCTGTTAATCGTCGAGGACTTTGGGTCGGACGGCGCGATGGAAGCCGTTGTAGACCGGTACGTTTTTCGCTTTCGGCAGCGGCCATACGCGGCCGCCCAGGGAGGCGGCGCCGTCCACTCTCAAGGTGGCTCCGCTGATAAAAGCCGCCGCCTTGCTGAGTAAAAAGCAGATGGCGGCGGAAACTTCGGCCTCCGTTCCCAAACGTTTTAATGGCACGCCATTGGCCAGCGACAGCAGCATGGGTTTCATGCTGGCGTCGTAATGGTCCAGTCCGCTGGAGGCGATCCAGCCTGGCGCTACGGCGTTGACGCGCACCCCCGCCGCCGCCCATTCCACGGCAGCGGTTTTGGTGAAGTTGTCCATGCCGGCGCGGGCGGCGCCGGAGTGACCCATGCCGGGCATGCCGCCCCACATGTCGGCGATAATGTTGACGATGGCGCCGCCCTGTTTATTGAAACATTGGTTATACAGCTCGCGGGCCATTAGAAATCCGCCCACCAGATTGGTGCGCACGACGGTTTCAAATCCTTTTTGATTAATGGCGGAGAGAGGCGCAGGGTACTGACCGCCGGCGTTGTTCACCAAGCCATGGACCGGGCCCAGCTCCGCAAGGATTTCTGCGATGACTGCTTTGACTTTATCCTCTTCGCGAATATCGCATACGTATGCGCTGGCGCGGCCGCCATCCTCCTGGATCTCCGCCAGCACTCGGTCCAGCTTTTCCTGCTTGCGTCCGATGATGGCGACTCGTGCGCCCAGCGCCGCGAGTTCGTGAGCGACGCAGCGCCCGATGCCGCTGCCGCCGCCGGTGACGATGATGGTGCGGTCGGCGAATGCGTTTTCCCGGAATACCGATTGATAAGACATATCAGGCCAGCTCCTCTGCAATGGCGCTCGGAATGGGGATCGGGAATTCCAGCAATTGCTGAGCGAAGGCTTTCCCCTGCGGATCAATGCGCAGACTGGCGACGCCTCCCCCTCCCAGGCTGTTCTCCAGCAGGAAGTTCAGGGCGGATATACCCGGCAAGTCCCAGCGGGTGACGCGGCCATTCTCCGGGTGCAATACATGATGCATATAGTCGCCCACCGCGGCCTCGGTGAGGGCGGCGCGAATATAGGGAAGATATTCCGGCCGGCGCGCAATGACGCCGATATTGGCGTGATCGCCTTTGTCTCCCGAACGCGCCCAGGCCAGTTTGACCAGCGGCGCCTGCGTGGTGGTCGCTTCCAGTTGCGCTGCCTCAACTACCGCTGTGTCCGCCGGGGAGGGCGTTGCCTCGTAGTCCCACTCGACCTTCACTGGTTTGCCCACCCCGTCCATATTGGCGGTGATGGTGATGCCGTTCTTCGGGGTGAGGAAGGAAAACAGACGAATCTTGGGCCACACGGTCGGCCTGCCGCCCACAATGCCGGTAATGCCTGGAGCCATGCCTGTGGCGGCCTGGGCGATCTCCCGGGAAAATAGCGCCAGGGCTTCCTTCTGGGGATGCGCGCAGGAGATTTTCACCACGACTTCCCGACTGCCGGCGATGCGGGAATGGGGGCCGTAAGTGGCTTCTGTTCCCAGCAGTTCGATATCGACATCGGTGAAGGCTGGCCAGCCGCGCTCTTCGAACTGTCTCTGGGTTTTACTAATAATGGCGTCGGCGGTGACTTTGGCTTTAGCGGCGGCGTCGATGCCGGCCATGAGAAACGTGGCGACGCATTTATGGCCGTCCGGATAGGTGGCGCATACCTTATATAGACGGGTGGGCGCGCGTCCGCGAGCGCCGGTGACGCGCACGCGATCCGGACCTGTTTGCTGCAGTTTTACCTGGGTGAAATCGCAAGTGACGTCCGGCAGCAGATAGGCGCCGGGATCGCCGATTTCATAGACCAGTTGTTCCGAGACCGTTCCAATGCTCACCAGACCGCCGGTGGCTTCAGGCTTGGTGACGGTAAAGTCTCCGTTGGCGTCGACTTCCACGACAGGGAATCCCATGTTGTCGAAGCCTTCCACCTCGCGCCAGTCCGTGAAGTTGCCGCCCGTGCATTGTGCGCCGCATTCGATAATGTGGCCTGCGAGGCTGCCCTGTGCCAGTTTATCGTAGTCCTTCATTGTCCAGCCGAACTCATGAATCAGCGGCGCCAGGACCAGCGCGCTGTCCACAACCCGCCCGGTAATCACTATGTCCGCGCCGTAAGCCAGGGCGGCGGCGATGCCCGGGGCTCCCAGATAAGCGTTCATGCTGACGCTGACCGGGGGAAGAGGCGCGCCGGAGAACATATCGGTCAGATTCTGGCGCTCAAACTCCGCGCGTCGATGCAGAATATTGTCTCCCATGACGGCGGCGATTTTCAGATCGAGGCCCAGTTTATCGATGATTTCCTGCAGGGCGTCGCGGCAGGCCTGGGGATTTACGCCGCCAGCGTTGCTGATCACCTTCACGCCTTTTTCCTTCAGCCGCGGCAGGAGCGGCTTCATCACATGGTCAACGAAGTCTGTGGCGTAGCCTTTGTTCGGGTCTTGCAGCTTCTGGCCGGTGAGAATGGACATGGTGATTTCCGCCAGATAGTCGAACACCATGTAATCGAGATCGCCTTTTTCCAGCAATTGCGCCGCGGCGGTGTTGGTGTCGCCCCAAAATGCGGCTGCGCAGCCAATGCGCAGAGTAGACTTGGTGGTCATGATCGTCGCCCGTTCCTTTCTGGTCGATAACGCGGATATGCGCGTATCGCCCTGGTATGTCGTTTTGAATGGTTATTGTCGATGATGCGAGCCCGGTCAACGATACCAAGCAAGCGCTTGGTTTGTAAAGGGGCCGAATTGAGATAGACTTAGGAGCGACCTAAATCTTCGGCTAAGCGCCATAAGGGAGTTTTTTTCGACGTTTGCCGTTAGAATGTGCGGCCCTGCACGGCGCCCCGGATTCCGCCGTGGGTCTCCCATCAGTCAGCTCAGGAATGTGATTGCTTATGAAACAACTTGCGCAACTTATCGAAGAGGGACGCATCACCGACCCTCAGAGCGCCAGGGGCAGGTTACTGGCCAAGGCTGCGCACCTGTTCAAGGAAAAAGGTTACGAACGCACCACGGTCAGAGATCTGGCTGCTTCCGTGGGCATTCAAAGCGGCAGTATTTTTCATCATTTCCGCAGTAAGGAAGACATTCTGTTTGCGGTGATGGAAGAAACCATCCTCTACATAACCGCCAAAATGCGCGAGGCCCTGGAGCGGGCGCCGACGGCTCGCGATCGACTGCTGGCGCTGTTGCGCTGCGAACTGGAGTCCGTACTCGGCGGCACCGGCGAGGCGATGACCGTACTGGTGTACGAATGGCGCAGCCTGTCGGACGCACGACAGGAAGAAATCCTCAAATTGCGCGATCAATATGAAGGCCTGTGGCTGGATACGCTGAGCGAAGCCCGTGACGCAGGACTGGTCAAAGGCGATGTGGCGGTGTTGCGACGTTTTCTCACCGGCGCCTTGAGCTGGACCATCACCTGGTACAAATCGGAAGGCAGCATGACCGTGGAGGATCTGGCGCAACAGGCGCTTTATCTGGTAGTCAAAGATTAGATCTCCTGCTGTCGCGTCCAACGACGCGTTTCCCCTCATCATGGTCTATAGTTTTTCTTGAAATTCGTCGTCAGGAAAATCTGCTGACGGGGACGGCGCGCTGACTTCGCGCGTTCGCCTCCCCAGCTGGGAATATCGCCATGATCTCTCTTCGCAGCAGCGCCCTGTGCTGTGCGCTCCTTTGGTTGCAACCCCTGCTATGCACCGCTGAATCTGAACTCAGACTACATGCGGTTTCAGAAGAGTGGGCGGAATACTCTAACGCTGACTGCACCGGTCTCTATTGGGATGTTCTCGCTGCGATTTATGAGCCGGATGGCGTCACGATTATCTGTGAGGTCGTGCCCTGGAAGCGCGCCTTGTACTGGGTCTCCAACAAAGAGAGAGACGCGCTGGTCGGCGTCTATGATAGCCGGAAGGACGTTATGTTGATCCCTGAGCTGCATTTCTGTGTGGATGATCCTGTCGTCGCGTTGTTTCTGGAGGGAGCGCAGCAGGAATGGCGTGGCGCAGGGCGGGTGCGCAGCGGCGAAGCGGCCTGGATACGCGGCTACGATTTTAAGCAATGGTTCAATCCGGATATGGAGCCCGTGGAGCTGGAAAGCATTGAGCAGGGGATTGGGTTGCTGACGCGGGAGAGAGTCAAATATGTCATTGATTATTCCGTCAATATTCAGCGCGCTTTGGGTGAGCTGAAACTGGATGAGCGGGATTACACGTCCGTGACGGTGAAAAGCGGCGAGAAGCTTTATGTGGGCTTTGCGGATAACGAACGCGGACGTTTATTCAAGGCGATTCTGGCTCGCAAGCTGCCGCAGTTGTATGAGTCTGGAGAACTGGAGCGTATATACAAAAAGTGGGGTTTGCAGCCGCAATGGCGTTATCTGCGGGAGTCCTGGCCGCAGACCTCCGAAACATTGAATTAACGCCTTTAAAACAAACAAAAAATTGTCCCGCATCGCAAACGGGGTCTATGCTTTTAGCTAAGGTTCAATGAAAAATGTCGACGTGTGTCCGGTCGTCGACGCCGGCGGCTGTGGCGCGCGTGAATGAGCAAGGAGATACCTGTGGCTCCGCCTATTCGGAAAATTGTCTATGTGGAAGATGAACCTGATATTCAGGCTATAGCGCAGATGGCCCTGGAAGCCATTGGCGGTTTTGAGGTCGTATTGTGCAGCTCAGGCAGAGAGGCCCTGGAGGTGATCCCCCAGGAAATGCCGGACCTGGTGCTGATGGATGTGATGATGCCCGAGCTGGATGGTCCTTCTACGTTACAAGCTTTACGGGAAGTGGCGGAATGCAAGCATCTGCCCGTTGCGTTTATGACCGCCAAAGTACAGAAGTCGGAAATTGACGAATTTATCAGTCTCGGGGCGGTTGGCGTGATCCCCAAGCCCTTTGACCCGATGAAGCTTTCCGAAGAGGTGAAGCGGCTTTGGGAGAAGGTGCATGCGGGATGAGCGGGAGAACGCGAAGGACGATTCACGCTCGCCGATGGAAAAAATGCAGGCCTTGCGCACGGCATACGCCAGTGCGCTGCCGCAAAAGCTGACCAATGTACGCGACAGTTGGAGTTCAGTCAGAACGCTGCAAAATTTCAACCGGGAAATTCTGATGCCGTTTCGGCATCTGGTGCATCGTTTGGCAGGCTCTGGCGCTTCATATGGGTTCGCCCGACTCTCCGCGTTGATGCAGAAGATCGAACAAAAAATCGATCAGCTCTCAGATTTTCCCGAGAACGCCAAGCGTTTGGTGCTGGAGATCGATAACCTGCTGACGCAGGTTGACTCTTCCGCGCAACCGGACGAACAGAGCAACGAAGAACTCTCCCTGATTTCCTCCCAGCGCATTCAGCGACCGGCGGCGCCCAAGGCGTTGCTGGCTTTGTCGAAACAGAGCGCCTGCAACTCGCTGCCGGAGCAATTGAAACATTACGGTTATGAGGTGCGCGCCTGTGCTTCGGAAGAAGTGACTGAGAATGCGCTACGGTTTGAACCGGACATTGTAGTGTATGAAGAACTGGGCGCGTCCCAGGCCTGTCCGGCGCCTATCGAAATGGGTAAAACCAAAGTCCCTTTTGTGTTCGTATTACATCAAACGCCGAGTCTGTTTTTGCGTGTGCAGGCATACCGGGCCGGCATACGCGAAGTGTTGCAGTCGCCGCCGGATATTTCTCAGTTACTGAGTAAGTTCGACCAATGTTTTATCTCGGAAGTCGATGTGCCCTATAGGGTGCTGTTGATCGATGATGACAGTGAGCTGGCCATGTACCACGCACAGCTGTTGGAGCAGGCGCAAATGAATGCGCGGGTGGTGTCCCAGCCTGAGGATATTCCTGAAGTATTGCTGGAATTTTTTCCCGATGTGATTCTGATGGATTTGTATTTACCCGGGTACAACGGCATTGAGCTGGCTGTGGCGATACGCCAGGACGCGACCCTGTACGGCGTGCCGATTATTTTTGTGTCGGTGGAGCAGGATATCGCGCGCCACCTGGGCGCTATTCGCGCCGGCGGCGATGACTTTCTCATCAAGCCGGTGCCGGCGCCCTTTCTGCTGGCGTCAGTGGAGAGTCGGGCGCGGCGCGGCAGGGAGCTGCGGGGCATGTTAAGCCGGGACGGCCTGACCGGGCTGCTCAATCACGTCAGTGCGGAAGAGTATTTATCGCAACAGTTATCCCGGGCTCGCCGGATGGGTAGTAGTTTGGCGTATGTTATGGTCGATCTGGATCACTTTAAAAAGGTCAATGATAGTTACGGTCACCTGATGGGCGACCGCGTATTGGTGAATTTCGCGCGTTATCTGCAGGGGCGTTTGCGGCGTAGCGATGTGATCGGACGTTACGGCGGTGAAGAGTTTGTCGTGATCTTGCCGGACACGACCAAAGAGCACGCCCGTTTTGTCATCGAGTCCATGCGCATGAGCTTCGCTTCCATCAATCACAATACAGCGGAAGAACCTCTTCGGGTGACCTTCAGCGCGGGCATCGCCGCCTTTCCTGATATCGACGACATGACGACCCTCACCAAGGCGGCGGACGACGCTTTGTATGACGCCAAACAGCAGGGGCGCAATAAAGTCTGTATTTATAAACCCAAGGCCTCGGATTGATGGACAGGAGCAGTGATAAAGGCATGGACGGTGCACTGATAAACAAGCTGGCGCAGATCCAGCGACATTATCGGCAGTCGTTGGGCGCCAGGGCGGATGCGCTGGAAAAATGGTGGGACGAATTGCTGAAAAAGAGCGATCGTCAACGCCTGAACGATATTTGTATGACGCTGCACAGCCTGGCGGGATCGGGAAAAACCTTTGGGCTTCCCGAACTCAGCGCGGCGGCGGCGGAGTTGAATGCTTATTTGCAGGACTTAATCAGAGACGGCTCGACTGCGTTTGACAAGCACAACGAACGCATGGGGCTGCTTTTACAACTGATGCGCCGCCCACACACCGGCGACGCCGCGCCTGGAGCTAGCGAGATGGAGAGTAACCCTCGTCCGGGACGCTTGGTCTACATCGTCGAAGACGATCAGATGCTGGCGCAGTGGATGAAAACCCATATCGAACAGCATGGTTACAGCGCGCGTATCTTCAACAGCCTTACGGCGCTGGGGCAGCGCCCGCAAGACGAAACGCCGCTGGCGATTCTGATGGACGTTATTCTGCCGGAAGGGGAAAACGCCGGGCTGGATTTCGCCATTAATCAGAACTCATCGGAGATGTGCGGCGTGCCTTTGGTGGTTATTTCCAAGCGCACTGACTTTGATGCGCGTCTACAGGCGGTGCGGGCCGGAGTGCGTCACTATCTCACCAAACCTCTGGACTCCGAGAGTCTGCTGGCCAGTATTGAAGACATGGTGGAAGAGACGCCGGCGGAGCCGTATCGTATCCTGCTGGTGGATGATGATGAAGACATTACCGCCTTGTATCGGGCGCATCTGGAAGCGGCTGGCGTGGAGGCCCGCACGCTGAGTGAACCGAGAAAAGTGCTGCAGGTAATCACGGAGTTCAAACCGGAACTCATCGTTCTCGATCTGCATATGCCGGAATGCACTGGGTTAGAAGTGGGGCAGATTATCCGCCAGCATGTGCAATTCGCCAACGTGCCGTTGGTGTTTCTCTCCGCGGAGTCCGATTCCAGCGCGCAACTGACCGCCATCGAACTGGCTGGTGATGATTTTCTGATGAAGCCCATCGACCCTGAAGTGCTGCGTATCAATCTGATAGCGCGCGCGCGTCGGGCCCGTATGGTGAGCATGTATGTGCGCAGCCTGATCAAGGAAATGTCCTTTAAAGAGCAACACGATGCGCTCACCGGGCTGCCCAATCGATTGCATCTGGAGCGCCGCCTGGAGCTGGCGATTCGCAACGTGCGTTATGGCGTGCGGGATCAGTTTTCACTATTTCTGATCGACGTGGACAACTTCCAGCATATCAACGACGCCTACGGGCATGAGCTGGGCGATCAACTGATCGTCGATTTGTCCAAACGACTCGAATCCCTGATTCCTCACAGCGCGGTCTTGTGTCGCCCGGGAGGGGATGAATTCGCCATTCTGTTCAAAGGCGTGCGGGATAAGAAACAGGTGATTCAATATGCCGAGCGGCTGCTGGAGGCCTGTGAGACGCCATTTAATATCGGCATGGATGAAATCAGCATTGGCCTCAGTATTGGCGTCGCCACCTACAGTCGCGAACACAAATCCAACTTCGGCATCGAGTTGTACAAAGAGGCCGACATGGCGTTGTTCACCGCCAAGAAAATGGGCAAGAACGACTTTGTGATCTTTGAAGAGCACATGGCTTCAGAGCTGAAAGCACAGGTGAGCATGACCAGCGATCTGCGCAAGGCCCTGGTCAACCGGGAGTTTCATCTGGTGTATCAACCCCAGGTTAATTTGTACAACCATCGCATATTTGGCGCGGAAGTGCTGTTGCGCTGGAACCATCCAGTGCGCGGACCGGTGTCGCCGGCGGAGTTTATTCCTGTCGCGGAAGCCCATGGCCTGATCGATCAACTGGGCGAATATGTGCTGCGTTGCGCCATCAAGCAGATTGCCGACTGGAAGCGTCAATATGGCCGCGCGGTGCGTCTGGCGGTGAACGTGTCGCCGCGTCAGTTCGGACGTTTTGATTTTGTATCCCAGGTTGGCTTGCTGTTGGAGGAATTCCATGTGGATGGACGTCTGCTGGAGCTGGAAATCACGGAAAGCGCCCTGGCCAAGGATATAGAGACGGCGGTGTCCAAACTGATGGAGCTGCGGTGTCTCGGGGTGGGGGTGGCGGTGGATGACTTCGGCACCGGCTTTTCCAATCTGGCGTCATTGAAGCGTTATCCTGTGGATTTATTGAAAATCGACCGGTCCTTTATTCGCGATATCCCACATGATCAGGATAATCTGGCGATCGTCACTGCGATTGTGCAAATGGCGAAAACCCTGGGTTTGAAGATACTGGCGGAAGGGGTGGAGACCATTGATCAGATCCGCGTTATGCGGCAACAGGGTTGCGATCTGATCCAGGGCTTTTATGTCGCTCGTCCCATGCCGGTGGAGCAATTTGAGGGAGACTACCTGAGCGGCTCAGGTCAAGAGAGCGGGGCCTTATAAATCCAGCGGTTGCGTCGGTGACCCGGTGTAATAGAATGGGGCTGCGCCTGTTGTAGGACTTGGATTTAGTGAGTAGTCATGAAATACGAAATAGTGCCCGTTACCCCTTTTGTGCAGAACTGCACCGTACTCTGGTGCGAAAAAACGCGTCAGGCCGCCGTGGTGGACCCAGGCGGAGACCTCGCCAAGATTGAAGCCGTGTTGACGCGTAACGGTCTGACGCTGGAAAAAGTGTTGTTGACCCATGCGCATATCGATCATGCCGGCGGCACGGCTGAGTTGGCGGATTCTCATGAAATTCCGATCGAAGGACCGGAGTATGAGGACAAGTTCTGGATCGACGCCTTGCCGCAGCAAAGCATGATGTTCGGCTTCCCCAACGCCAAGCAGTTCACCCCGAATCGCTGGTTGAACGATGGCGATGAAGTCAGCGTCGGTGAGGAAACCCTGCAGGTGTTCCACTGCCCGGGACATACGCCCGGACATGTGATTTTCTACCATCAAGGCGCACGTTTGGCGCTGGTGGGAGACGTCCTGTTCAATGGCTCCATTGGCCGCACTGACTTTCCCAAAGGCGATCACGCCACGTTGATTCAGTCCATCAAAACCAAATTATGGCCATTGGGCGATGATGTTTCTTTCATCCCTGGTCATGGCCCCATGTCCACCTTTGGCGCAGAACGCAGAACCAATCCTTTCGTGAAAGACTAGCCGCGTCTATTCTGCGCTACTCTTTTTCTTGCGACGCTCAGGGCTTTAACAGATCGAAGTACAGCGCTGGACGTCGCAGCTCCACCTTGCTTTCCAGCGCCCGTCCTACGCGCAGCAATGTATGTTCGCGCCAGGCTCCGCCCATCAGTTGCAGTCCGATCGGCAGGCCTTTGGCGTCGTAATCCACCGGCAAAGTCAGCGCCGGCAGGCCAGTAAGATTGGCGGAGAAGGCGAAACGCATCAGCTCCGTCAGCACCTGCAAATTGGATTCGCCACTGGGCTCTTTCTGCGGTCGAATGCGCGGAGCGGTCATGGCGGTGGTGGGCGTGACGATAATGTCCACTTTCTGCAGGAGGTTGTCGAAGTCGCGCATGGCCTGAGTGCGAAAGCGTTGCGCCTTGATGTAGTCCGTACTGGAAAACTGCTGCGCCACGGCCAGATTAAGGCGCGTGTCCAGGCCGAAGCTTTGCGGATTACGGCGATACTCGGCGTCCACCGCCGCCAGCATTTCCGACCCAATGGTGATGGCGTGACTGACCCGCTGCAGATCCAGACCTTCGAGAGTGATTTCCTGCACCTGAGCGCCCAGACTTTTCAGTTTTTCTACGGCCAATTGACAGGACTGCGCCACTTCCCGGTTGGCGTGCCCGAACCAGGGAGAGTAAATGCCGATGCGGAGGTCGGACAGGTCCTGCTTCATATAGTCGGAAAGATGGGGCGGCGGTTGATCGATAGAGAAGGGGTCCATTAAGTCTGCGCCGGCGATGGCGCTGTAAGCCAGGGCCACATCGTCGACGCAACGTCCCATGGGGCCGACATGGGCCACGCTCCAGCAAAGTGGAAAAGCGCCATGCTCGCTGACGCGTCCCCAGGTCGGCTTGAGTCCCACTACGCCGCATAACGCAGCGGGAATGCGGACGGAGCCGCCGCCGTCGGCGCCGAGGGAGATCGGGCACAGACCCGCCGCCACCGCAGCGGCGCTGCCGCTGGAAGAGCCGCCAGCATAGTGGTCGAGATTGTAAGGATTACGGCAGTGGCCATGGTGCACGTTGGCCCCGGTGACGCCAAGGCCGATCTCATGCATGTTGGCCTTGCCGATGATGATGGCGCCGGCGGCGCGCAGCCGCGCTACGGCGGTGGCGTCCTGGTCGACGGAGCAGTCCTGCCCGTAAATCTGGGTTCCTACAGACGTGGCGTAGGGCGCTGCGTCGAGTTCGTCTTTGATCGCCACCGGCACGCCGTCTAACAAACTCAGGGGACGCCCTTCCTGATAACGTTGCGCGCTGGCTTTCGCCTGCATCAGGATGTCTTGTTCCGAGCTGAAAATGACGGCGCGCAGCGGCGGCTGACCAGAGTCGCTTTGCTGCAGCGCTGCGATGACCCGGCGCGCAACATCCAGCGGCGTGGTCTGGCCTTTGCGATAAGCCTGGATAAGGTCTCTGGCTGAGGTCAGCGGGAAGGCGTCCTGTACGTTTTTAATCGCTTCCTCCGCCATGGCGATGCTGGCTCGGGCGTGCGCCGCTTCCGGCGCGCGTCCGGGAGGATGTTTGGGAAATAGCGTCGGCGTGGTGTTCAGCTCCGCCTCGCGCAGCTTGTAGGCGCCGCCCTCGCGCAGCAGCGCCAGTCCCAGAATACGACGGGAATAGTTGCTTTCGAGCAGGCCCACCAGGGTTTTCAGAGGCGTACCGGCAAGGCGGGGAAACTTCAAAGACTTCAAATCGTAAGACATAAAACTCATTCCGGGGTGAAGCTGCGTTTTTATGCTCTGACGCAATTGGTTATATTTTATATAGAACGCTTTAGTATAAACGCCAAATGATGACGAAGGCGCTGCAATTGGCGCTCACGTCCTCCTGTCTCCTGCTAGGATATACATATATGACCCATTTGCGTTGTGGAATTTATATGCGAAGCCTCTCATTTACCGGCAAAGCTTTCATGCTCACTCTGGCGACGACGTTAACCGCCTGCGGAGGCGGTGGAGGAGGGGGCGGCGATAGCGGTGATACGCCCGCCGCTGTGACCTATACGTTGTCTGGCTCTATCAGTATTCCGTCGTTTACGCAGGTGGATTCGGATTCTTCTGACGTTTCAGCGGGCACTACTTCTAACAACAGTGAGAGTGAAGCGCAGATCATTTCGAATCCGGCAATCGTCGGAGGCTACGTCAGCGATTCATCTGGCGCTTACGACGGTGAGCATTCATATCGCCGAGACTTGGTTGATTACTACCGAGTCAAGTTGTTGGCTAGTCAGACGGTTAAATTAAACGCGGAAGCGTCTGCAAAAGGGATTGCATCCACTCAGCGCTTAACCCTGTCTCGGGTCGACGGCGCAACAGACCCTTTAGTTGCAACGAATATTGGCGTTAAAACGCTTACCGTACCCGCTGACGGTGATTTTTATATCAAAGTTGAAGGTTTCTCAGGCCCTTCCAGCTACATCCTGGTAGTTGGCGAGGCAGCTTCAAGCAGTGCGCTCAATAATTATTCTGCGCTATCGATACCGACCCAGGCGGAGTTTGCGCCGGGTGAGGCGATTATCCGCTACAAGGCTGCGAAAGGATATTCCGCGCAGGCGCTGCCGGGATATTTTCTGGAAAGATTCGGCGACGCTAATACAGGCTTGTTCCGCTTCGATGACGCCCAGATAGTGCAGGGACCGGCGCTAAAGTCCTTGGCGCAGAAAGTGGATGAAAGACAGCGCACAATTGAGCTGATAGAAGCTTTACGTCAGCGGCCGGATATCGAGTTCGCCGAGCCCAATTACATTCGTAAAGCGCTGGAAACGCCATCAGACCCACTTTATGGACTGCAATGGCATTATCCTTTGATCAGTTTACCCAGTGCGTGGGATGTCACTCATGGTTCTGGAGTTGTTGTGGCGGTTTTAGATACTGGCGTATTACTAACCCATCCTGATTTGTCTGGGCGTTTAGTGAGCGCCAACGATGATTTCGACTTTGTCAGTTCCCTGTCCTCGTCTCTAGATGGCGACGGCATTGATAGCGACCCCACAGATCCTGGCGATAGCGTGTTTGGAAGCAGCAGTTTTCATGGCACGCATGTCGCCGGAACCGTCGCAGCCGCCTCGAATTCCATCGGAGGGGTAGGCGTCGCCTTTGAGGCTAAAGTAATGCCGATACGAGTGCTCGGGCAAGGTGGGAGTGGTTCTGATGCGGATCTGGTGCAGGCGATTCGTTTTGCTGCGGGACTTTCCAATTCTTCGGGGACTATCCCCAGCCGACGTGCTGACATCATCAATATGAGCCTTGGCGGCGCTGGGTTTTCTACAGCTTTGGGCGTCGCTGTTCAGGATGCATTAAATGCCGGTGTGATCGTGGTGGCGGCCGCAGGTAATGAAAACACCTCGTCTCCGTTTTATCCGGCGGCCTACCCTGGCGTGATTTCGGTCAGTGCGGTGGGGTCCGATGGACTGAAAGCGCCTTATTCAAATTATGGCTCCACGGTTGATGTCGCGGCCCCTGGCGGAAACTTCTTCCTTGATCTGGATGGAGACGGCCAACAAGACGGCGTGCTAAGCACATGGGGGAATGACAGCTCGGGCTCTGTCCAGTTCGCTTATTCGCAGATGCAGGGCACGTCCATGGCGTCGCCTCATGTGGCGGGAGTTTTCGCATTAATGGAGTCCCTCCGTGATGTGACGCCATCGGATATCGACAGTTATCTGACAAATGGCGAGCTGTCGGTTGATATCGGCGCTACAGGGAGAGATGACATCTATGGTTACGGTTTAATAGATGCAGCCAAAGCCGTGACGGCGGCAGGAGGCTCGCCGCCGCCAGTTGTGAAAGCATCCGCCAACAATTTGAAATTCACCAACACCAGTTCGACGGTCATCACCCTGAGCATTCCGTCTGGCGTTAGTGGCGTGACCGTATCCACGTCTGCGTCTGGTGACGTCGTATGGCTGAGCGTGGATGACAATGGCGACCTTGATGACTCGACTTATCGCATCAGTGCGGACGCCACCGGTTTGGACGTGGGAGTCAGCTATCCAGGCGAAATTACAGTGGATTATGTGATTGATGAATCGTCTAAGGCGGTCAAACTGTCGATCCCCGCCACGCTGACCCTGGCTGATCCAAATGCTAAGCCGGATGCCGGCAAGCATTATATTTTGTTGGTTAACCCAGAAGACATATCAGATGTTCCATATCAGATCAGCGCCACTGCTTCGGGTGGCGTTTACAACTTCGCCTTCAGCGGTGTGGAAGCAGGAACCTACCTCTTGGTGGCCGGCACAGATTTGGATAATGACGGTAAAATCTGCGATTCGGGCGAAGCCTGCGCCGAGTATCCCGTGCGCAATGCCCTGGAAACGATAGAGATGAATGAATCCAAGTCAGGATTTTCATTCGCCACCGGCTTTCAAGGCGACATTGGTAGCGCCGGAGCGGGCGACTCACAGGCGCATAAGGAATATCGCCTTCTTAACAAGTGAGGACGGGCGGGTGAAAGGAATTTCACCCCTTCCCAGTTGATCTTTGGCGGCATTCCTATAAATTAATGCCCAATTCCAATCTCCGGCGAATGGCCCCTGCGCCCCCGGAGAAAGTCACAAGCGCATGCAGGCGCGTTTCCGGGAAAGGCCGTTGTCCGGCCCAATCAGTCAATAGCGGGCAGGGAGCGCCGCCCGAAAGCGCGTCGGCAAGTAACGAGTTGTATTCAGGAGAAGCTTTTGTCAAACAACTACAACGCCGACTCCATTGAGGTCCTCAATGGCCTGGACCCGGTTCGCCGCCGTCCGGGCATGTATACGGACACCTCGCGGCCCAACCACCTTGCTCAAGAGGTTATCGACAACAGCGTCGATGAGGCGCTGGCGGGACACGCGCGACAAGTGGACGTCGTACTGTATAAAGACGGCTCTCTGTCCGTAACCGACGACGGTCGCGGCATGCCGGTGGACATCCACAAGGAAGAAGGGATGCCCGGCGTTGAGCTGATCCTGACCAAGCTTCACGCAGGCGGTAAGTTCTCCCACAAAAACTACCAATTCTCCGGTGGTCTGCATGGGGTGGGCGTATCTGTTGTGAACGCACTGTCCCTGAATCTGGAAGTGTTGATCCGCCGCGACGGCAAAGTGCATCGCATTACCTTCGCCAACGGCGATAAAGCTTCAGACCTGGAAGTGATCGACACCTGCGGCAAGCGCAACACCGGCACCACGGTGACTTTCCTGCCTGACCCCAAGTACTTTGATTCTCCCAAGTTTTCCGTTCTGCGCCTGCGTCATGTGTTGCGCGCCAAAGCGGTATTGTGCTCCGGTCTGAAAGTCACCTTTAAAGACGAAAACACTGGCGAGAAAGACGAGTGGTATTACGAAGATGGTCTGAAAGACTATCTGAGCGGCGCCACCAACGAATTCGTCACCTTGCCGCAGCAACCTTTTATCGGCCAGATGGCGGGCAATACGGAAGCGGTGGACTGGGCGGTGCAGTGGCTGCCGGAAGGCGGCGAACTGATCGCTGAAAGCTACGTCAACCTGATTCCCACAGCCCAGGGCGGCACCCATGTAAACGGTTTGCGCACTGGTCTGCTGGAAGCGCTGCGGGAGTTCTGTGAGTTCCGTAATCTGTTGCCGCGCGGCGTCAAGTTGTCCCCGGAAGATGTCTGGGATCGCTGCGCCTATGTGCTGTCGGTGAAGATTCAGGAGCCCCAGTTCTCCGGTCAGACCAAAGAGCGTCTGTCCTCCCGTGAATGCGCCACCTTCGTTTCCGGTGTGGTGAAAGACTCTTTCAGCCTGTGGCTGAACAAACATACGGCGGAAGCGGAGCAACTGGCTGAGCTGGCCATTAATAACGCCCAAAGCCGTTTGCGCGCCGCCAAGAAAGTCGCGCGTAAAAAAATCACCAGCGGCCCGGCGTTGCCTGGCAAGCTGGCCGACTGTAGCGGCAGCGATGCGATGCGCGGCGAATTGTTCCTGGTGGAAGGGGACTCTGCAGGCGGTTCCGCGAAACAGGCTCGCGACAGAGAATTTCAGGCGGTGATGCCGCTACGTGGAAAGATTCTTAATACCTGGGAAGTAGACTCAGAGCAGATTCTGGCGTCACAGGAAGTACACGATATCGCTGTCGCCATCGGCGTCGACCCAGGCTCCAGCAATCTGGAAGGCCTGCGCTACGGCAAGATCTGTATTCTGGCGGACGCCGACTCAGATGGCCTGCATATCGCCACCTTACTGTGCGCGTTATTCGTCAAGCACTTCCGCCCGCTGGTGGAAGCCGGCCACGTCTTCGTCGCCATGCCCCCGTTATACCGTATCGACGTGGCGAAAGACGTCTACTACGCCCTCGACGACTATGAGAAGCAGGGGATTCTCGACCGTATCGCCGCCGAGAAGAAAAAAGGCAAACCCAACGTCCAACGCTTCAAAGGCCTGGGCGAAATGAACCCCCTGCAACTCCGCGAAACCACCATGGCCCCCGACACCCGTCGTCTGGTGCAACTCACCGTGGAAGCCGCCGACGACACCGAAGAAAAAATGGACATGCTCCTGGCCAAAAAACGCGCCTCCGACAGACGCGAATGGCTCGAAAGCAAAGGGAACTTGGCTGAGATTGCGGTCTGATTCTTGGCTAGTCACCTCGGAGTGGAAAGCGGATTACCCGCTTTCCACTCGACACACTTTGTGCTTGTTCAAGCATCCCCTTTCCTGTCATTAACATCCTGATTTATGGGCCACAATATCTCTGGCATCGTCACTAGCTTTAAATACCAGGGCGACTTGCCTCATCTGTATTTGGTGGGAAATTACGCGTTCATCCCGCTCTGCGCGAGAACGAAAGGCTTTAGAGGAAGTGCGATTGCTCCATTTGCGCGTTTTGGTTCCAATCTAACGCCGAAAATCAAAAAACTGACGAAAGAGCTGTCATTTACAGGAATGTGTGGGTTTATCGAAACTTCATATCACGGAGGCTACGGTAGCCAGTTGGCGGTGGTATGGGAGTACGGCTCCATTATCTATGGGCCAGTCGAATCCGGCGAAGCGATTAATGAAGCCCTGAAATTGATGGGCATTTGGCGGCATGAGGGAAAGGATGAGTTCGATACCGCCAGACTAGGTTGGTATAGGGACAACAAAGAAGTATTGCTGGAAATCAATCAACAGCTAAACGAATAGCAGCCTTGTTTTTTCTATGAAATCAAAGACTAGATTAATAACTGTCAACGACGCTCGATATGTCTGGTTGGTCGATGAAGTAGAGTGGAACCTGTTCAGGTTAAAAGTCTGGCGAGAAGGGGAAAAGAGAGCCCCTTGGTTTACATTGGATAAAGACGTGAATATTCCGTGGCGATTTTCCCCTGAGATTGCCGAGGCCACTCCTGACTTTGCTTTTTCAGTGGCGCCCAAGCTGGTGGCGGAAGCTATCAGGCAGATCGGCTCGCAATTTGGCTTCCCTGGCGAAAATAGCAAAACTTTAAATCTGTGCGTCAGCGCTGACGGCAAGTCCATTTTGCCGTTATCAGCAGAGGCGTCGCCAAGCTTCTAAACGCCCTCAACTCTCTCCCTCAAAATCCTCGCCAGCGCTTCCAGGGCATCCTCTGGGAATCCGCTTAAGCCGGGGATATCGTTGCTTTCCAGCAGGATAAATTCGCCGTCTTCGGTTTCCAGAAAGTCCAGGCCAAGTATGTCCGCATTCAGGTGGTCCATTGCGATTTGGGTCTGTTCTCGCAAATTGTCTGGGACCGGCATCAGTTGAAAGTCCAAGGTTTCGATGTTGGCTTTCCAGCGGGCGCCGCGGCGGGACATGGCCCACATTCTGTCGCCGATAGCGAGACAGCGGATGTCGCGGACGTAAGGGATGTAATCTTCCAGCGTCACGTAGTCATTGGATATGAACGTCAGGTCCTTGATGTCCGACCAGGAGGTTGCGTTTTCCGCCAGGGCTTTGCCGTAACCGCCGTGGAAATTGCCGACTTTAACCACCGAGGGCAGGGGAGGATCGACTTTATCCAACAGGTTCTCGCCGATGGCGATAGTATGCGGCGATACGGTCAGGCCTGCTTCCTGCAGTTCCGCCAGCATGGATAAACGATCATAGCCACGCAGCAAGGTGCGTGCTGGATTTACGCAGGGAACGCCGGCGAAACGAATCAGTTCAAGGACGCTACGATGGGACTCGTCCGGCTTAACCGCGCCAAGACGCCACAACACCGCGTCCGCCCGCACGACGCCGGAAGCGTCAAACACCCACAGCCGGTTGTCGTGATACAGCCATTTGCTGGTTTGCAGGCGCCGGTAATGCACCTCATGACCAGTGAGGTATTTTGGCCAGTATTGCTCGCCGTTCACCACAATGATGGAAGCCATAGAGTCCTCGAAACTAATTCTATAACGCTAAAGGGGATGGTTGGATTTATTTAGCTGGAACGTACAACGACGGTGCCGGCGAGCTTGTCATGGAAGCCTTGCTTTTTCGGGTCCCAGGCGACCCACAGAAAACCCAGGCCCAGAGGCAGTAATGACAGGTAGTAAGCGAAATAACGCCCGATCATTTGGCCCTTAGATGGTTTAGCGCCTGTTTTGGCGTCGACGATGACGGCGTTAACCAGCATTTTTCCGGGTGTGGCGGAGCGGTAGATCCAGAATAAAATGACCGCGAGCGCCGGGAAGACATAGTTGAGCAGCACATCCGCCGTGCCCGCGATAAACGTCTCACCATCGAAATAATTGAAGCCGTATAGGGAGATCAGAATCGGATAGGAGATCGCCATCATAATCAGCGTATCGATAATACTGGCGCCGGTTCTAGCCCAGAAACCGACATAGTCCATATCTTCCTTGTGAATTTCTGAAGTCAATTCCGCCTGAGGAGCTTGGTAGGGATTCATTGAGTTACCTTATACATCCGAGTATCTAAATTGAAGCTGTTTAGGATAACAGGTTAATGAGCCTGGGTGGATGGGATGGTGGGTAGGGGTTGTATCAAGCTGGAATCGAGGTCTAGTCATAGTGGCGATTCAATTCACGCGAATCATATTTACAAACACACTCCCTGTGTTTCCGCATCAGCATTTTACGTTCTAACTTCTTCTATTTCCCAAATCCGTCACTTGATCGTACCCAATTCCCCAGTTATCCGTATTGACCTCATCAATAACCACAAATGTGGTTTCGGGATTTTTGTTGAGTACATCCACCATTAGCTGAGTGGCGCCTTTTATAAGTGCTTTTTTCTGTTCGCGGGTGACGTTTTCATCTGTCACTTTAATGTTTATGTAAGGCATATTTTTTACCTGTTTTAGACGCGTTAATTAGTCGTTGGATAGATCTGCGTACATCTTATTGACAATTAGCCATTGACCGTTTTCTTTTAACAAACCCAGATAATCCACGTAGTTGTATTCGAACAGGGGGCAAGCCACTTTTACCATGGCTTGCTCCCCCGTTATCTCCACCGAAAGTAATCGAAATTCATAGGGTAAGCCCTGTTCAGAAGGGACAGGACGGCTTTTCACTGCGTCGAGCCAGTCCTTGAGAGAGCGTCTTAACCCTGGCGCTTTTAGTACAGCGTCAGTGTGGAAGATGCGCTCTAGCAGTGCAGTATCGGCGTAATGAAGTCCTTCAAAATAGGCTCCAACGATGTTGATGATGGTTATGAAATCTGTCTGGCCAAAATCAAGCTCGCTCGTTCTATGTTTTAAACCCCTGTCCATTCTTTTCCCCTTCGATTGCTGGCGTTGATGACGCTTAAGCTGTCATTATGCCGCTGCTTGGCGTTGCTCGTTGTTCAAAGCAGTTTGAAAACTCGGCATGGCTAAGACATGGTCAATCATCTTTTGTGTGTTGGGCCCAATATGAATATCCACGGGGAAACTGGCGCCCCAACGTGAATACACAGTCAACATGATGTCAGCTGCAGACACCGTTTCGCCCCCAAGGAAGTTCTGCTCCGTTAATCTGTCTTCAACCACATTCCACAGTTGATTTATGCTGCTTGCCGCAGAGGCGTAGGCGGATTGTTTTGCAGATTCACTAAGATCTGTATTGGCTACAAAAAATAGCTTGCTATAGGCGGGGTGCATGGTTGCGTTGGCGAACATGATATTTTGAATGGCCTGAGCCCGTGCTGCTTTCTCGGTCGGGAACAAAGCATTTGGGTGTGCTTCTAGCAAATGCAGCATGACTGCGGCGCCTTCTGTATAGGTCTTATCGTCCTTTTTCAAGACCGGCACTGTGCCAACAGGGTTAATGGCTTGGAAATTTTCCACTGCCTGTTTGTTAATGATCTGAACGGGCTGGTTGAGTTCGTGAAGTACTACCTGGGTCGCTAGGGAACAGGCGCCTGGAACGTAATAAAGTGTGTACATGATGTGTTCCTTCTTCTGAAGCTGTTTGGTTTGATAAATAGTCTGTCGCCCTACTTGTGGCCGGGCAGCTTCTCCGTTGAAGTTGATGGGCCAGTTGGTAGGTCAACAGCTGCAAGTCTAGAGTTTCTATTTGTTTTGATATATCGCTACAATGAGAACCAATAGTTTCCATTATGGAAACCATTAGCCCAATGATAACTACCTGCTTAACGTCCATGGATAAACTCAGAGCGCTTCAATTCTTTGTTCGACTGGCTGATCTCGGCAGCTTTACGCGAGTCGCTGAGCAAACCAACACCACCAAGTCTATGATCAGCAAGGAGATCTCCAAGCTGGAAGAAAGCCTGGGAGCGCGATTGCTTCACCGCTCCACCCGCAATATAGAGCTGACCCATGTGGGCCAAGGTTATTTACAAAGGGCCAGAGCCATATTGGCGCAACTGGATGACGCAGATTCATTCGTGCAGGACTTGCAACAACACGCTAAAGGTAAGTTGAAAATCAATGCGCCCATGGCATTGGGCCTGACAGATCTATCTTTGGTCTTTGCTGACTTCATGGAAGCTTATCCAGATATTCAGTTAGATATTCATTTGGGAGATGAAAACACGGACTTAGTGGAGCAAGGATTTGATTTGGGCTTTCGAGCTTCCAGTCGTCCATTCGACTCACAATACGTGGGCCGGCCACTTACTCGCTTTGAATATCGTGTATGCGCAGCCCCCAGCTATTTAGAAAATCACCCAGAAATCACCTCCGCGGCAGATTTGAGCCAGCATAACTGTTTTGTGTACAGCTACTTTCAAGGTAAAAATCTGTGGCCTATCGGCGAGGGCGTCACGATAGAGGGGAAGCTCAGAGTCAACAGCACCATCTTCATGATGGAGGCCATTAAACGTGGACAGGGCATAGGTTTTATTCCCGAATTTGTCTGCCGCGACGCGATAGAAAAAGGTGAAGTGGTGGAGATTCTCGCTGATGAAACCAAACCCAACCTCACACTGTACGCCTTATACCCTGCGCGACGTTATGTACCGCCAGCGTTAACTCACTGTATTCAATTTCTTGAGGAGTGGTTTGAGAGATAGTGTTTATTGATGAATTGGGGGTTGGGGGTTGGGGGTTGGGTATATTTGGGGGGGGAATAGTGGATATTCTATTGACGATAGATTCATTACTCAAGGGTCTTCCTTTAAGCTCAATCCATAATACGTCTAAACTTTTGTGTGAGAGGTTTTGCCGCTCATGATTGACGTTTTAGGGAAGCCGCAACTGTAGTGGTCAACCAATCCCGGACATTGTTTTAAGCTTTTCTTCAGCTACAACAGGACCTACCTCAGGCACATATTCCGGGGCGCATTGTTGAATTGTTTCTTCCGCAATTTGAGAGGTAGATTCTTGACTGTACGAATATATATACAATGCAGCCCCTTAACCCAAGGTAAAGCAATTTTGTGGTGTGCGTTTTACAATCATCCCTTCAAGCTATTATTGTAAGCTTGCTCTTACCTCCTATGCCGATAGGGTTATACATCCTGACGTCTCCGGATAGTAAAATATTCTTGCATTGTACTAATACGTAAAACTTCTTAGCTCAGCGCCATCTCCGCCTTAAGGGTCAGGAAAGGCGTAATACAAGGGATGTTTCCTGCATGTATTCCACCCGCTCATACGCGTTTAGGCATTGGTCTGATATCACTGTCGCCGATCTTCCATTTATCGAGTCTCCCTTTTTTGCAGCGAGCTTTGCCGACCGTTGCTTGAGCAACGACTTCAAGGTCAGCAATGTCGCCAGCAATTTATGCGGCTATCACTTCCGCTCGGGCTTTGGCGCTTTTCCTGGACGTGGTTCACCTCACTTCCGCAAGTGGAAGGATGACTTTGTCAGAGGCGTTGAGCGTGGTGAGGTGTTGTTGATTTTTACTGACAAGAAGAAGCCTTTCTGTCCAGTTATCAACGAGAGCGAAGAAGGACCAGTACCTGTCAGTTCAGAGGTGAGACTTGCTGAGCGTTTGATTGCTCGCGCCAATCCGACTCCACCGCCGCCGCCAGCGGTGACTGGAGAAGTCATGGAGGTCACGCAATTAGCCGGCAATCCCGGCTGGTCTAGTGAGAAAAGAGCGTCCAGTAGCCATCAAGCTTCCGCAGCTGCAGCGCCCGCCGCCGCACCAAGCTCTGCGCCAGCACAGGCGAAAAGGCCCGATGAGGAAGCGCAAGCGCAGACATTAAAGAATACCGCTCAGGAAGGGATGCCGTTTTGTGAGGAATGCGAAAAGGCCGCCGCGCCAGCAAACGCACCCAAGTCTGGAGATACCCCCGCGACCAGTGATAAAACGGGCGTAAACGACAATGGCGAAACCTCTCAGGATAACGTCAATTCCTGCAAAAATGGCCACCCTATCAGTATGGTCACTGGCGAAGAGTTATTAGACCAGCTGGATTTTAAACTCTCAGGCCCCCTCCCTCTGATTTGGAAAAGAACGTACAAGTCCTCCAACCATAATCAGCGTGGATTAGGTCATGGCTGGACACACTTTCTTAGCCAGCAGTTAGAAGAAATTGATGGCCGTATCGTCTTTACAACGGATGAAGGACGTTACATCGATTTCCCTTTGCCGTCAGAAGGCGAGATGGTCCGAAACAGTGCAGAGCACTTTGAGCTGCATCGCTTGGGCGAGCGCCACTTTGTACTGAAACAACTGGGCAAACCCAATCTGGCTTTCTCAGGCAATAACGGCGTATATCGACTTGAGTCTGTGCTGGATTCATTGGGTAACCGTATTGATGTCAGCTATTGGGTGGAGTTAGAAGAGCATGAGCGTCCGGTAACGATTGTAACCACCTCCGGCGGCAAACGGTTGCATCTACTGCATAACGCATACGGTCTGATCTGTGAAGTTCAGAATGTCAATGACGACGGTCGCGTAGATAGCCTCGTTAAATATCAATATGACGAAGCCCAAGACCTGGTTGCAGTAACCGATCCCGCTGGTAATAGCGAAACCTTTGGTTATCGTAATCACGTGATTACCCGTCACACCCTCAAGACTGGCTTCAGCGTCTATTTTGAGTGGAATCGCTATGACAAATCCGCTCGCTGCTTACGTCAGTGGTGCGACAACGGCATCTATGACTATCGCTTTGAATGGGACCTAAAGAACCGTATTTCTCAAGCCACCGACAGTAATGGCGGGGTCACCACCTACCATTACAACGAGCGAGGGCAAGTAGTAAAAGAGATTGATCCAGAGGGCGGCGTCACCCGCCGAGCATATGATGCAGCGGGTAATCTCATCGAGGAAACCAACCCCAATGGACACAGTACTCATTACGCCTATAACGACCAAGGAAAGTTGACGACCCTGGTTGATGCGAATAGCGGTATTTACAAGATCGATTACAACGCAGACGCCCAACCTATCAGCATCACTAATGCGCTCGGGCATAAGTGGACGCGAGAGTATGACCCGCGTGGATTAATGACGGCGCTTATCGATCCTGCCGGCCACAAAACGCAGTATAAATATAACGACCAAGGGAATCTCGAAACGGTCACAGACGCTCTCGGCAACGAGAAAGGTTATCGCTGGAACCGGAAAGGACAGCTGATCAGCGAAACCAATAACAATAAATCCACGACGTTCGCCTACAATGACAACGGCGATATTAGCGTCGCCTCGACGTCAGAGGGTGAGGTTACCGCCTACAAATATGACCTGAACGGAAATATCACAGAGGTCAAACAACCAGACGGCTCTCTAGTTCGACTGCGGTATAACGCCAATGATCAGTTGACGCATTTTATTGATGGCGCCGGACGCACTACGGAATATGCCTACGATGGTTTATCGCAGGTACGGAAAAAAATTGATCCGGCCGGAAACGTATTCGAGTACCTGTACGATAATGAACGCAATCTGGTTGGCCTGATAAACGAAAAAGGCGAGCGCTACGAGCTTGCTTATGACCGTAATGAGCGCCTGATCCGCGAAGTTGGGTTCGATGGGCGTGTGCAGCAATATCAGTATGACCCTGCCGGATATTTGAAGGCTCATATCGAGGGCTTGCACTCTAACGAACAGGCGCAGATCACCCTCTTTAGACGCGACCGCATGGGGCGTCTGCTGGAAAAACACAGCCCTGATGGTGAGGTCACCCGCTTTGGCTATGACGCCAACGGTCAGCTAACCAAAGCTGCAAACTCCAATCGCAGCGTTCAATTTGGCTACAACACGTTAGGACAGCTAGTCGAGGAACGGCAGGACTACGCTGTCCTTCGCCATCAGTATGATGCGCTTGGCCACCGCACCCAAACAACTTTGCCTGATGGGCGCCGACTGGAATTTGAGTACGAATCAAATGGTTTGTTTAATCGCGCAAGCTTCAATGGCGAGTTGCTCGCCAAGGTTCAGCGCGACCAGGAAGGCCGTGAGATGCGAAGACAACAGGGCGCTGTCGAGTCTCGCTATGAATATGACGTCATGGGTCGCCTGGTCCGTCATCAAGTAAGTAGTCGCCAGACCAAAGAACGCATCATTGAGCGTCGCTACAGTTACGACGTTGGCGGTAACCTGGCTCTGATTGACGATTTCAAAAAGGGAGCGACGCACTACCATTACGACGCTCTGGATCGTTTGAAAGCCGTCGAGAGTTATTGTAACGAGGAGTTTGCATTCGACCCGGCAGGTAACATCCTGGAGGGCGCTAATCAAGCCAAAGGCAACCGTCTCAACTTCCATGGCGATCGCCACTTTGAGTATGACGAAGCTGGTAACCTCATCAGGGAGAAGCGCGGTAAAGGCGGCAAACTTGAAACTCGCTACTTCTACAACAAGCAAAATCAACTGGTTGCTGTAGAGAAAGATGGGCAAAGAACTGAGTACAAGTATGACGCGCTCGGTCGTCGCGTCAGCAAGCAGGATGCTTTTGGGAAAACAGTGTTCCTATGGAATGGCGACGTTCTCCTGTCAGAGCAACGTAAGCATCTGAGCAAAATCTACGTTTACGAGCCGAACTCGTTTAGACCGCTAGCCTTTATTCAAGATCAAAAAGTCTACCACTATCACCTCGATCACCTCGGTACACCGCAGGAAATGACGGACGCCAAAGGCAAAATCGTTTGGTCTGTGCGTTACAAGGCTTATGGCAACCTGGCGCTAAAAGAAACCGAAGAGGTTGAAAACTCGCTGCGTTTCCAAGGCCAGTACTTCGATGATGAGTCGGGACTGCACTATAACCGCCACAGATATTACGACCCTGGCAGCGCAAGGTTCATCAACCAAGACCCGGTTGGACTAGTTGGAGGAAACAACAATTATCTGTATGCGCCCAACCCGACCAGCTGGGTTGATCCATTTGGCTTGACGGCTAAGCCCGGAGATTGTCCAGATGCCATACCTGACAACTATGACATTATGGAGGATCGCTACAAAAATGCAGTATTGCCGCTTCAGCAAGATCCAGTAGTTTTAGCAAGCGTGGAGAGACTGATCGCCGCCCGTAATATCCCTGTCATTAATAAAGATAACTTCCACGACTATAAGAACGTTAAGAAACTTACACTAATAGCCCACGGCAACGGTGATCATATTGCTGGAAAAAGCGGAGCTGAGTTAGGTAACAGGCTAAAAGAGTTAGGCTTTACCCCTGATAAGATTGAGGTTGTTGCGTGTAGATTCGAACCGGGTCCCGCTCGGCAAGACTTAGCGAACAGTATGGGGGTTCCTGTTACAGGGGGCACAGGGCGTATGATTGTTGATAAAGAGGGGCAAGTCAGAGTTTATGACGAAGCTTTCTGTGAAGAGTTCATTGCCCAAACAGGCAGTAAGCTAGACAAATATGAGGATCAACAGAAAATTCTATACCCTGCTGGAGAGGGTCATGAAACCTTTTATCCGGAGGATATATCGTGAGAAGAATACGCTTAAACCACGTGGGTTATTGGTCGAAGAATTATGATAATTGCGTAACTCCTGAGTTTCTTCGTGGAAACATTGGAAACGACAAAGAAAAGATTGTTCATTACTTAAAAAGTGGCATTCGAGGAATAGAGTTTTTGGGATACGCAAGGTGCAGGTTCGAGTGCCTTAAGTCTGAAACTTCAGAGTTAGGTAATACTGACTTTACCGACGGTGTATGGGTATGGCCTGAAGGGCTGGCTCATTATGTTGACGCACATAACCTATTGTTGCCGCCAGAATTTTTGGATCACGTTAGGCAGCTTGACTTTAACTTTCCTCATGTGGACGAGTCATTGATAAAAGCCAGACTGGGCCTTGAAACGGAAGCTATCGAAGTCGAGGGGGATGACTCCATTTGGAAAGACTGGTTAAAAGCAATGGGAGAAGACGACTATCTCCGTAGCCCTGTTGTCGTTCCCAAAGCCTCACTGGATCGGTTTGGTAATGACACTCTTCTATCTGACTGGGACTAAGGTTGATATTCAGATGGCTAGTCACATAGGACGAAACATAAAGGCTATCAACTTGAAAGTGCTTGGCTTCTGGTCGAATAGCTACGAAAACGGCGTAACTCCGAGCTTTCTATGTGGAGATATAGGCTCAGATAAGGAAAAAATCGTTAGTTACTTGAAGAGTGGCGCACGCTGCAATGCTTGGCTTGGATACGCACGTTGTCGCTTTGAATGCGAAGACTCAGAAACGAGCGTACTTGGCTGCTCAGAGATGACGGATGGGAAATGGATCTGGCCTGAGGGCCTTTATCACTATGTTGAGAAGCACGATCTATTGCTACCGAGTGAGTTTATTGACTATCTGGCGTCGTTAGACTTCAACTTTCCAGACATTGATGAAGACTTGACTCGATTAGGTCTCTTTGACGCCAGCGATGTCGACCTTAAGATCAGCTCGCACGAATGGAATACATGGCTAAAAGAAATGGGAGAAGACGAGTATTTAAAATCTCCTGTTATCGTGCCTAAGAAGGTGCATAAATTCGATCCTGATTATGACCCCATAGCAATGGCTCACTTGATGTTTGGGGACGACGACGATAATCAAAAATTCTGATTTCTGTTTACTCAAGAGATTTACCGTGATCACTCACTTATCTTGTGAGAGGCGCGGGATAGGATAGTTTTATGTTGAACACCTCTAGCTTGCAACGCTTCAAAGAACATTGCCCCGGCTTTCGTCATTACTACGCGTTAGTCGACTGCGCCATTGATGAGCGTATTTATCCGCAAATTACCCAAAGCTCCTGCGACAGTTCGACGCTCTTTTGGCATGGGATTGGAGAAACGTTAAAGGCTGCGTCTCCCCACATCGTCGAGTTAGGCAGTGATCCGTTCACCCAGTGGTTATTTCAGGAAGGCTGGGGCAACAGCTGGTGTATTTTTTTAGCCAGCAATAAACCTATGACGGAACTTGTTCAGCACTTCCGTCGTCTTGCAAAAGTTCGCGGTCCTAATAACGAGAACTGGTACTTTCGCTATTGCGATCCGCGCTATATGAGAGTGTTGCTGCCTCTCTGCGACTCGGCGCAACTCAATCGCATTTTGGGCGACACCGGCGTTTTCTGGATGGAGGGCGACACGCCAGAAAAGATCAGCATATTTCAGCGTAAACAGGGAAAGCTGCAGTTTATTTCGATAAATGTTGACGGTTCAGACTCACACGTAAGCGTCTACGACCCGACAGAACAGCCAGGCTCTGGGACAACAGATAATCTTCTCAAAATACGCCAGGATCAGTGTGAGCAGTTTACACACGCTGTCCGTCGAGAATTCGTACGAAAGATGGCGGCAACGTTCCTGGAAAAGTATCCCGACCGACTTAAATCTATTGCGCCAGACCAGCTGTTCAGGCTTGTTGATGCCGCCATTTCCCAGATGCATCAACTTGGCGCTAAAAGCCGGCAAGACGCCTACCACTTTATTAACGCATGTATCCTGTTTGGTTGGGACTTCCTCCAGGACGATAGCCAGAAATGGATTAGAACGGACTATCTGGAGAATTCCGAGCTGGGGAATATCAGCCTTCGATTAGAGGCTCTTTACTACTACAGTGGGCGACAGTCCATGATGGATGGGAAGTTGGAAGCATGACTGATAACAGCCTAAATGGTGCGGATGACCTGCATGTAAGCTCCCTGGCGGGCAACTGCCCTCAGTCCGGCGTACAGACGAGCAAGGTGGACAAATTCATTGAACCGCATATGTCGGCGCTTTCAGATGATCACAAGTCTGCGGTCAAGAAAGTACTGGAAGATGGCAAGCCAACCGAGAACAGCCCCACGACGGTACTGCTGAAAACCGGTGAAAGTAGTCGGCCGGAGTATACCTTTACCGACGACGATATTGATCTTGATGAAGATAAGATCACGCTAACTCGGAAAAATGCAGTTAAGTATCCAGCTAAAAAGCAATTGTCATCGGAAGAGTTCGTACATGCGGTTGTCGTTGATGGAGAGCCCATAGACAAGGCGAAGGCCAACGGAAAGGAAATCTGCTCTGTTGAAAAGAACGCGATCAAGGCCGTCTCCACAGAGATTACGGCCTACGACATGAGCTTGCCGGATAATCATCCCTACGCTGCGAGCCTTAATGCACTTCTAGCCGAACGCGACACGCTACGAGATGAAAGAAAAGCGCTCAAGGAAGAGGCCGCGAAGAAGCTTGGTAAGAAAGTCGAAGACTTAAAGCCTTCCGACTGGGATATGACCGAATACAACAGCAAAAATGTCGCTGCTGTATCAGGGAAAATTGGCGAGCTTTACGCCGATGTCCATGTCCAAAAAGAATTCCCGGATTTCAAGCGTATCCACCCAGAGGATATCGAAAACGCTCCCTCGCTCTCAGGGAATTTCGACATGGTTTACCAGAACGATGCGGGTGAAATCATTATCATCGAAGCCAAGGGCGCAGGCGGAACAACCGGTACTCGGAACATCAACGGTATTGACTACGAGCAAGGGACTACGGAGTATGCTGCAGACGTTACTATGAGAATGGCTAATAAAAAGGTATCTCCGAATTACTCCCAAGAAAAAAATGCAGCAATACTTAAAGAGCAAGAAGCAGCAGACGCAATACTCACTGCCACCAGAAATGGATCAAGCATTCAATACCTGAGAGTACAGACTCCAATAGAGGAAGATCCATCCCGAGTCGAATTGGTGAAGGTATCAGAATATCAGATGGACAATGGAAAATTTAAAAATTTGCTTAATTCGTAATAAGCACGAGGAACTGGAATGATTAAAAACAGTAGCCGTGGGCTAATGGGCGATGAGTGGGCGCAAAGAGACATTGATCGAGCTGATAAACTGCTTAACGTAGCTAAAAGTAATTTATTTCGCATGAGCGATAATGTCCTGAATCTTGCCACTGATTGCCTGAGAAAGACTCGGTTAGCCACGCTTCTTGTCAATAATGAAGTCCATGAAGCTGAGGGGGCGGCAGATATTCAACTGGCAGCAAAAGCATTTGCAGCTTATTTTCAGCTAGCCCAACACCCTGAAGTTGACCAAACCATACTACTACCTGGATGCAGCCAAGTTGTACACAATGGAGTAGGAATCATAGAAAACGGTCGAGTTTTTCCCGAACGTTGGCAAGAAGCCTATTACACAGCAGTTGTGGCGCGAGATAAGGTCAGTATGGATAGTTTGGCGGCGTTTCCTATAGATATCTTACGCTCTAGCGCCACTAAAAGTATCGAAGCTGAATATGTATTGGTCGAAGTCTTGCAGAGTTTGCACTTCAAACGAGACACATTTATTCCTCTGATCAATAAAGCTTCAGAATTGGCCGTAGCAGACGGTAGCGACAAGGCACTGGATATTACAATGGGAAAAATTGAGCTATTACTAGCTCTTGCTACAAACCTTGGTCTTGATTTCAACGAAACGTTAGAGAAAAACCTAGTCTCCCATATAGGGTTTTATGAAGCTCACCAAGAAGATGATGTGGCCCCAGTAGAAAGTTACATTCCTATGGAGTTGTTAGGTATGGCAGTGCAATGGTTTGATGCTGGTAACGACCTGACAGTCGAATCTGACTACCTGCCTAAATACTGTATCGAAGGAACTCTATTTGGTGTGTAGCTTGCGAACTTGAGCCTTTGAGAGTCAGCCCGGCTCAGTAACCACGCAAACTTATTATCATCCTCTGTTAGGAGGAAAAGTTGGCGTAATATTGGTGGGGACTCATATCATCGTTGGCAGCTCTTCCTTCATATACTTTTAGAGTATGGTGGCGTGAAAAAGGGTTAACTCTGGGAGAGAGCGGATGTACTACGTCTTTGACAGAAACTGTAAAGGCAGGTGGATTGATCAGCCCAGAGGCGATATCCCCGGTATTAAGTGGTCTTCATGGAGAAAAGGAGCTGTCCTTCCAGATCTGCCGCCAGATCCGTTAAAGTTTACCTTGGAAGCATTTAATCCACATTCGGCAGATGATTCGCACCATATGCCATCCTACTTTCGTGCATCAGCACCAATTTTTAGCGACGAGCTAATAGCTGCATTACAAGAATGCGGTGTTGAGAATCTTGAAACTTATTATCTTGATCTATTCGATCCTGATAATGGGCAAACATATACTAATTATAAAGTAGTCAATATTGTAGGGTTAATTGCCGCAGTTGACATGCAGCAGTCAGATGAACCTTCACTCAATGAAGTGAATATTGATAGTTTGGATATTGCCCCATCAAAGGCTGGAGGAAGGTACTTTTTCCGGTTAGCCGAGTCGACCAACACACTTATCGTTCACGACAAGGTCAGGCAGCACTTGCTGATTAAGGGATTTACCGACCTTGCCTTCTATGTGCCAAGTAAGGTTGCTTTATAGGATTAGGAAAATTGGGATTAGAAAATGTATTACGTATTTGATCGTGACTGCCCTGGGAGATGGATTAAGAGCCCGCGCAGCGATATTCCTGGGGTTCATTGGTACTTCTGGCGTAGGGGGGCGGTACTTCCTTCTCCGCCTCCTAATCCGCTAAAGTTTACTTTGAAACCATGCAGCCCACATGCGTGGGATCATTCGCCATACTTACCATCATTTCTAGATGCCTCGGCCCCTATTTTTAGAGATGACCTAATTGAAGCGCTGGAGGAATGTGGTGTCGATAATTTAGAAGCTTATAATACTGAGATTACAGACCCGGATAATGGAGCAGTATATTCTAACTATAAGGTTGTAAATATCATCGGCCTTATTTCTGCAGCCGACATCCAAAAATCGGATGCAATAGTTCACGGCTCCGATATTTATGATGTGGACTTTGATAGCTTAGTCATCGATCCAGCAAAAGCTGGTGGGCACTACTTTTTCCGACTTGCTGAGTCAACTAACGCTCTTATCGTTCACGAAAAGGTTAAGCAGCACTTGCTGGCTAAAGGTTTTACCGATCTTGCATTCTATGAGCCTAGTAAGGTTGCGCTATAGGTTGCGAACTTATTGGAATTAGCAAATGTATTACGCATTCGATCGTGATTGCATCGGTAGATGGATACAGAAGAGGCTAGGAGACATTCCTGGAGTAGACTGGTTCTACTGGGACCCTGTAAATAATTCTGTGTATCTGCCTTCTTTTTTTCGCGCAGCAGCTCCAATTTTCAGTGACGAGCTGATTGCCGCACTACGAGAGTGTGGGGTTGATAGCCTTGATGTTTACGATCTTGAGCTAATTGACCCCGACAGCGACCAAGTCTATACACACTACAAAGTGGTGAATATTGTTAGCTTGGTCTCTGCCGCAGATATGGAAAGGTCTATTGTCACAGCACATGACCCTACCAATTCAGCTTTGCACGATGTGGACTTTGACCGCTTGGTTGTTGACCCAGAAAGAACCAACGGGCACAACTTTTTTCGCCTGGCGGAGTCCACCAACATGCTGATAGCGCATGAAAGTGTGAAACAACATCTACAAGCCAAGGGTTTTACCGATTTAGCTTTTTATAAGCTTGGCAAGATCGCGACATAGGCTACTGGCAAAAAGAGCGTTGTATCGGAGGCGCTTTATTTGGTGTGTAGCCATTAGCCTACTGTACTCTGCGAGTCCGGTGGCTAAGCATAGTGGTGAACTAGGATAGTACTAATCACAAAGGTAACTTTTAGTTAACTCGGCTTGATATGACTGAGAATGAAGCCATAGAAACCATCTATAAAAATAGCAGGCTCGTACCCAAAGAGCTCGCCATGGAGTTTATAGATATATCGACTCCATTTGAAAGAGCAGGCTCGCTGTACTCTGAAAAAGAGCAAGAAGAAATATTCGATATAAAAGAAAAAATAGTTGAACTAGCTGAAGAAATGTTCAGTGTTTGAAATCATGCAGCCAAGCCTTCAAATACCCTTTAGTCCAGCCCCAAGGGGAACCGGCTGAGAAACACGCTTATTATACAGATCATCAGGAACCATGGTCGCCCGAGATTGTAAGCAGAAGCGCATCTTGCCGCTGCCTTCAACCGCTTTGAGCTATATCTTGGTCTTAAGTTGATGACATTGACCTAAAGCCAGGGTGAGATATCGTAAACGATATCAAAACTTTCCAGAAGAAGCTGACCCATGGGCTATCGGGACCAAGGCGCGAAAAGCTTGGTAGAAAAGCGAACTAGTTATTAACCCACTACTTGGATAATTTAAGATGGGAGAGCTTAAAGAGTTAGAAGAAATTGTAGACCTATACCTAAGCGGGAAAAGTAATGGCCTTGATTTACTGACACTTATCGCAGTAGACCATGATAAAGAGTTCGCATCTTTAGGTGATATTTCATTTACACCTTCCAACACCATTTTTGATTCAGGGTTCCTATCCTTTTGTACCGTGAAAAATCCTTCATCATCAGAATCATTGAAACTCCACCTTTCTCCTGAAATAGCTCTATTCCTAGAAGATTTGAGAAAATACTGGGGAGAGTATAGAAGGGTCCCAACCAGTCCAGGCGGCCGACCATTCAACTACGCTTTCCCCAAGGTATTAAAGCCGTCATATCAATATTCAGGGTATATTCACGCACAACTAAGCGCTCCTGTCGACACACCAGATTCTAAAGTGGTTGTTATTATGATTCGCCGCGACCCTATTTCTAATAGCGTAATAATCGCATGATTTAAGATGTAATTAATTATGGATACGACAAGAACTCTTAAATCCATCAAAGTCCATTGCCCTAACTTCGAATATTGTTATGCTATTGTGGGTTCTGCTCAAAATGCTGGGGGCAGGTCAAAACGTCAATTGTGTCACGCGCTTCTTGGGCAGGCAGCACGGATAAATCCTCCCCCAGATAATTCAATGCTGCTAAGCTTTCAAGGAAGCCATATGAAAGTTTGTCATTTGAGTAGTAAAAGCAGAGTTGTCGTTCCTTCCAATCGAAACTTTGTAACGGTTTTGGTCTGTCATAACATTAGTTGCTCCACCGTCTGTGAGAGCTTCGTGAAGATCGTTGCCGGGAATTTTAAAGTTATCATTTCGGCTGAAAACGTAAAAGTTTATTTCCGAAGAAATTCCAAGCTGCTTAGCAGCTTGTAAAATTGCTTTGCATGTATTTGAATACAACGACTTGTTGGCGCGAATCAGCGCTTGGTTGGACATGTCGTTTTCTCTGTCAATATTCAAATTCTTTGCATAAACTTCCGAAAATATTACAGCCGGAGATATATTGTAATATATGCTCGCCATTTTGACTGATATAATGATATCTTGAGCCAGTGTTCCATTTACATTAAACACCCAGACTTCTTTGTCGATAACAGCCGCGTCTTTTTGAATGCTCATGTTCTTCAGTTTGAATGGCGATGTACCAACACCAGGATTTCTTGTTTTCCAAACTGACAGAGAGTGAAGTGTAGTGCGCAATATAAACTGCCTTTCCTTTCTTTGTCGACCAAAAATCAAACCGACATCCGTCTTAAATATATGCTGGCTTTCACCAAGAGACATGGCGCCAAAACGATCTTGCATGAATTTATCCTCGCCTAAATATAATTCCCTGAATTATTCCGCTTCGAGTTCTCTAACGTTATGGTGATACAGTAAAAGATCCTGAATTTCCTGGGAACGATAACCGCTTAGGACTACATCTTCAGTATCAAGAGATGAAGTGGCAAGTTCATGCATTGGATATACTCCGTCAGTCTGATCAACCCACTCTTCTGGAAGAAACTGTACGCACATCTTCACTTCACTAAGCTCCAGACGATCATCTTCCAGCTTTTTTTGAACTTTTTCGAGAATACTAACCAGAGCTTTTGCGCCACCTATCTGTCTTGAGAGTGAAACATAGGCGTCTGTAAAATAAAATTCACATCCATCAATATCAATTTCACAGCCCTCAAGAGGCCGACCTTTTATCACAACAATCCACGTTTGCTTTTCTGTCATATCAATATCCCAGTGAAAAATTCAAATATGCGTTTAATTCAATCAACTCGAGACGCCTTAAAAACTTTACCATAGTTTGCATCACGGTTCGTTTAAACATGCCGCAATTTATAGTAACGCCCCATGCCAATAATACCGGGCAGAGGTTATGGGGAAACAGGTTTATCGAGCAATGACTACCCAAGGTATCCGGTAAGCTCCGAGCTACCCCAGGCTTCGTTCACCGGGTTATTCTGGTAGGGTTTCCTCAATCCGTGTGACCTGATCTGGAGTGGCATGCAACTGTATGGAGTGTGGCTCTTGCAGGGTCAGTTCGCGTGGTTCGTATTTGATATCGGGTCACAGGCAATAAAAAAGGCCAACCCGAGAAGGTTGGCCTTTCAAATTTGGTGGTGGGACGGCAGCTTGGATCAAACTCTGTTTATCTAGAAACGACAATAGTTACAGACTATTATCAAGTATATCTGGTTGTATTTTAGCCAGATTAGGTCAGCTGAATGCGCTCCTATAAGGTCTGGCTTTAATCGTATTCCTCGGCACTGTAATAGCAGAGGGATCAATTTCCAGGCCAGATTAAGTTGAAGATATTCCGGCTAACTCTTCGTATCTAGTAGTGTATCCAATTCTTGGGGCAATACTGGTTTGGAAAAGAGGTATCCTTGAAACTGGTCACAATTCAGGCTGTTTAGTATGTCGTATTGCGCCTGAGTCTCAACCCCCTCTGCGACTACGCTTAAATCGAGACTACGGGACATCAAGATTATCGCTTCAGATATTGCTAAGCTACCTGAGTCAGAAGTAATTTCACAGACGAATGAGCGATCAATTTTTATCGTATCAATAGGAAAACGTTTAAGATAACTCAAGCTTGAGTAACCTGTACCAAAGTCATCAAGAGCGATGCGTACACCCAAGTCCTTAAGTGCGCGCATTGTCAGGATGGCAGACTCTACGTCTTGCATCAGCATACTTTCAGTAAGTTCAAGCTCAAGTAAGGCTGGAGGAAATCCACTTCTATTTAATGTCCGAGCAACTAATTCAACTAAGTTATTCTGCCTGAATTGCCTAGCTGATAGGTTTACAGCTACTGGTAATCCTCCCCAGTTGGCACCTTGTGAGCATGCTGTGTCCAGTACCCACTCTCCTATTTGTAAAATTAAGCCGGTTTCCTCGGCTATTGGTATAAATTCAGAAGGAGATATAAATCCTAGTTTAGGATTCCACCAGCGAATTAACGCCTCTACTCCAACGATTTTTCCACTCTCAAAGTTAACTTTAGGCTGGTATAAAAGGTGAATTTCTTTGCGCTCAGTTGAATGTCGAAGGGCTGTTTCTAAAGTTAATCGTTCTTGGTGGTTTCTGTCAAAATCAGAATGGTAGCGGCGATAGCTTGCCCCGCCTTCTTTTTTCGCCCGATACATCGCGATGTCAGCTTTCTTGATTAAACTATCAGGATCTACGGTTCCTCCACTGTATACAGCCACACCAATACTGCAGGTTATAAATACTTCTGTACCGTTCAGCGTAAATGGGCTTACAAATGCATCTAGTATGCGATCAACAGTAGTTTTAATATTATCCTCGTCCGTGCTTTTGTTAGCTAGTAGAACTATGAATTCATCTCCGCTTTGGCGAGCAACAGTATCAGATTTTCGTACGCACTTTTCGATTCTAGCAGCTGCTATTTTTAAAACATCATCGCCACAAGAGTGACCAAGAGTATCATTGACAATCTTAAAACGATCAAGGTCAATAAATAATACGGATATATTGATCTGGCAGCGGCTTGCAAGATTTAATGCATGCTTTAAGCGATCGTAAAATAGATTGCGATTTGGCAAACCAGTTACAGAGTCGTAATTAGCAAGGTACTCCAGTTTTTTCTCTTTCTCCAGATGGTCCAGAGCGAAAGATATATCGCCTGCAAGCTCAGTAAGCAAGCCTAGTTCCTGATCATCAAAAAAGTTTTTATCAGTCGCATGTAAAGCTAAAATACCTTCCACTGAGTTATTAAGGGTTAAAGGGAACAGAGCGAAGGATTGTATGCCTCTTTCAAGGCATTGTTGCCGCAAGTAAGTTGATGAGCTGTTTTCTATATCATTAATTACAAAGAGAGTTCTTTCCTTAAAAATCTTGGCTTTCAAAACTTCATCTGAATTCATAATAATTAAAGATCGAAGCCATGTAATCACGGAGAAGAAAAAGTCATTATCCCCACCAAAAGAAGACGCCAACCTGAACTTATTTTCTTCTCCATCTAAAGCAGCAATCCATGCGGCAGGGAGCCCTCCACCCTCAACTGCGATTCGGACTGCACCAGTAAATAACTCATCCCTATCAGTTGTTCTGACAATTAGATTATTTATGGCACTTAATACTCTATGCATTCGGCTCAATCGATAGATTCTCTTCTCACTCTCAACTCTTTCTGTAATATCTCTTAGCGAGGCTAGAAAGGCTAACTTTCCATTCCATATCAGGTGAGCAGCTCTTACTTCAGCGACGCCAACTTCTCTATCTGGTCGGCATATATCTAACTCAAAGTGTTTATCAGGGAAGAGAGGAAACCCAAATTCAGTACCGATCATATCAGATACATTACGTCCAAACATTTTGGTGGCTGCAGGGTTAACGAACTGAATCACCCCTTTTGAGTCGACAATGATAATTGCATCTGTCGTCACTTCAATAATAGACCTAATCCTATTCTCACTCTCTTGAAGCTGGCGGGTTCTTTTATTCAAATCTTCAGAGAACTGCTGGCGGCTAATAGAGTTCTCAATTGTATCGACGATTTTACCATTTGCCACTTGCCCCTTAACCAGGAAGTCCTGAGCTCCATGGTGCAATATCCTTCTCGCTAGTGACCTGTCATCATTTCCACTTAGGATAATAACGGGAGGTAAGTTTGAAACTTCCTTGCATAGTCTATTGTATGTCTCAATTCCTTGACTATCGGGAAGATCTAAGTCAAGAAGTATTGTATCAAAGCTTTGCTGTTCAAGCTCTAGCAGACCATCTGATAAACACTCAACCTGTTTTATCTGAGACAGTAGTCTCTCATCATCAAATATCTGGTTCTGGACTAGCAAAGCATCTGTTGGGCTATCCTCAAAGTGTAGAATTCGCACCTCTCGTTTAACAGTTGATACAGCCATATGTGTGTCCCTTCTTCTGCCTGCTCTTATATGTAAGAAAAAATACTATGCCTTCTAAATTTTAGGAGGATCAGTAAACATATTGGATAAACGCGCCATTTCCTCTGAGGCTACTTGTTGAGGAAATCCTGATAGTATTCCTGAGACAGTATGAAATGGCTTACCAACATGCATTCCTTTGTTGTCAATTGTGAATTCACGGATATCTTTTTCGTGCATAGAGCCACGCATTTTTAAAACCGTAATACCTCGTCTCATTTCTCCGAAAATTTCGACATATCGCAGTAAAATTATTGAGTCAGTAATAGTAGAAATGTGAGCTTCAGTGACTGAACTACCGCCTAGCAACGTCGGTGTAGTCGCTGTAAACAATCCCCCAATTTCTTGGTGCTTAATAAATGATGTTAGCCCAATGACAAACTCGCGATATCCCTTGAGTGTGGACACCCGCTCTAACGCGGATAAGCTATCTACAGCTAGTCTATTAGGCTTGAACTCGTCGATAACTTTTTTCATTTTTATTAAGTGATCTTCAAGCCCTGCAGACTCTGGGTATACGCAAACTACTTTTAACAAACCATCTTTTTCCATTTGCTCAAAATCCACATTCCAACCGCTTGCGTTGCGAAACAGTTGGTCGCGACTTTCCTCAAATGCAAATAATAAGCTGCGTTCCCCTTTAGACGCGCCACCGGCTATGAATTCGGTGCACATTAGTGTTTTGCCGCATCCGGTGGCGCCTGTTACCAGGATAATGGAGTCACGAAAAAATCCTCCGCCACACATTTTATCTAGTGCAGAATTTCCAGATGTAATGCGAATATTAGTAGAACGCTGCTTCAACTCTATGGCGGATAAGGGGATAACGATAAGTCCTTCATCTGGAATAACTGTAAAAGGGTACTCTCCTTTTTGGTGGTGTGTACCACGAAACTTCAATGTTTCAATGGTTCGCCTACGCTTTTCATCTTCTAGTATGTTACGGAGTATGATGACATTATCTGCGACGAACTCTTCCACGCCAAAGCGGCTTATCTCCCCATATTCTTCATTTCGCTCAGCCGTCATGACTGAGGTTACTTTCATTCGCTTCAATGCCGTACTAATTCTGAATAGTTCACGTCGAACAATCGCCGCGTCAGAAAATTGCGTGAATATGGCTCCCAGGGAATCAAGTGATACACGTTTGGCTTTGACTTTGGCCACAGCAGCTTCAATACGAGCTAGCAACGCACCTAAATCATATGCACCAGCAACAACCGTTTCCTCCGGTTGAGGTGATGCATCTACGAACGCTAAACTTCCTTCAGCCTCCCACTTAGCGATGTTCCAGCCCAATCCCTTCATATTGGTTCGGATATCTTCTGGAGACTCTTCGAAAGTAACTAAAACCCCGCTTTGCCCTAAGCGTATGCCTTCAACAAGAAACTGGATTGCAAATACAGTTTTCGCACTACCAGCTGTTCCAGTTACAAGCGTCGTACGAGCAGTCGGGAGCCCTCCCTCAGTAATAAGGTCGAGGCCTGGTATGCCTGTAGCCAACTTCTCAATTTGTTCAACATTAGACTTTTGAGCTGGCATGATGCCCTCCTTATTATTTCACTGTGTGTCCAGTCGCCTGAATGTCTAACCCTAGTAGCACTTTCTCTGTATCGGATAAGTCGCCGATTATCCGCCGAAGCGGGGGCGGTAAGTGTTTAATTAGCGTTGGTGTCGCGAAAATTTTCTCATCTTCCGCAAGTTGAGGGCGCTCAAGAATATCTATGACCTCCATGACATACTGCCCTCGTAGTTCTTCCTCACATAAACGTCGTAAATTACTGACTGCACGTTCCGTTCTGGGCGTACAACCAGTGACGTATAGCTTTAAAGTGTACCTATTCATCTGTAACCTCCATGTGCACTAATCCGGCGCAAAGGCTGCGATAGTAACCTGTGAGGTTTCCCATTAGCTCTAGCACTGTGAGTCTGCTTTCATCGCGGTATGCCTGGACTTTCAACCAAGATGCTATAGCGGCTTTTGATTTTATTGCGGTGGTATGTATGTCAATTACGTCTCTCGGACTAGCTCTGAGAAAACCTAAATCTATCCCTAACTGGCGTAATTTCAGAGAACGCCTGTTGTCTTCGTGATGTAACTGTTCTTCGAGGGCCATATCGAGAATAGTGGCGTAACGGCTCACCATCTCATTAAACACATCTTGAGCACTTTCACTTAAAGGCTCCCCTGAATAGATTCCCGCAGTTACGGAAGTTGGTTTGGGATGTGACAGGCGTTCCATTGACCGATATTCCTGTTCCCGCTCTTCGTCCAAGGTTCTAGCGTTCGATTTTTCTATCGAATAACGATCTGCACTATCTGTATGGCACTCAGCATAAGTGATGGTGCAATCTACTCCTTGTACCTTCGCCAAGGCATCCCTAATCTCAGAGATGTCTTCCTGATTACCCTCTGTTAATAGGACGCGTATTTGGCGTTTGCTATTCATTCGAATGCTCCACTAACTTGCGCACAACTTCCACGACGGAGTCGAGCGTTTCAGCTTTGTTGAAAAAATAGTCAGCGCCAGCCTCCAAACAGCGGTCGTGGAAGGTAGCACTGCTGTGGAATGTGACGATTATCACCACACAGGACTGATCACATTCGCGGACAGCAGCTAACACCTCCAATCCGGTTAATTCAGGGATTTGCAGATCAAGTACCATATAGTGGGGAGTATGCTGTTCGAAAAGCTCTAACGCGACGCGACCGCTACGGGCTGGCCCAAGAATTTTTATGCCATCAATTTCGTTAAGCTGCTCTATCAGGCGTTGAGTAATCTCGACTGAATCATCAGCAATCAATAGCTTTTTCGGCGCAGTATCCTTCTTTTTCATGAACTAAGAATAATCATGAATGGCCCGCGCCGCCGTAGGGAAAAGCCTGAGTCAGTGTCAGTAAATTACTGACACTGTGGATGTTTAAAGAGGCGGGATCTTTGAGAAATGATTTGAATATGAAGGGGCGTATCGTCAATACGAACCTTCATATAAAATCTAAGCAAGCTAATCCACTAATTTATGCAATAGCGCATAACGGGCAATATCGACGTAATTTTCCAGGCCAGTTTTTTCTCTAATCCTCATCACATACGTACTAATAGTCTTTGCACTAACTGATAGCTCGTAGGCCACTTCCTTAATGGTCTTTCCCTTAGCGATCATGCAGAATACTTCCAGTTCTCGACTAGAGAGCCTCTCATGGGGATTGCATGGCTTCTCTTTCTTAAGGTCTGCCGCCAGAGCAATAACTGCCTCCTTACTGAGATATGTTCCACCAGCTAGAACACTATGCACTGCCTCTATCAGTTCATTTGCCGCTTGTTGTTTCGTAATGTACCCATTGGCACCAGCCGATAAAGTCCGTACAGCATACTCTGTCTCGGATATGGCCGTCAGTATTAGTACAGGAACATCTGGATTACTATGCCGAATTTGGGTGAGCATATCGATTACGTTCATTTCTGGCATTACGATGTCAAGTAAAATAAGGTTCCACTGGCGCAGTGCCAACTGTGATATCAACTCATTATGATTGCACGCGGTGCCTATTTCTATTTCCGAAAACTCACTTTGAAGCAAGTCTTTCAGGCCCCTAATTACAATTTCATGATCATCTGCAATTAATATATTGATCATACGTACTCTACATGGGAATGTTTCAGTGGAATAGTTACGTTAGCATGTACTCCATGGCCAGCTTCACTACTAAATTCTATAGTGCCACCATGTGAACCTGCTCGCTCTCTCATCCCCATCAATCCCAATGAGAGCATTGAGTTGCCAGGGTTGATGCTCATACCCACTCCATCATCGCGAACATCCAGCACTAATGTTTCACCAACTTGCTTGAATTGAACCTTAACGCAATGCGCATTCGCATGACGTAGGATGTTAGTCAATAGTTCCTGATATATTCTAAATAGTGTGGTAGAAATATCTTTATCTGTAATCTTCATTGTCTTCGGTAAGTCTAGCTGAACTTCAATCTCAGTATTAGCTTCGAACCTGCGTGTTTCATCGCGGATCGCGTCAACTAGTCCAAGATGATCTAAGGTGCTTGGACGAAGCTCAATGGCAATACGCTGTACAGAGCTAATTACATCATCAACCAAGTTATTTGTTTGTATTATCCGATTGTGAATTGTGCCAATTGTCACTGTGTCAAGATTTTTATTTAATCGGTTGTCAACCCATTTCAAATCCATTTTAAGTGCTGATAGCTTTTGTCCCAGCTCATCATGAATCTCACGTGACATTCGTGTCCGCTCTTGCTCACGTATAGTTTGAAGATAGACAGCGAATATCCGTAATTGATCATGAGACCTTTGCAGTTCAATATGAAGCTCTTGCCGTTCTATAGCATAACGAATAGCGCGACCGAGTATTTGAGGGTTTATTTCTTTTTTTATCAGATAATCCTGAGCTCCTTCACTAAGTGTGTGCAAGCCAATAGAAAGATCATCCAGTGCAGTCAGTACGAGCACTGGAAGAAGGGGAAAGCGATGATTAAATTCTAGAAATGTGTTAACTCCTTGAGAGTCAGGTAAGCCTAAATCCAACAAGACAACATCAATTTTATGCTTCCTGGACTGCTCAATTCCATCATTTATGAATTCTGTGTGTATTAATTCGTAATCAAAGTCAGATACATCTTTTAATGCTTCTTTGATTAGAAGAACATCTGTCAAATCGTCTTCGATTAAGAGAATGCGTATAGAGGAAGTGTTGTTCATTGCATCACACCGGCAGCGTTACAACGCCAAACCAAAAGTCGTTAATTGCTCTGACAACATCAATAAATTTTGAGAAATCTACGGGCTTTGTAATATAGCAGTTAGCGTGAAGTCCATAAGACTTTATTACATCCTCTTCCGCTTTAGATGTTGTGAGGACCACAACAGGAATGCGCATAAGTCTAGAGTGATCTTTTATTTCCTTGAGTACCTCTCGGCCACTCTTTCTAGGTAGATTTAAATCTAGGATAATGAGACCTGGTAAGCGTATTGGGTCTTCTGCTGCTTTGCTCAATAAATACTCTATGGCTGAGACGCCATCCTCTACAACGTGCAGAGGGTTCATAACTTTATGATACGCCAAGGCTTCTCTTGTCATCATAACGTCGGTGGGGCTGTCTTCCACTAGTAGTATTTCCACCAGCTTTCCATTGCTTAAATCTTTCATTTCCATGTTCCTAAGTTAACTTCACAAACTTTTATTTTTAATTTAAATGCGATGTGAGAAAAACAAAAAGTAAAGATATTTTTATATATAAATAAAAGCCATTTTATTGTTATTTTGTATTTCTATCTTTCTGTATTTGAGCAGGATTTCAACGTGAAATATATGGTTGTTCCCTGCCCAAGAGTAGACTCGACCCAAATAGATCCATTGTGATGTTCTACAATGCGCTTACACAAAGAAAGCCCAATACCCGTGCCTTTATATTCTCTTCGTGTATGTAATCTTTGAAATATTTCAAATATACGCTGAAAGTATTTGGCTTCAATTCCAATCCCGTTATCCTTGACTGAAAAACACCACTCTTCAGGTTGTTCAGTCGCATTAACCTCTATGATTAATGGCTGATCTGTGCGTCTAAATTTTATGGCATTTGAAACTAGATTTTGGAATAGCAATATAATTTGTGTTGGCACTACACTTAGTACTGGCAATATATTACATATCACTTTTGCGTTGCTTTCTTCCACCGCAGTAAATAGGTTGCCCAATGCAGAATTAAAAGACTTGTTTAGATCAGTCCTTAAAAACTTATCTTCTGGTTTTCCTAGACGCGAAAGCAGTAGTAAGTCATCAATCAAAGCCTGCATTCGAGCAGTCCCATCAATAGTATGAGAGATATATTCATCTGCACGTGAATCAATCTGTCCTTGGTAACGCTGCTTCAATAATTGTACGCAACCTGAAATCGCCCTCAGCGGTTCTTGTAGATCGTGCGAGGCAACATAAGCGAATTGTTCCAAGTCCCGATTAGAGCGCTCCAACTCCCTGGTTTTAGACAAAATATTTTCTTCAAATAGCTTGCGTTCAGTAATATCTACAATAGATATTAGTGTAAGAGCTTTATCACGTGTATCTAGCGTTGTTACTGTAACTTCTACTGGAAACTCAGTGCTGTCAGCCCGTAAAGCGTAAGTATCCTTGCCACCATCAACATTTGAATTTTTCAGTTGTAATAAAAAATCTTTTTCCCTAAAAGAGTTATAGGGGGGAATACGTTTTGGGAATAGTGTCTCAACTTTTTGTCCAACTAAGTTCTCATTCGAATAGCCAAACATCTTTTCTGTTTGAGAGTTGGCCATCACTATCCTCCCGTCATGATCAATATCCACCATAATCATCGAGCTAGGCGCCGAGTCGACAATTAATCTAATACGCTCATGATTACGTTTGCGTTCTGTAATATCGTGGCCAACATTAGATGCACCAATGACAACGCCGTGCTCGTCGATAATTGGAGAAACTGTGATAGACATATCAACTAAGCTGCCATCCTTGCACCTACGCAAAGTCTCAATTTGTTCTACGCGTTCTCCGCGGCTAATTTTCTCCAGTATAATTTTTTCTTCTTTTAAGTGGTCTTTTGGGAACAGAATGTTGACTGGTTTTCCAAGCACTTCCTCTTTAGTATATCCGAAAATACGTTCTGCACTGGAGTTCCAACTTGTGATATTGCCATGAATATCTTTACTAATAATTGCATCTGCTGAAGAGTCCACAATCGAAGCCAAGAGCGATTTCTGACAATTTGAAATATTTATCTGCGTTTGCATTCCATTAAAAGAGCAGACACAGACAAAAACCATAAAAGAAAGAATAATAATAGTGGCAATACAGTTTATAGCAAGGCCAAAAGCAACACTAAACATATTACTTTCGATTCCCTTTTGAGTTAGCCAACCAACTAATAATGGCGTCAAGATTGCAGTTAGCGTTGCAATCAATGCTAATTGTCTACTGGTATGTTGACTATTTAACTCAGCAATGAAGCCTCTGTGAGATGTGGACATAAATATACCTATGCCAATTATAACAAATAGCGCTGCTGTATGAATGGCCATCGTAGAAAACATCATTAGCTGAAACTTTTTGATGCCGTAGATATACCCGATTAGGGATGCGCCGCCTAGTATTATGGTCAGTAGTGCTGGTATTTGAGCTGGCTGTATATAATATTTTGATTCGACTTTAATTAATAATAATGCCGAGCCAGTGAACATGAATGCTAAAGCCGTGGCTAATGACATCCTTCCAGGCCAAGCTCCCTTTGCTGTGTTACTATCAGAAAGCAGCAGCTCATCGATTCCCAAGTTTCCACCAAAGCCATACTCGACCAAGGTTATGAAGGAAATTGCGCACACTATTCCGGCGCACGCTCTCGCTATGAGCGCTCGAGAAAAAGCAGCGTTTGGGGAGTATTCTTGGTGGTGGTAGAGGGACATGCCCGATAGAATGAAACAAAGCGCAGTGTTGGCCTTCATAGTTGCCAAACCTGGTAATAGGCTCTTAATTTCATTGATATCAAGCAGCCAACCAAATAGAACACTGAAGCCTATTACAGCAGTAAATAGACCAATAGCATTGGGTGCTTTGAAGTAATTTTTTTGAGCAGACTGCTCCCAGGGTATGAGCGTAGCGACATTTCTTTCCTTTGACATAAACTTCCCTCCTCACCGAAATACTACCACTAAGCTTTAGTCTCTACTATGACTTGTGGCTAGACCAGCACGTAGAGCTTTTTTGATCCTGACTTCCAGTAGAGGACTATTGGTATTACAGAGTCAGAAAAACGAGCATGACGATAGGCAGAGATAGGGGAATTGGTTAGCCGCTTATAAGTGACTCACTGGGAATTTATACGACAGGTTGGTCTATACAGCAGAAGAACACCTAAGAGTTGGCTCTCACGCTTTGTTGATGGCTGCGTAGCGTAGGGACCTATCAGCCAGATCAAGACAGCCAATACACGAGTTGTCGGAGAGCAATATAGTAGTTAACTGTGGCTATCTAGGCTAACCTGAAATCTGGTTAGCTCAGGTGGCTTTTCTATGGGTAAAACGACATTAGAACTCTGAAGCGTAGAATGTTCGTTGGATCAAAGTAAATGAAGTACTATGTCTTGACGGCACCCTATACCGAGTTCTCAAAATTGTAGAGAACGCCCCCCTTTTTAGCTGCTGCTCTGCCCACCTGAGCATATGGTCGATAGCTCAGAAGCGCTGATGGCTTACCATTAATGACGATCTGCAAAAACGTAATCCCAAAGGTCGCCATTGCACGAATAGCACAAAACTTTTTTTTTGCTCCATAAGCCCCATCGTTGGCCGCAATCCACCACACACTAACTTGATTAAGGCCTTCTTTGCGTATAATCGCTTGTATAGCCTCTTCCTTTACGAGGCTATGAGTGGGCCTATATGGGTAACCAAGCTGCAACCAGTCAACCTTTGAGCGGTTCAGTTCATAAAGAACAAGCACCGTGTGAATAGTATCCATATCGTGGTCCTTGTGATTTACCTGCCATCTCCCGCAGTTCCCTTCTCACAATTCTTTTTCTATTTGATGCAATAGATAAGTAATACGATCATAGTTTGATGCAGATTCGTTAGAGGCAATACTGCCCCTTAGCCAGCTAAGCTCACTAATGGTCGTATCTATTAAGTAGACTGTCTTAGCTGGCAAGCCCGATTTTGATTTAAGCCGTTCCAGCTGACGCTGCTTAGCCACAATCAAGCCAAACCTTATCCCTACATTGGCTCTATCATCCTTTAATGTGAGCTTCCAATCTGGATCAACCAAAATCTCCACCACCATTATCCCTCTTACACATTTTATGTTTAGCGAAACCATCCGTATTTAGAGGTAAGTATGGATCAGCATCGTGATTTTTGCCTTAGTTTCTAAAGCGTGAACTCTAAAGGTTGCTGCGCAATATCATATAACCCCAAGATTATAGTTGCAGACGTAGCCATGTAAATAAATTAGCCCATCGAGTTTTCGCAACTCGGTATCCGCCTTGTAATAAAACATGAAATATAAATTTTCACCTAGGTTAGCAGTTAGATTATTTAACGCGCTTTCACACGCTCGTATCTGGTTAAGCCACTCAGGAATTTCAGTAGCAAGCTCCTCAAGCTCTCTAAGCCGCAATAGTTTTTTTTCTATGCACTCCCTAATCAGTTCATCCGTGTCCCTTTTACTTCCTGAGCTAATCCATTCAGAATCAACAAAAGGCTTTAACATGTTATCCTCCCTCCTAGGGGTGAAACATATCTCCCGCTGCTATCACAATCTACGGTGGACACGTTTGAATCCTAGCTCCACCCTTTAGTTTTGGTTAAATGTTAACCAAATGAAAGAGGCGCATCGCTAAAAGGCTATACAAATTTCTTATAAGGAAGTGAGGGATATAGCCAAGCGGAGTCTACCAAGCGATGAACACTTCTCTTCACTTATGTTTTTAGTTTGTTCGCCCTCCGTGTATATCCCTCTCCGTTTTTGCAGTATCCTTTCCTCATAGCGCCGCCCCCATATGAATGCCCCTTTGGTCTTTACTACACATACTGCAAGGCTAACCTATAATTAGGGTATGGCTTACGTCACCCCCTTTTGGGAAGCCGTTTTGTCTAAGGTTGGGAGGTCAGGACGCCTCCCTTTTGTCCGTAAAACCTAAAACTCCTATCAATTCCTTTCTGTTTTTGCCCCAGGGATTACGATAGATTTGAGCGAGAGGTTGGCCTTTGGGTCAGACTACGCCAAGCAAGGGAAAGCTGGGGCGCCTGACTTTCCTTCCACCTTTGTTATCTCCCGTCACAACAGCTTCTCAATTATGTTCTACGCTTTGATATGTACTGAAAAGTACGCGTTAACGAAATGGCATCTTTGGGGCTTGTTTTGACAGGCCTCTTTTTTCGCCACTTCGGTAATGAAACAAAGGTTAGTTTTATTGGGTGAAAAACCGTTGAGATCTGCTCTGGCAGTGGGAGGCAAGGAAGCTCCCCCTGTTTATCCCTGATAGCAGCGTGAAGCTTGCGTTAAAGTTCCTGCAGAATTCCAATGACTCCTTGCGCAACCTTTTATCCATGACCCTAGCGAGCGGCAGCGAATTCAGGGCACATAGGGCAGAAAATAATACAGTTAGAAGGTTAACCACATAATACAACTTACATGTAAGCGTCTTTACCATGCGCCTTACCTGTATGTCCGTATATACGGTATCAAGCGAATATTAGTCGCTATTTTTTGCTAAGTCTCTCGAAATATCCACGACATTATCCAATGAAGACTCATATACCACTCTATTGCGTCCTAATGCTTTGGCTTGATATAGAGCATCATCAGATTTCTTAATAACTTCAGCTGGTGTTCTAGTGTCACCACAAAAAGTAGCAACCCCAAAACTACAAGTAATGTGATGCCTATGACCATTAAAATCGAACTCAAGCATTGAAATATCATGTCTGAGTCGTTCAAGGAAAGTTCGAACCCCTTGGTCTAACTGCTCAGGAAGCAATATCGCAAATTCTTCTCCTCCCACCCGTGCTATCAAATCGGTACTTCTAAGTGAGCGGTTTAAAAACGACGACAAGCAGATTAAGACTTCGTCTCCTGCGGCATGCCCCCATGTATCATTAATTTTTTTAAAATAATCTATATCAAATGCAACAAGTATATAGTTAGACTTATACCTGCATGCCCTTGTGTGTTCATAGTTTAGCTTCTCCTTGAAATATCTTAGGTTATAGAGACCAGTCAAGGGGTCTCTAGACGCCATTTCTTTGAGGGCAAGGTTCGCTGCGTCTAATTCTTTTGTTCTTTCAGCTACTTTTTTATTAAAATCGTCTTTCAGCTCTCTAACAAAGCGTGATATTTCACCAACATCACCAGCTATTTGGCGGATTTCTGTCCAGCCATTAGAAAGTATTTTTTCATCTATTCCTCCTCTTAAAGCAGAAGTGTATGACTTCAACCTGTCTAAAGGTCTTGAAATAAAAAAACTTACAAGAAAACCAGCAAACATTGAGGAGGCCACAATAAAAAGCTCAATAATATATAAATTTTTATTATGAGAATTAATTAACGCATTAACTTCATCCTCATTAATCTTTGCCACTAACCCCCAATCAAGTCTTGAAATGTATCGAGTAGAAGCTAGAATTTTTTCTCCAAGGTAGCCTATTGAATTTCTCATAAGAATCTCATTCCCCATCATTGCTTGAGTAATGGGTGATTGTGTTATGTTCGTAGAAACGCTTCTCTTGAAGGCTGCATCCTTATCATATTTCAAAGGAGTGACAAACAAAGCTCCGCCATCATCCGCGCGAATAGTGAAAAGCCACTCTCCGGATTTCCCCAAACCGTTTTGGTCTTTTAAATCGTAAATAAGAGATTCTAGGTAGTAGTCAACCTGAATGATTCCTACACCAACACCATCTACACGAATTTCCATTATCACGGCTAAGCAAGGGACGGCACTTTCTTGATGCACAAGAAAGTATGGATAAGCCTTTCCTTCTACGTTGTTAAATTTATTTCCATGCTCGTTAAGTATCGACGAAACATAATTTCCATCGCTATCGTAAACAGCGATATTATATATATCTCCTATCGTAACGCGCGCACCAGTAATAAGCTTTCTTATTAAAGGCGCAGACCTTTCATCTCCACTTAGATTCCAGTTCAGCAAACTACTTCTTAAGAGCGCTCCGCTAGCAATTAGAGAAACTTCGTTTGAAAGCCCTTCAACAAGGGACACAATTTTTCCTTTCTTTACTAACGAAAGAGAGAGAATTCGCTCTTCTATTTGATTTCTGTAGTTTTGAGAGAGGGTAAAATTAAGATATACCAAGCTTGCTAGAAGAGGGAGCGCCGCTAGAACAATAAAGTTGATAGTCAGTACGTGTTTTAGCCTCATTTGCTTTTCCCTGCAATGATTAACCAACGCACCCACACATAGAAAGTAGTTCGTACAAATCTACTAAGCAACAGGAAAGAAATCTTTTTTGAAGTAGGTAGGCTATAAAAGTATAGGGCGAATGATTCATTCCATTCTTGCCATGAGAGAGAAACAGCCCCCTCAGACACCATCGCACCCATACCTTTCCCCCCCTATCATCAGGGAGTTAAGAGCAAGGAGCACAGCTATGAACGCTATACTCCTATCTGAACCCTAAAAGCTATAGATCTGTGTACTAATCATACACCCGAATATTAAGACTCACACTATAATTTCATACGTCATCAACTTTTATTATCGGGGGCTTCAGCTCCTCCTAGCGGCGGGAAAGCCCTAAACTAATCAGCCCCAACATTAACAGGGCCATGACCCCTGGCTCCGGAACGCTCAGTCCACCTTCTATAACATCATTGGCGCAGGTAGCAGACCAACGAAACCCCAGAGCGGTCGGCACGCTTAGGTTTGTAATTCCTATATCCGCCAGAGCAAGCGTATAAGAGATAACCCCAAGCGTTCCAACAGTATGGCTTACGCCGCTTAGGTCTGCGCTCGATGTTTCAGCTGCAACCTTTGTCGACTTGGATGTGTTAACGCTCACTTCTTGGTTATGCCGTAGATTGGTTCCAGGTCCAGATAAAACTAACTGATCTAAGTAATCGACCGCTGATAACTTGTATAGGTCGCTTGTACTTGTATCCAGCGCATACTCCCAGTGCTCACCGTTACTTACATCATCGGTTCCATAGCGGTTAGAGGCTGTACCATTAGGATGCCAGCCATTGGTGCTTATGAACAAATCACCGTACTTATAGCCAAGGGAATCAGCGCCTTCAAAAAAGTTTGTAAAGATAGAGACGTATAGATTACTGCTATCGAAAGTCACTTCCATATGGGTGATTTGGTATACGTCTGGATTGCCCAATACATCACCGTTATAAGAAAGACCCGCGCCATTATAGCCATCCATGATAGTCACAGCCTGCACGCTAACTGCGGCAGTGCAGAGAGAAAACACTGCAAGGGCTTGTTTTATTATGGCGTTCATACCAACTCCTTTTATAAATGTGGTAAAAGAAGATCGAGGTACAGCGAGCAATCCGAAGGCATTACACATGCCAAGTAAAAATTAATGAATGGATTCAATGTGTCACGTTTTTTGGCTCATTGAAAAACCAGATTACTTGTAAAAGCTATTGACACTGCTTTTTAATGATTTCAACCAAAATACGTGACAGATTTTTCAAAAGATATGGCAACCAGCTGAATGATTTATTAAAAATTCACAACATTTATTTTTGAGTTTAAACACCCTGTCCTTAAAAAACTTTACACTTTTATTTCTTCAGGAATTTTCCAGCATCAAGCATGAATTATAAGGAGCGGTCGGCGCTTCTCTAGTTGTACTGGTATTTACGCTTGAAAGACACGGCCTCAGGTTGGACTGCCTCAAACGATGAGTCGACAAGAAAATTCTCTAAAGTTGGGCCATACTACCTCATTGTGGGACTTCAGGCATGACACTACCATGCAAAAAACCATTATTAATGGTAATCATTAGCGGCAGGAGTGAAAAAATCGCCACTTGCCGTTGTTAGAACAATGCCCGTTATTAGAAAGAATTTAAGGAATATAAAATAAAAAAGGAGATAGCTATGGCTTGGTATAAAAATTTAATGACATCAAGCAAGCTGTTTATAGGATATGGGTCAATAGCAGCATTGTTTTTTATTGCATTGATATTTTCGTATTTCGAAATAATAAAAATACAAAATTCACAAGAAGATATATTTAATAAAGAATTCGCGGAAGTGGTTAAAATTCGAGATATGCGAATCGACATCAACTCATTAAGAGGAGATATTCTTCAGCTATTGTTAGCTGAAGACACAAACAGAATAGACGAAGTAAAGAAAAATCTTTTTGAAGTCAGAGAGAAAAATAAGACATTCTTATCGAGTCTTAGCAGTCGCGTGAAAGATAACTCAAAAATGCACAATATAGTTCAACGGATTCACGAACTATTGGATGAAGTTCATCAGATTAGGATAGAACAAGAGTTCCCTTACTTAGAAAGTGGCGCATTTGACGAAGCAAATAATCTAGGAAAGGGAATAATTGCAGTAAAAATAGATCAAATACGTCAACTTTCCAATGAACTAACTGCACTCGAAACAGAAAACGCTCAGAAAAGCTTGCTCGACGCAAGGCAACTAGTTAATGACTATCAACGGTCTATGGCTATCGCTGTTGTGTTAATAATCGTGATTATTCTGTTTCAAATCAGGCTCACCTCAAACTTGGTTGCTCTTCCCCTTGCACAGTTAACAGCTTGGGCCAATGAAATTGCATGTGGTAATCTTTCAGGAAAACCTAAGTTTGATGATCGTCAGGATGAGGTTGGACTGCTTAGCCAAGCTTTTCAACGCATGTCATTATATCTTCAAAACCTCGCAAAAAAATCTGAAAAAATTGCAAATGGAGATCTCGCAATAGATGTCTCTCCGGTCTCAAGTACGGACCAGCTTGGCAATGCCTTTATTAACATGGTTCATTATCTTAAAAGGCTTGCGCATAAATCCTCCCTTATCGCCGAAGGAGATTTGACGATTGAGGTTGTTCCCGTATCAGAGCTGGACGAGCTAGGACTAGCCTTCTCATCAATGGTAAGAAACCTGCGTCGGTTAGCTAGCGAATTACAAAGCGGAGTATCAATACTCAGCGAGGCTAATCAAGAAATTCTGTCATCAGCCACACAGGTATCCACCAGTGCGCAGGAAACAGCGACATCAATAAGCGAGATTACTGCGACTATTGAGGAAATAAAACAAACAGCTGTAGTCACCAGCCAAAAGGCAACAAAGGTCAACGATACTGCACCTAGAACATTACTAACATCCAAAGAAGGCCAAGAAGCCATTGCTTCAATGCTGAAAGAGATGCAATCGATAAGAGAACAAATGCATGCCGTTGCGGAAAGCATCTTACGTCTGAGCGAACAAAGCCAAGCGATTGCAGAAATCGTTACGACAGTGGATGATTTGGCGGAGCAAACTAACTTACTTGGCGTTAATGCATCCATCGAGGCAGCCAAATCAGGAGAGCAAGGAAGAGGTTTCTCCGTCGTTGCGCAAGAAGTGAAGATGCTTGCGGATCAATCTAAGCGAGCAACCACACAAGCCAGAACGATTCTTAATGACATACAGAAAGCATTGAGCAAAGCCGTTATTGTCGCAGAACAAAGCAGTAAAGCTGTGGAAGGTGGCTATTCGCAAGTTCTGTTATCTGATAACTCAATCAAAGCCCTGGCGAAAAGCATTGAAGAATCATCTGGCGCAGCCCTACAAATTGCCGCTTCCAGCCAACAACAACTCGCAGGCGTAGATCAAGTTGCCCAAGCGATGGAAAGTATCCGGTCAGCAAGCAACGAAAATGTGAAAGGAACGAAGCAAACAGAACAAGCGGTTCGCAACTTGACCCTTCTTGGTAAGAAGCTTCAAGAACAATTATTGCAATTTAAAGTATGAATATTCACGCATTTCCGCAACGCCGTATATGCATAGTCAAGCCGAGCTAACGTAAGACGCCATTTGTTGCTGATGACATTTGTTCAAAGCGCTTTTCCTCGTATGCTGCTTGGTCTTGATCCAAACCACCAAGTAACGGCCGTCGTGGTCAGAAATAACATCTGTGCGATGGCCTCTTTGTACAGGATCATTAACTCGACCGGGCTCAGCGCGCCAACGCCACCGAGATGACTACTGATATTAAGGGTGACAAACGTCGCTAGAACAAGCAGATAGACAGTAATCAGAGGCCGCATCAGGCCCCGGATAGCGTCCACAAACCACATCCCATAAGTTTGGCTTTGCTCTTTTAGCCCATCCTTGAAGGCAGCAGTCTCCGCGATATCTCGGTTTATCCTTCCTTCCGTGTCCGCTCTTAGAATTTGTTTGTCCGCCAGCGCCAGTTCATGGTTGTATTGAAGCTCTGCTTCCTGTTTTCGAAGCGTGGCCATTTTCAGCTCATAGGTGAGCCTGAACTGTTGATCCTTGCGTTCTTCTCGTTTGGTTAACCAGCTGCCAAACATACCCACCAACGCGCCTAACCCTGAGGAGGAGAACAGCGCCAGCAATCCTTCCAGCATTAGTGTTCCCCTTGAATTGTCAGCCGCAGTGGCTCTTTATTCAGTAATTCGGTGAAAGCATGAAGGGCTGAGCGAGAGTTGAGGACGGCGGGTTTACCAGAGAGCCAGCCACGGCGATCGCCAATCAGAAGGCATCCTTGCGTGTGGGTGACAATATTGCCATTGTGAATCAGGATGCCGGTTCTATCTGGCACATCCTGCAGCCAGTACACGTTCTTGTACTTGCCGCTGCTGGAACGCTCCATAAACGTTGCATCGTAAACGCCGGCAGGAATACAGCTCACCTTCGGCCGGTTATCCAACCAGGGCCGCTCGAGGATCTGAAACGTCGCCCCTTTCACTGTCAGCGTACTGAGAATACACCCCGAGTGAATTTCATCTCGGATCATCATTGCCTCAATCATCGTTTGCTCCTTGCGCGATCAAGACTGAAACAGTTTCAACTTAATCGCCGCACCGACCAAAAATGCCGCTAACAGCCCGGTCGTCATGGCTTTCACCAACGTGCGCCAGGCAGTGCGTCGAGCATCGCGCCAAGCTTCAAGCAAGTCTCGTAGTTCTCTGATGTCGCGAGCGGCATGACCGTTCTCCAAGCCAAGATGAGATAACACGCGCAAGGCGCCTTTTTCCGCAGCATGATCGAGTAGTTCGTCCAGTTCTTCCCGCCGCAACAGCAGGATATCTTCGGGCACAGAGAGATTCGTCTCCGTCATTAGGGAACTCCAAAGAAAGTTTAGATCGTTTTCTTAAATGGGATAGGACGCTGTCGGCGTCAGAGCGAGATGCCGACGCTCCAATCCGTTCCTGTATAAGCGCAAAGCCTGGCTTCCTCTTCCACAAAGCACAGCCAGCCCGTTTTAGGCGTGTAATAGTCCCAGGCGTTTTGAATACGGACGGCGACCTGGCCGGCCTTGTCTTTCCATTCCCCAGTCGCGTTGACGGGAATCAGATAACGATCGCCGTCCTGAGCCGTAGCAGACGGAGCGCTCAGGTGTCGCCCCTTGACGGATAAGCTCACCAGCGCGCCCAGGCGTTTAAGGTTAGCGTCCATCCCCGCAGCCCATCCCGATTCCCCCGTGCTCCAACCGTAGTTCAATCCAAGATTGGGATCAGTACGTGCAGACATTAATGCCCTCCATAATATTGGTCATAGTTAAGGCCATACCCCGCGCGCTCGACACTGATGCTGTGTTTTTGCCAACTGGCGAGCCCATTCCGCGTGGCTTCTAAAACGATGAATAGACGCCCGTTGGGACGCCCCAGTCCGGTATCTGTTATTTCCTGCTCTATTGAATAAGTCAGAGAGGTTTCCTGCAGAGAGGGAACGGAGAGAATCCGGCGCTTGGTTTCGCTATAAATTTCCAAGGTGTAAGTCACGCCCGGCTCAGGCCCGATATTCCCCATGCTTTGAGACGTTAATTCCACCGTTTGCGTGTGTCGATCACGATGCGCCCACGAGACCGTTAAGGCCCCGGTGATGACGTCAGGATAGGCGACGCCGTTAACTTTCAGATTGCCTGGTGGATAAGGTCGGTTCTGACGCCGATTCATCGATAAGAACTCGACAGGCGCGGAATCCAGCGCCAGGGTTCCTTTTCCGGTCACGGTCAGCAAGCGTGCATCCACCTTTTCGCCAGCGGCGTATTCCGTAGCGTCCACGCCCTGAAACCCATCGGCAAACCAAAGACGACTGCCTGCAGGATGCGCCACGGGTACCGTATCGAGCACGCCACGCGACAGGGTGAGACTGCGCTGCGACAGGTCCATCGCAGTCACCGCCACGACTTCATCGTTCAAATAGGCGTACCCGCCAACCTCCACCAAGTCGAGATCGCGCTCTTCTATGACCATCACGGTCGTCTTTACTTGAGGGCCAATCTCATCGGCCAATACTGCGGAGGGACAGAACTCCCCCTGATCACGCCGTTGGTAATGGGGCGCGGTATGCGACTTACTGTGCAGCTCATAATTGAGCGCCCCGGATGAGGGACGCACCGCCAACGTCTGCAGATAACCATCAGACGGCTCCAGATACTCCAGGTCTGCAGGCTTTAACGACCTTACAAGGTCCCAGTATGGCGCTTCCACCAAGCGTCGATATGGGGAGGCTGATGGCGCCGGCACAGGATCGCTCCATCCCGTTGGCTGAGCGGAGGTGTAACTGGCGGCAGGTAGGCCAAACACGTCTTCAACCGCTTCAATATGAATCGCGCCCTGGGTCAGGGTTCCGCCATCGATGGCGGCGATGCGTAATACCAGAGACTCAATGCCTAATGCCGGCCAGGTGAGGATAAACACATCTCCCGGCGCCAACCGCCATCCATTGCGGTTTACCTTGAGACGGACCTTCGCCAGGGGCGTTGAGACGGCGGTTAAGTCGCGCATGGCCACCCGGGACGCCAGCACATCCGATGTAATGCCTGGGTATCGTCGGGTCTGGGACACCACTGCGCCCTGGGCCTGGATATTGGCCAGGTCCTGCACCGTCACACTGGTTTCCTTGAAACTCTCGGGATCGGTATAGATCAGCACCAGCTCGTTGGTGGTTTCTCCCCAGGCCGCTCGCTGAAAGCTCTCCAGCTCGATCACAGTGTTCGGACCAAAAACCGGTAAGGCTGACTGCGCATAGTTGGCCCGCACCAGCTTCAGCACGAAGCGCCCATTGGTGGGAGAGGTCGTCAGAACGCCGCCAATATGATCCAGCACCTCTTTCACAAACTGCTCGATTTTACTTTGCTGCGACCAGATCAGGCTTAACCCGAAGCCTTCCTGATACAACGCATCAGCCGCCTCCCGAAAACCTCCGTCATCCAGACTGATGGCGGGATATCCCATGCCCCATACGGGGTTGGTCAGACACTCGTAAAGGATGTGGGCGGGGTTGGCGGCGCCATCGATTTCCGCTTTGTCGGGATACCAGGCCCTAAAGCAACGCTTCACCCGCACCGCCCAGGGTTTGATATAGGGATTGTTGGCGGCGAGGCAGACCTGCCTCAGAATGAGACTGAACAATCCGCGGTAAGCGGGCTGAGGGTCTCCCTGGACGGCTTTAAGGTAGTCATTGGGTTGTTGCGTCTCTTCTCCAAACGCCACATCCACGGAGCCATAGACGCCGCCCTCACGCTTGTCTCCGCCAAATAACTCTTTCTCGTTGAGCTGAAGTCGCCCACTACGCTTGAGGTCGCCTTTCCAGGCTTGGCGATCGCCGACCAGAATTTCGGTAAGGGCGTCCACCGGACCGTGGCAGATCGCCAAGTGCATTCCGAGGTAGTAGCGATACCCAACAGTGACCGACTTACTGCTACCGCCCATCCTGTTCCTCGTCTCGGCGTGTTTGCGCCTGCGCCACGACCGCTTGCGCCATGACGTCGCCGGTGGCCAGCAATGTCCGCGCCGGAACCCCCGCTTCCAAAAACCGGGACCAGTCCAACCCATGGCGAGCGAACCAGGCGCGGCCGCCGCGATTGCAATAGCCCAGCGCCCGCATATCGGCGTGAGTGACCGTCAGCGACATCATTTCTTACCGCCTTTGGATTTGATAGGCGTGGTGCGCAAATCGCCGTACCAGACCACATTGGCGCTGCGCACCAGCACTGTCCCAAACACCACGGGAATGGGACGCCCCTCGTCGGCGGTGGGCGCATCTAAGTCCTTTAACTCCGCCGCCGGCGGTTGCGGCGGTTTGGGCGCCAGCGCGTACTGAACCAGTGTGGCGACAATCCACACAACGATTTGCATCCAAGGCATGAAAGGTCCTCAGTAAATTGGGCTGCCGCCGAAGGGATTCTTGGAGGGAATAAAGGGAAAGCCGCCGTAGTTCAGGCTATTGCCGAACTTGGCCTCACAGGTCGTCAACGTGTGGTCGCAGCCTGGATACAGCATTACCGCCGCGCTAACGCGAAGACCCGGCGGCGCTGTGGACAGCGTGATCGCGTCGCCGCTCTGGCCGACGATCATGCGCTTTTCCGTCAGTCCCTCGGAGGACCAGGTGGCGAATCCTCCCGCGAAATAGCCGTCCGCATAGTCAGCCGCTGCGGCGACGTGAATGACAGGGCCTTCCAGGGCCATCACATTCCCCTTAATGCGATGCGCCGTGGGACTGGCGCTGCAGGCCGCGCCATAGAGCGCATGAGGACAATTGCGTTGATACAGACGACGCAAGCCCGTTCGTTGCAAACTGGTATAGACAGGCTCGCAATTGAACTCCACTTCAGAGCTGCGCCATTCCGCATTCAGCACCCGTCCCATCCACACGGGAACCGTCTCTGAGTCATCCCGATGCCGTCGGTATACGGTCAACAACGTCACTTCAGAAGGCGGCGTGGAAATAAACGCTTGAGCCACCGCCACATCCCGAGGCAGGGTGACGCGAAAACCTGCGCGTCCGCTTTGCGCGCTGCGCTCTATCACGCCGCGCTTAAGTGCGATAGCGGAATAGACAAACGCGTTAAAGCGTTCATCCCTAGCGGCGCTGGTATAACGCCAGACGCGCGTGCCCCGGCGAAACTCATAGAGCTCGACCGGACAGGCTTCGTCCGTCGACGTCTCTCGGTCTGCGTAACTCATAGATCGTCCCGTAAACTCATTAAGGGCAAGCTGACTTCCGCCAGCGCATCGGTATGGTGGGAAATTTCGACGGCGTCAGCATCCAGGCGCATGAGCGTCATAAAAGAAATTCGGGCGATATCCGCGGGGGAGAGAGAAACGCCAAGCGGTTGATCCAGCGAAATCAGCTCACGCTGCGCGTCCACCTCAGAGGCGCCGGTAATACGGCGATAGAAGCGCTCTCCAGAAACTGTCTGAATAAGCAGGTCACGCCGTCCCGCCCAGGCGGCGGGGCCTGCGGCGTAACCTCTGTTATCGATGGTCCAGGCCGCATCCTGCGCTCCAAATGGCGCGACGACGGCGATGTCTGATTGAAAGCTGGGGAGCCAGAACGGTTTCAAACGCCCAGCCCGGGCCGCCAGCCAGCGCCTGAAATCCGCAATGGCGGGACGTCCCGCCAACAGCCAACGATGGACGCGCCGGCGGCGATCGACCCCAGTCAGATCGTCCACCACTCGGCGTCCGGTCAGATAATCCAACTCCCGAAGGTCTCGCATTATCGAGGCGTCCAAATCATCGCGCCAATTTGGCGGGACACTTAGCACGGGATAACCCAGGTAGTCAGGCTCTTCCGTCATCGCAATCAGCGCGCATTCTTCCTCCAACCGAAACTGAGTTTTGGCGGCGACAATGGCGTCGGTCACGTAGGACAGATTCTGGTTACTCCCCACACGAGCGGAGTGTACCGGCGCTATTCGGGTTCCAGCGGGCCAGCTTTGCTCCAGGGGTCGTTTAAGGTGCAATTGGTTTGGCTCGACCGCAGCGATCTCCGCAAACTCCGCACGCAAATCGTGTACGAGCGTCAGTAAGCCGCCGACCGCATAATCACGGTGCGACGTATCGACGGAAAGCGTCTGGACGCCAGCGGCGATGGGGGTTGCGGCAACGGTGGCGTCTATCCACCATGGCAGTCCGTAGACGCGCGCTTGCCAAGAGATAAGCAGGTTCTCCATCATCACACGGGGGCGATCCACACCTGCCAACACTCGGTATTCCAGCATGCGTCGAGGATGCGCCCGCACTCTGACTCGCTGTTCCACGCCAGAGTGGGAGCGCATCACGTCAGTGAGCCACTCCAGCCGTTCAATCACCGGTTCAGTCCAGTCCGGCGATAGCGTCCAGCCGACAATGCGTCGTCCTGTCACCCCTAACGTGGGCGTATCCGAGCTAAATAGAAACCGAAATTGCGCCTCCACCTGTGGAGGTCCGTTGGGCGCCACGGACAACGAATAGCGGCGCGACTCCAAGGCGCCAAACTGCGTCGGAGGCGAAGCCGGCCCGGTCAGCGTCATGCCTTCGGCGGCTTCGCGCGCCACGGAGTTGAGCGTCTGGGGCTGCATGTGCGCATTCCAGACTTCTATCTCACGCATCTGCACCGAAGCCACGCTGCCCAGGTCAATGCGCTCAGGCAGAACATGCACCCGGTGATACCAGTCCACGCCAAAGCTTCCGGCGATCGCCCCTTCTCGGGGGATTCGCGGCGTAAACGTGGCGGCTTTGAGTTGGGAGCGTGTCGACGCAGGGCTGTTGATGGCGCTCACGTCGGGCGGCCAGGCAGGCAGCGCGAGATGCTCCATGGCCTGCGCCAGGCGTGGGTTGTTCCATACGGCGCTACAGGACGCGGGGATAAAACCTTCTACAGCCGTCATGGTCAGGGGCCGTCATAGCGTACGGCGAAACCAAAGGTGCCCGTCGACAGACGCGACCCCGCAGAGCTGCCGTAGGAGCCATTAGGGCTCTGTATGTCTTTTTCCCACCAGGGGAACACTTTCCAGCGCTCGCCCCCTAACGTGAGAATATCCCCGGCGTTGTAGTAATTGAGCCGCAGGCTGCGCCAGTGCTCCAAATGCCCTAACAGTGAAATGTAGCCGTCTGAGCGCGGCAGCCATAACCACATCGGCGTCATCACCGATTGCTGGCTCCAACTGTTGGGCTGCCGCATCTGAATGGGATGCGCGTATTGAGGAAAAGACGGCCAGATCGTATTGTTGGCATTCGCGCCAGGCCAGATATTCCCGTCCACCCGACAGTGCAGGAAACTCGCCCGATAGTGTTGAAAGCCATTGGAATAGGAGTCTGTATTGCGGGTGTTCCAAAACGGCGCCGCCGGTGAGCGCCAATAGCCCGCCCGGTATTGGCCTTCTCCCGCCTGCGTTGGCGTGAAATAGAACCCGTTCGTCGATTTGGCGGCCATGCAGTGAGACGCCGCAAACCAATTGCCGCCCTCCCAGGCGCCATACTTCTGAATGTTGCCAAAAGCTATCCACTGATGCCGGGACACGGAGTAATTCACGACACAGAGCATCAGGTCGGGCGACTCATGGGCGAACAAATGATAAGTGGCGGGCCACGCGGAGCTGGGCAGCCAGATACGCGCCTTTTGCGGGCAAGGATCGACGCTGAAATCCGCGCTGTTGGCGCCGGCAATGACCACTTGGTCGGGATCAGCCAATGTCAGACTCACATGATTGACGCCTTTACTGAGCGAATCCCCCTGAATGCGCCAGCCATTGGCTTCGGCAAACAGCATCATGGCGTCCTTCAACGCGGAGTTAGAACCGACCTGACCGGTTTCATACGCCATTACGCCAGCCTCAGCGCAAAATAGTCGCGTACGCCCGTGCGAAACACATCCTGGACCACCAGATGCTCCACGCCATCGGCAATAACGGTGCTTTCCACCGCGTTGGCGAACCCCGGCACGAAATACACGCCGTCCAGTTCGCCATAGGTATTGGCGGGATCATTGAGCACAATCGGCATGAGCGGATAATGGCCTTCCGTGTCGCGGGTGATCACGCTGTTATTCCAGGGCCAGCTTTCTGGCTGACGCCATTCGCCGTCGATGAAGCGGAATTTGAAGTTCGCGCGATTGCCTTTGTAGGGTAAAACCAGCGAACCATCCGAATAGCGGGTCAATGCATCGGTGGGAGTCATACCCGCGGCCAGCAAGGGATAAGGAAACTGCCCCGGTGTGGCGTAAGGGAGAAACTTGCCCAGGTAAAACGTCATGTACGACGTATCCACTTTCACCACGCAGACAATGCGTTGGCCGTTGGCGACGAACCAATACGGCATCGCCGCATTCCACAAGGGAAATCCCATCATGGGCGACGCGCCGGGCTGTTTGCTGAAACCATTCGCCTCAACGAACCCCGAAAAACCCATCAGACGCCAGTTGTAGATATCGGTGGTTGGCGACGCATAGGTTTCCACGCCAACAAAGACGGCTTCCTTACCGGACAGCCCTGGCCCCTGCAGAATCAACTGCGCGGGGACGCCATGGCTGATGCGGGAAGTCTCCAGCGTTTCCAGCAGATCAAAATCCCGCAGCCCGCTGTAACCCCAGTCGCCGTTATTGGCGTGAATCAGGATGCGCCAATGGGTCTTCGCGCCGATGCTTGGCGCACTAACGCTGTATTCCCGAAACTGCGCGTTACTCCAACTCTGGTCATTCCAGGTTTCCTGAGCGACCCACACCTCGCCATCGTCCGACCCTTCCAAGGTGAAGGATTTGGGGGAGCGCGAGGCTTTGCCCGCCCCCCTTAGAGTGAAGGCCCGCACTTCCAGAGGGCGCACCAGCTCCAGCCCCAAATGAGACGGCGCCGCCTGACTTTGCGCGGTTAACCATTCGCTGGCGCTGTCCGCGTCGAAGCCTCTGAAGGCCTCATAACCGCCCAGTTCACTGCTGCAAAAAATGCGCTTATACCCAATCCAACGCAGCGCCCGCCAACGCTGTTCAACGGGCGTCATCGTTTGCGTCACGAATTGGTATAAACGCATCAGCAAGTCAATGTAATCGCTCGCCGTGCCGGATTCGTAGGCCATAAAAAAGTCTCAGCTTAATAATTGCCGCACCGCGCCCGCGTTGCGTTGCAGAATATTCAGGATGGTTTTTTCACCAGAGGAGGATGTGAGGTAGTCGGCCGCCATCGCCGGATCGACGACATTCACGATGCGGACAGCGGAGCCGCCATTCGCGCCGGGCGCCCCTGCCGCAGCGCTCGCCGACGGACGCGCGCCAGTGGGAACCAAACCGCCGCTGGCGAAGCCCAGGGCGCCGCCCTGCAGGCGAGGACCGGCGGACAGGCCGTTGATAGAGTGCAATAAACCCACGCCGACACGGCGTACGGCGGCGGCATTGACGACGAACTCCCCGGCGGACAAGCGCGCAGGAATGGAGTCGCTGGTGGACGTTCCAGGTCCGCTGACATAGCCGCCTTGGGCAAAGCCTTTGAACAAGGAAGACAACATCGCGCCGGGACCACTGGCTGAGCCGACGGAGCCAAACAGGCCGCCAAACAACGACTCAGCCAGTTTTTGCGAGGCCATGCGTTGAATCGTCCCCAGTACGGAACGGCCAAAATCCGCAAACGCGGCGCTGGCGCTCTTGGCTCCAGAGCCCACCGACTCAAACAGATTCGCCATCCCGTCGCGCAGTGAGCCGTCAAAGGACACCGCCACCTCATCCACGACCTGATTAACCCGGGTGATTTCGTTCTTCCAAGCCTGCACCCGCGCCAATGCGTCCGGCCCGATCGCGGAAGCCGCCGCCTCTAACTTGGGCAGCATTGATGTAAGCGCTTCTCCCGTCGCCTGATGCAACGCCAATAGTTCGCGTTGAGCCTGCGCCTCACCCAACTGTCCCGCTTGCCGCTGCAACTGAATGGCTTGCTCCGCGGCATTCATGTTCGTCAGGGTCTGGTTAAAGCGCTGCTCCCAGGCGGCCAAATCCGCCTCCGCCGCCTGCACGTCGATGAGTCGGTTCACCAGGGCGGAGCCTTCCTGATCGCCTTCCGCCTGCAGTCTCGCCACCAGGGACTGATATCGCTGGGCCACTTGCGCGCGTCTATCCGCGCTATCGGCGACGCCCGTTAATTCCCTTAACTCGGCTTTGACGCGCGCAAGCTCGTCGCCGAGCTCTTTCTCCGCCTGCGCCGCCTGACGCGCATTGGCGACTTCCGTATCCACCCGCTGCCGATTGAGTAGGGTCAGCTCCGCTTCCAGTTTCACCAGATCCGCTTGCGCCTTGGCGCGTCCAGCAACGTCCTGGCTCGTCTTTAGCAATGCCTTCTGACGCTGTATCGCCGTGCGCACCCGTTCGATGTTCGCATCGATGTCGCGCTGTGCGAGCCGCGTCTTTTCGGCGTAATACTCCCGCAAAGACAGCTGACGTTCCGCCAGTGCGCGATCCAACTCGGCGTTTTCCCGCGCCAAAGAATCTTTGAGTAAGCGCAGTTCCGCGTCGGCGCGCGCTTGGTCCAGGGTCATCCGCGCGCCTTCTGCGCCCGGCGCCGCACCGGCCGGTTGGGTGCGTCCAAATACGCCTGGTTCAGTGGTTTCCGGTTTAATGCGTGAGGCGATCGCCTGCGTGGCTTCGCCAACATAATCCCGTGAAAACGCCTCATGGAGTTCGCGTGAGACCTGGCGTCCGTAATCTCCCACTTCGCCCAGTTGACGCATCATCGTCGTCTTCAGAGACTGCATGGAAAAGTCGCCTTGGAACGCCGCTTCCACGTCTTTCGCCAACGCGCTCGCCAGTGCGCCGATATCGGAGAACGCGCTTCGAAAACGCGCCACCAGAAAGCCCGTGGTCACGCCTGCAACCCGTCCCACTGCGGTAAAGGCGCCCAGCAGCGTATTCACTGATCGCCGCAGCGTTGCGCCGAGCTCGCGTAATTCGCTAACCGCCGCTTCTCGCAAGCGCCGCCAACTGATTTCACCGACGCTGGCCAGCTCTGCTATGGCGTCGATGGCGGCGCCGATTTTCTCCGTCACCAGGTCCCAGGTCGCCGTTGCAATCTGCTTGAGTGTGGCGGTCTTTCCGCCGAATTGAACGGTGGCGTCACGGGCGGAGTACAGCATGCCCGCCACCAGGCCCAAGGCCGTCACAAAGGCGCCGACGGGGCCGCCTAACAAGGCCAGCGCGCCGCGCAGTACCGTCAAAACCCGTCCCCAAAGCGTGGCGGAGGCGGCCGCCTGAGCAAAGGCGGAAGACGCCGCCATCGCCTGGGTGCGGGTTTTCGCCACATCCGCGACCAAGGCCGCGGTCGCCACGCCTTGCGCACGGGCCTGGGCCAATGCCGCCAACGCGCTCTGATGCCGGGCCGCCGCCTCCGCCGACAGTATTTTCAGACTGGCCAGTCGCGCCGCATTTTCCGCCCGGGTGGCGGCAAGACTCGCCGTCAAAGAGGCGATCATGCGTCCCATGGCGGCCACCAGCGCCACGCCGGCCAGATCGATCAACGCCTCCAAATGCTGCGCCAGAAACTGCAGACTCCGGGCCAGTGCGGCGGTCACGCCGCTATGGGAGTCCCGCTCGCCAAACGCGCGTAGAAAGGCGTTTTTCAAGCGCACTAATGCGCCCGACACCGTATCCGGTAAGCTCGCCATTTCCAGCGTCAAGCGCGCCTTTTCATGCTTCAGCGCATCCATGACCGCCTTGGCGGTGATCTTGCCTTCCTGCGCCAGAGCACGCAGCGCGCCCATGGGAACGCCCATGCCATCCGCAATCGCCTGCGCCAATCGCGGCGTCTGCTCCACGACTGCGTTAAACTCCTCGCCGCGCAGCTGCCCTGACGCAAACGCCTGACCCAACTGCAGCAGCGCCCCGGCGGCGGCTTCGCTGGAGGCGCCGGATAAGGCGACCGCCTGACTGATTGTCTCCGTCACCGCCAAGGCTTCGCTTTGCTCCCGCCCCAGAGCGCGTACGGAGGGCGCCAGTCGCGCATAAAGCGTGACCGTCTCCGCCAATGGCGCGCGGTTGCGTTGAGATATCGCGTAGAGTTCGGAATTGGCGCGATTGAACTCTTCCTGCGAGGTGACGGCGAGCTTGAGTCGCGCCTGCAGGTTCTTATATTGGTCGGCCGTCTCCGTCAGCTCGCGCACGCCCAGTCCAAGCCCGATCAATCCACCCAGCCGGGAGAGCAGATCCCCTAGCTGATTGGCGTGTTCACGAAGGTGCGAGAGGCTGCCGTTGACGGAGGTGAATGCGCGCCGGGTATCATCGACGGCGGAGATAAGGATTTGAGCTCGAGGTGAAGCCATGGTCAGAGTCGTTTAAGGATGACGCGCAGCGACGCGGTCAATCGGGGCAGTTCCGCGCGCACTGACTGCTGCAGGTCGAAGCGCTTTTTCAAGGTGACTTTGGAGACCAGGACCGCGATCGGAATGGCTTCGCCGCGGGTCAGTCGACGAACGCCTAGTCTCTCACGCTCGGCGCGCCGAAAGCGAGATAAAACCCGCGACGACTCTGGCGTGCTGTGCGCCATCAGAATCAGTTTGCCGTGACGCTTAACGAAGGCGGTGAGATTCGCCCGTCGTAAGTCGTCCACCAGACGCGCGAAGGCCTTGCGTCCGATGCGTTGATGCGCGGGCAACAAAGGGATCAACATGCGTCCCCGTATCACCTTGCCGCGCTCATGAACACCCAACCAGGGAATCTTGGACCCCACCCACAAGGCGGGTAATTGGTTTGATTTTGCGTCATACACTTTGGCGCGCACGGAACGCAGCAGCGCCGGCGACGTGCGTGAGAAACCGCGACGCATGTCATCACGCACCCGCGTCACCATATCCCGGCCGGAAGCGCGCATGACTTTGCCCACCGCCGAATGCACCGCTTGACGCTTTTCTTTGCGCCAGGCGTTAAATCTCCGCCGATCCAACAGGCCATCCGCGACCAGATCAATCCGCAAGGCGTAACACCTCTCGCAAACGACTCACATCCTCAGGGCCGCCCTGGGCCGCGATATTCAACACCGTCAAATGCGCCAGCATCCGTTCGTTTTCATAACGCTGATCCGCAATAAGAAAAGTCTGGATTTGGGTGGGGGTGTACGTGAGCAGATCCGGGTAGCGGTGGCCCGCGCGAATCAAACGGGCGATGGCGTCGCTCCAGGTGATCGGGCGGCCAGTCGTTGCGCCAGCCGATCGAATCCCGGCGCCACCCTTTGCATGAAAAAATCGGCGTTCGCCTCGAACAACGCGGTCGCTAATTTCAAGGCGTCATCCAGCGCCAACGCCTCCACCCAGGTTACAGGTTGCCGGCTCGCTATCGCCAACGCCGTCAGGAGCGAGTCGGCGTGGTCGCAGAACAACGCCAACCAGTCCGGCTCGCTGCCCAATTGGGCGATAAAAGGCCGCACGGCCCGAATCAATGCGGGCAGTTCTCCCAAGGTTAATGGCGAGAGCGTGAGCGTCTCTTCCGCGATATCCAGGGTATGTGCGGGCGGCGCCAGTACGTCCCATTCCGATGTATCCACGCGTCCTCCTACAACAACACAATACGGCCGAACTGACCCAGGTCGCCCTGCGCCGACTTCAGCGTGTCCGCCAATACCTGGCCGGAAAGTTCGAATTTCATCAGTTCGTCGGTAATGATCGATAACTCTTTGGCGGGATTGATCGCCACCCGGTACAGATCGATGACGACCTCGCGATTGCCGTCGGCGGTGTTCAGTCCCTCAAAGCGAATCCAGCGCTCGGGCAGCGGCTGGGTGAACATGGCGGTGCTCTGCGCCGTTCCGTAGCTGTAATCCACCTTGAAGGGCTCGACAAAGGGGCCATTCTCGGATTTATCGAGCACTGTCAGGGAGCCATGTTTGGCGTTCACGCGGTATTGCGCCTGCGCCAGGGTTTTCGCTGGCGAGCCGGAGTCTTTGATCACCACCTCGGACAGATTCTGCTTCGCCAACAGGTATAGCTCGCCCGGATTCAGCGGATTCGGCAACGTCTCCGCGGTCACCGTGCCGGCGGTTTGCTCCGTGGAGACGCCATAAAGACCTAACGCCAAGTTGGAAGGAATCAACTCCTCCAATGTGCAGGCGAATTCGCCTTTCTTGGTTTTGATCAACTGCAGATCCGTCAGTCGTTGTCCGCTGACGGACTCCTGATGTTCCAGAGTTTCCACCGACAGCGACACTTTCAACTCAGGAACGTTGCCTACGTAGCTGAGTCCCAAGGGATGGCCGAGGGGATCGCGCGCGCCGATATAGACGCGCCCCTGGCCGGAGAAATACGACATGTTTAATTTCCTTTTGGGTGGGGAATGCGATCTTTGGTCTGGGCCGCTTTCGTCGATGTGATGGCTTCAGCCACGCCAAGCTCAATCAGCCAACGGGCGGCGGCCGCATCGACCTCAATACAGTCGCCGGGGCTATAGGCGACGCCGGCATGAATGTGCGGGCATAGAAGATTTAACTTCACAGAGAGTTTCCCTGTTTGGGTGAGAGAGTGAAATGGACTTTAGCTGGTACAGAAAAGGCTGAGGCGGGATGTTTCCCAGCCTATTTGATATAGATTCACAAGGATCAGGGATCTGACTAATTCAAGATTCAGAAACGGACTCTATGGAGAACTTTTTACTGAACTTCGCTATTTCAAGGACTTTCTGAATGCCTGTAGAGCTGGTGACAATTTTAATCTTGGCGCAATCGCCCCCTAAATAACTGCGCATATTCAGCAACATGCCTAACGCCGAGCTATCCATGTATTCCGTATATCGCAAATCTATATGGAATATCGTGCTCTTGGGGAATGCCTCATATGAAGCTTTAAACTGATTAAACAGATAAATATCAAAGCGGCCGCTAACAATAATAGTGACAACGGCACCATCATCTGATTCTCTAGTTTCAATTCTCATCGTTCTACATCCACTGGCTATTAACTGTGTCTATTTGAAACCGAGCCCCCTGTGTGCTTCATTTTACTATAGCGTAATGCGACATTTTTGCGTCTTGCCTAGTCAAGTCGTTTATTTGAGTCCGGTAGCGCACTTCATAACGCAGTGGCAGTGCGACAGCGCCGGCATCGGCGTCTTCCGCATCCCACTCCGCGTCGATTTCCAGTAATGCGTAAGCCAGTCCGCCCACATTGGCGTCGCGCATCAGCGCCGTATGGGCTGCCACCGCCAGTCGATCCGCTTGTTCAAACGCATCCCGGCCACGGGTGATCGCCACCAGACGAATACTCAGTGCGCGTTCCACCCGGTCATTCACGCGGGCAAGAACGATGTCCGACTCCGTCATCAGCAGCAGCGCAGGGCTTGCTTCCCGATTGATCGGGGCCGTGGGATAACGCCAGACAGGGACTGGAGCCAGCGCCTTCTTGAGCGTGTCCAGGCATGTGCGTTGAATGCGTTCACGAATGGAATTCAGCTGAGCGGCTCCAACCGGGTCAGATCCGCCCGTCGTTCAGCGCCATCGCCCACGGCCCGAATATCACGCACCTGATAGCAAACGCCTGCGACGACAATTTCGTCATCGATAGCCAAAGTGGGAAGCGCCGAGACTGGGTAGCGAATGGCGTAGTCGGCGGACAGCGCCAGTCCCTCGAGCACGGGCTCATCCGGCGCCCGGAACTCCACTGACGCCGAGCCCCCGTCAGTCTCTGCGCGAACCAACAGGCCTGCTCGATCAGCGGCGTCATACAAGGCCTCCAAACGTGTGATCATGCGGTTAAGCGCACCAGGACGCCTGGACGTCGACACATCGGCAACGGATTGGACTGGGTATGCAAATCCGTGCCGCGGCCAAACTTGCGCGGCTCCTGTTTCGCATACAGCGGTTTACCGATGGTATTGACGGTTTCATTGAAGTCCGCCGGCGCGCAGTGCGTGGCGAAGGTGTCGATCGTGCCTACCGGAAACGCATGCGCTTCGCCGGGCGCGATAAAGCGTCGCGCAGCGCCATCGATATCGTTGGCTTGCCCGCGATACTCTTCGAAGACGATGCCGCCGAAGGTGAATCCAGAGCGCACGTCGTTAATTAATATCGCGCCGTCCTGCCAACGCTCGTAGGCTTTCTCCACTTTGGCGTGGCCCGTCAGCGCCGCGAAAAACTCCGGTGAGCATAAGCAATGCACCCCAGTCATGAACTCGCCGCGAAGGTTGTCCTCAATGTGAGCCAGCACTTTGATGCAGCGATCCTTAACCGCCGTACCGGTATTGCCCAGATTAAAAGGGATAGTGGTCGGGGCGATATCGAACTCGTCGTACAGGTCGTACAGCACCGATCCGTCGGCGTCCAGAATGACGCCTTTCAAGGCGCCCATCCGCAGGTGCTCCAGCGTGATGGCGTGCTTGTTGCGCATGGTTTGCAGGTTGCGCGCCATGATGCCAGCGATCGTCTCCATATCGGTTTCAGATCCGAAGGCGCGCACGCCTTGCACCTCATCCGGCAGCACGACGTCGTCATGGGGGATGTGCGGTATCACGAAGGAACGCAGCGAACGCTTGCCGCGACGTCCCACGGTGCCGGGCGAGCCCGGCGGCAGGGTCGGCAGCAGGTTCAGCACGCCGTTCATTTCTTCCACGATAATCTGGCGCGTGCGAACCGGCTGCATCGGCATGAGCTTCATCGATTCCAGGCGCCCATATCGGTTGGGCAGAATATTAATGGCCGCTGTCAACGCGGCCATGGAAAAGGCGGGGGTATCAAAGGGATTCAGCATGAACTCTTTCTCAGGAGGGACGTCAGGCGCTTGCGCGCACCAGCACGCCGCGCGCTTTCAGTTGCGCCATCGCAGCGGCTTTTTGTTCGGGGGTAATGTCGGAAGGCCAGATCAGCGCATCGCTTGCGACCACCGCGTGACGGGCGATAAAAAGCGCGTCATGTCGCTCCGCACTGGTGGCGTCGATGCTCACGGCCAGAACGCCGACGGCCGTATCGCCGCCCTCGGCCGCTGGCGTCAGCGCTTTCAGTCGTCCCTCCGCATCCAGGGAAACAACCGCTCCCAGCGTCAGCTTTTGTCCGACCGCTACGCTGGCTACATCGCGGGAATAGAGATTGGGGGCTTCGAACTTGAGCAGATCCCCTAGATTGTTGGTTTCGTGAATGGCGGGCATTGACTACGCTTCTCCCGCCAAACGTTTGACCTCGGCGACAACCGGACTGTGTTCGGGGCGCAGCTGCGTCCCGGTTTCCGCTGTAATGCGCGAGGCGATTTCAGGCTGCTCCGCCCGCGCGCTCAGCAAGACCTGCCGGACCTGCGCTTCACTGCTGCCCGCGGCGAGAAACTCGGCGGTGCGTTGGGGAACGCCAGCAATCAAACAAAGCTCGGCAATGGCCTGCGCCTGGGCGTAAGGCGGCGCCTGCACCGGCGGCGAAGCCGGCTCGATAGACGCTTCCACGACAGGATCGTCAACGTGAGTGGGTAAGGTTTCTGGGGGGACTTCAGACACAATAAGCTCCTTGGACGAGCGGGGGTAAGCGTGCGCGTTGCGACGTTCACGAGGCGTGAGTGCGCCTTGTCGTCGTAACGCATCGGTGAATTCAGAGAGGGTTTGATCAAAGCTTGAGACGGCGTCCGCCAGCCCTAACGACACGGCTTCTTCGCCAAAGAACAGACGCGCTTTCGTATTGCGCACGTTGTCCTCGCTCAGGTTGCGCATCTGGGCGACCTGGCTGACGAAAATCCGGTACAGACGATCCACTTCCGCCTGGAGAGAACTGGCGGCTTCCGGCGATAGCGGGGCATGGGGAGACAGATCGTTTTTATGCTCGCCGGCGTACAGCGCCGTGTACGCTAATCCGTCGCGGGCGTCTTTCGCTGACTGGTCTACGTGCAGCGCGATCACGCCCACCGAGCCCACGCCTGCGGTCTGCGACAAGCTGAGCCGACCCGCGCTTGCGGCGATGGCGTAGGCGGCGGAGAAGGCGGAGTCATTGGCATGCGCCCAGACCGGCTTGCGGGCGTTCGCCGCGCGGATGCGTTCAGCCAGCTCAAAGACCCCGCCGGCTTCACCGCCCGGCGAATCAATGTCGAGTAAAATACCCGCCACCTGTGGGTCGGCCACGGCGGCATCCAGGCTTTGCGCGATCTGGCCATAGGAAGACAGGCCAGACGCGGCTTCAAGGCCCAGCGTGCGCCGCACCAGCGAGCCATGCACGGGGATAACCGCAATGCCGGGCGCGCTGTCTTTGCGCGCTCGCGGCGCCGGCGGCGTGAGGCTCACGCCCGGGTTGGCCAGTCCTATCCGACCACCCACCACCGCCAGGATCACATCCAGTTTGCAGCGGGCGATCAGTAGCGGCGTCCCGATCAGGCGGGACGCTAAATGAATCATGGGCATATGTGTTTTAGTCTTCTGAGGAATCGGAAGGGGCGGCGTCGGTCGCTGCAGCGGCTTGTCTGGGATCGGAGTCGAACGCCAGACCAAGCTCGTCTGCGCGCGCGTTATCCGCGGCAATTTCTCTGTCGATGGTTTCCGCGTCATAACCAAACGCGGAGATGGCTTCAGAGCGGGACAGTAACCCGGCGCGAATGGCCACAATCAGCGCATCGAATTCTTTCTTGGGATCGACCCACTGCCATCCCTGGGGCACCCATTTGACGGCGAGATAGTCCCGCCGACGGTTGGCGAAATCGGGCGCGCGCAAAGCGCCTTCCAGCACCGCTTGAGTCATCCATGCGCGCCAGATGGGGCGGCAGAGCTGATGGACAATGACGCCGTGCTGGATCGCTTCGCAGCGACGTCGAAATTCCAGCAGGCCGGCGCGGATCGAGGAGTAATTTACCTGGGTCAAATCGCCAGTTAGCATCTCGTAGGTGATGCCCATCGCTGCGGCGACGGCGCGAAACTGTTGACGCATGAAGTCTGCGTAGCTGGCGCCGACGTCCGCCGGTTGCGAGAACTTGATGTCCTCACCAGGCTCGAGAATCTGCAACGCCCCGGGCTCCAGTCCCGCCAGCGCAGCTCCCTGTCCGTCCGGCGCGCCTTCGCCCATCAGGTTGTCCTCTGGGCCGATCCGCGTGATGAAACCGGCGAACATCGCCGCCGTTTTCTTGCGCACCAGCTCGGCGTCGTCGTATTGATCCAGCTCGTTGAGCTTGACCAGGGCCCGGGCCAGCCAGGGTTCGCCGCGGATCTGACCCGGTCGCAGCGGCCGGAACACATGTAGGATTTCGGCGGCGGGAACCCGCACTGTTTCCAAGTCCGTCGCGCCGGACGCCGGGGCGAGCAGACCGTCTCCCGGATGCGTGCGAAAAAGGTGGTAGGCGACGCGCCGTCCCAGGCGATCGAACTCGATGCCGGCGCGCAGGGTATGGCCGTTGGGCAGGTCCTGATTCAGTGTCGGGTCCAGATGCTCCGGCTCCAACACCTGCAGTTGCAGTCCAACCGGCAGATCGTCTTCTGGACGGCGGTAACGCAGCCGCACCAGACACTCGCCGCCCTCCAGCATGGCGCGACACACCAACGCCTGCAGGCCATAGAAATCCGTCAGTCCGGCGGCGTCGGCGTCTTCGCACCAGTCGCGCCACAGCTCATGAATGGCTTCCCGCAAACGGGGATCTTTGACCAGGGACTGGGGTTTGACGCCGACGCCGATGGCATTGGCGACGTAGGCTTCGACGCCCGCTGCGGCCCAGACATTGCGGCGGGCCAGATCCCGGCTTTTGGCGCGCAGCTCATTCTGGGTAAACGCCAACGCCGCCACCGCACCGGGATTGCCCACTTGCCAGGCGAGCGCCCGACGGCCGCCGCCAACGCCGTCATAGGTCGGCGCGGTCTGTCCGAACAACCCTTTGTGCAGACGCGCGAACCAGGCCATCAGGCGCCTTTGCCCGTCGTCATATAAATCCGCCTTACCCGCGGCGTATGTGCGTGTCGGGAAATCTCCGCCTCCACGGTGCGTATCGCCGCCTGCAGCTCGGCCACCGAACGGTACTCCACCGTTTTGTCGCCGAAACTCACCCGGCGCTCGCCAGTGGCCAACGCCCGCTTCAAAACATCAAGTTGCTCTTGGGTATACATGGGTCTCTTATCGTGTCAGCCACGCGCTCTGAATGCGGCGTCGACTTGGGGATCGGGATTTAGAAACGACAAGGCCGCCTTCGAGGGCGGCCTTGTCGTCATAATGTGCAATAGGAGGTTCTGGCGTATCTGGCGGACGCAGTGTTTTTTCGAGCTCGCGCCAATGGCGTTCTTCAAATCGATCCAACCCCGCCGCACAAGCCGCGGCGCGGGCGTATACATAGCAGTCCAACGCTTCATTGCGCTCACGCATCTTGCGCCATTCGCGCACCGGAAAACCGTTGCGGTCCCGGCGCGTCACCAGCTGCTCCGCGCAGAGCTGCTGCAGGAATTCGGCGTCGACTTGGGGTAAGTGAATGTAGCCGGCCGGATAGACGGGAGTGACCCCATCTTCCGCCATGTCTGCGTGCTTGCGCAGGTTGTTGTATAACTCCAGTTTGGCGATGCCCACCGCCACCGAGAACAGTTTGACGCCCCGACGCAACTTGCGACCGCCCTGGGTGACATCCACCGCCGTGGGCGATCCGACCAACGCCGCGCCACGCGCTCGTCCTTTGACGGCCATAAGGCGTGGATCGCGACGGGCGCGCACGAACGCATAGGCTTCCTGTGTGGCGAAGCCGGTATCCAATGCAAATCGCGTCAGGGGGAGTTGCGCGCCATCCTCATGGCTCCAGGTTTCATCAAGTAACGCCGCCAAACGTCCCCAGACGTCTTCGCGCGCGGTATCGCCCATCAGCACGCGATGCTCAACCAGCCAGGCTGTCTTGCCGCGACCAAAGGCCCATATCGACGCTTCGATGCGATCCTGTTGTACGTCCGCGCCTCCCACCAGCAGGAGACCGCCGGCGGGTACACAGCCGACGGGAAAATCCTCACGCCGCTCGGCCAGCTGTTGCCAATCCGGCGTTTCGCCGTCCTCCACCCAGGTCTCGCCGAGCTCCGTATTTTTAAAGGTCTTGATCGCGGCGTTGGAGCCTGACTCTTTGTTGACGGCGCTCTCCCAGGCGTAGGCGATATCCGCCCAGGTGCGCCAGCCTATCGGGCTGTACAAGGAAGATAAGTGAAAGCCTGCAGTCTTGGTTCCGCGCCCGGGCGCCATCGCTCGCCACTCGCCGCGCTCCAGCATCCAGGTTTTATGATGCTCGGCGATGGGGACGGCGCACGCTTCGCACACGTAGGCGGCGGTGTCGGGACGGCCACGCTCCCACCGCAACTGCTCAAAGCGCAGCCACTGCGGGTGGCTGCAATGTGGACAAGGCACGACATATCGCCTTTGGTCGGACGCCTCGTATTCGCGCTCAATCGCGCTGGCTCCGGCGATGGTCGGTGTGGACACAATGAAGATCTTGCGGCGGGAGAAGGTGCGCGTGCGCGCTTCCGCCAGGGTGATGGCGTCGCCTTCGCCCTCCACATCCACCGGGTAGGCGTCCACCTCGTCCAGGAACAAATAACGCACTGGCATGGAGCGCAGCCCCACCGCGGAGTTGGCGCCGGTCATGACCAATACGCCGCCGCGATACTCCTTCGACAAGATGGTGTTGCCTGAGTCTCTTGATCTCGCGGGGGCGACCAATTCAGTCAGCGCCGGCGTCTCCTCCAGCAAGGGATCTATCCGCTGCTTGGAGCTCCGCTTCGCCATATCCACGGTAGGCCAGACCGCCATCATGGGACCGGGGGAATGATGAATAACGTAACCGATCCAGTTAGTGCCGGCCTCAGTGCCGCCGACCTGTGCGCCCTTCATAAACACGACCCGCTCAACTGGCGAGGTCGGAGAGAGACAGTCCATGATCTCTCGCAGGTAGGGTGTGCGCTGGGTGCGCCAGCGCCCGGGTTCCGCGGAGGCTTTGCTGGACAGGACCCGGTGGTGATCGGCCCACTCCGACAGGGAGAGCAATCGCTCTGGGGTCAGTCCCTCACGCCACGCCTGTTCGATATCCGCCGCCCCGTCATAATCCAGGCCCGAAATCATCCATCCACTCGGGGACGCAGCTCGCCAAGTTCTTGCAAATGCTCGCGCACCGCCGATTCCAGCGCCACATGGAACGTATGTGGATCAACGCCAAGCTGGGCCGCCATATGGGGGGACACCCGCGAGGGCCAGTTCAGCCAGGCGTCGCGTTCGGTGCGCGCCAACTGAAACACATGGGCGATCGCCTGCGAGCGATCCACCAATTCGCCTTTTAGTCGCGCCAGGCGAACCTTGTTCGTCTGCGCCTTGACCACCTCATTGACGGTGCGCGCCTGTAGAAGAGAGGCATTCCCGTTACTAGAGATTTCTTCGGGCGTTCGCGCTTTGACGACGCCTCGGCGCGATCCGACCTTGGGCGATTCGGTATTGCGCTCCCACTCCCGATCCGCCCGTTCCTGATCCAGCGTTCCGTCTTGCTCGGGGGTAATGCGTCCTGTCTGAATCGCCTTACGAACGGCGGTGTCGGAGACGCCTCGATGACGCGCATAGGCGCGAATGGAAATTCCCATGAGGAGTATTAATCACATCGGGAAATAGCACTGAATACACCCGGCTTGCATCTTTTGCTTTTCGGGAAGCGTATTGTCGCCACTATGAATAATAGGTGTAAGGCGCTGAGCGTCACTGCGCCGATGTGAATAGTCATCGTTTTGTAGGCCAAGCCTTATCTTTGACGTAGAAAAACGTGTCGCCTTGTATTTGGCATTGGCCGTTTGTTGTAAGTGTTTCGAGAGAAATGCGGACGAGTATCTATAAATCATCAAAAGCTTTTGATTTCGTATCTGCCTACCCAAAGTACAATAAATTGTGAGTTTTGATTAGGCAGACGAATATCAAACACGCGTTTTCTATTATTACCCTGCTAAATAGATACTTAACGTCCAACCATCAGGTAGACTAAAGTCCTCCCGTTGGACACTATCGCCAAAGAAAGAGTCAGTCTCTCTTCTTGCTTCGTCGCTAATGATGAACATAAGAGCTAGCGGTTGGCTTTGTTGCTTTGTTCGTAGTCTGAGTTTTTGAATATCGTCTTGAAAGTTTAGGTAGAATTTATTGCCAGCTTGTTGCGTGGCGCTGTCTGCAGAGGCAAAGAGCGATTCACATTTTAGTTCTACCAGGAATGATTTTTGTTGGTTGACGTCTGTAATTTTTATGTCGACTGCTTGCCGCGCATTTTGATATGCGTGAACTTCCCTTTCAACATTAACAACACCATCGCCAGGTAATGTTTGAAATACATTCGCCAGCTCTACCTGAGCCCAGCCTTCCCATCCACCTTTTTGCATGAAATTTCTAACAATTTCCTCTCCTTTGTTTTTAGCCCAGCCTTGTGCCCAGCCAAAAATCTGCTTTTCCGTGATTGCAGGCATTCCAATGTCTCCATGATAAAGTGATCCGTAGTAAGTAAGGCGCAATATTGAAATTTCACCGCTAGCGAATGCGCGAATTAAGTACAAATCCCGTCATAAGATTTTAGAACGCTCATATATCCGCTTACCCAAGCGAAACTCTCAACAAGCCAACCGCATACTCTCGCCACTCGATTAATAGCTCTTGCTACAGACGCCTCACGGTCAACATAAACACGAATGGAAATTCCCATGAGCTGTATCAATCACTTCTAAAAAAATAACGCTGAATCCACTTGGCTTCCTTCTCGAATG